>CAZUGH010000004.1:0-49483 GCA_964619785.1 uncultured Lachnospiraceae bacterium | reverse complement strand
TGACAAGTTCAAGTAACGTCTCCTTGTTCTTTGCTCTCGTCTGCTCACGAGATAACTTGGCAGATTCAAAATAACTACCGCCCACTGTACTGCCAACAATAACAGCCTCTCCTGCATTTTCCTTGGATGTTTCACTCGTATCTGTCGCTGCAACCGCACCAGTCGACGTACTCTCTGCCACACGATCTTGCTTCACCTTAGTCCCCCTTTGATGAGTCCATCTTCATTACTTTAATTTTATGAGCCTCTACATGAAATAATACCTGAATTGCACTAATTATTTCCCGATTAACTGCCGGATTTCCGCCGCCCTGACAGACAACCAAGATTCCTTCTGGCACAGGTTCCTTCTCCTGTAATACATATGGACTAGAATTGTCCTTAGAATCCTCAATTAGCACGGTTTCTTCCTGATTATTCTCTCCTGAACTTTCATTATCCTTCAGTGTCACTTTTTCTTTCGAAGCAGCCAGTGTAATCATCACCTCGACCTCCCCCACTCCTTCCACCTTACGCAAAAGACTCACTACCTGCCGCTCCATTTGCACTCGATAGTCACTCTCCGTCTGTCCATTCACATCCTGGCTCACTTGCGGCGTCTCTTGGTCTCTGTCCCCAGATAAATCTCCGCACGATACCACGAGTAACAAAATCCCTGCAACAAAAACCACAATACATTTTGTCAATCCGATCTCTTTGATTTTGTCAAAATTGAGTTTCATTTTCCTTCTCCTTCAATCCATATATCCTGTTGGTCAATCTGATATATTTCTACCAGCTGACTCACCAATCCACTAGGAATCACTTGTTCATTTGCAACCATTAACACAATGCGGTCTAGTTCACCCTCCTCACTCATGATGACGCGTGCCTGGCAAGTCACATTTTCCTTTTCGCATGACTCCTCTACCTGAGCAGCCACCTTCTCCTCGAACTGCTTCCACACTAGTTTCTGTGACTCGCGCGATGTCGCTTCAATCTCGCGCATCACTTCCTGCCTATCCTGACTATATAATTCCCTGTTGAATTCAAAGGAAAATATATCCTGCCCGCGCACAAGCCGAATCACCGGTGAGAGCACCATAACAATCACAATAAGACCTGTAATATAGGAAAAATGCTGGCTATATTTGCTCCGTTCTAACAGATTTCCTATCACATTTGCCAATAATAAAAATATCATGACACGGACAATCATGTCCCGAATCATCTCCATAATCTTCCCTCCATACTCCTGTATCACACAATGCGGTTGGTTGCCTGCAGCACAATTGCAATCGACAATAGGAAAAGCAATGTACTTGATACCACTGCTGATAACAGCATTTTCCCACTATCGGACGCAATCTCTAGTGACGAGACCACACGACTGTCAGAAATCGGCTGCAAAAGAGCGCTAGTTATGCGATACACCAATGTAAATGCAAGAAGCTTCATCATCGGAATCATGCAAATGAGGCAAATACCAATCAGCCCACCTATCCCTACCGCACTCTTAATAATCACGCCTGTTCCTAGTATCGTCTCCGTCACTGTACCAAAAAGTCCGCCCATTCCCGGAATCGCCGAGGCCGTCTTCCACATCGCATTGCGTTTCACCTGGTCAATAACCGGATACAGCAGCATCTGAATCCCCTGAAGTCCCACGATAATTCCAAATGACGTCTTCAATATCCACTGCAAGAACATATACACCAACTCTGCCATTTTCGTAAAACGTGCATCCTTCATAAAATAATTTGCCATATTCAGCAAAAAATATATCTGTGTCCCTGGCAGCACCATCTTCATCAATATCGCATCTGCTACTGCCATTCCCATCAGATTCATCTGATAGAATGCACTAGATGTCACACTCCCTGTCACCGTTGCCAATGATAAGGAAAATGCAGGAACCAGCACCTTCATAAAATCCAACAGTTCGGTTAGTGCCTCTTTTGCCACAGCAAATGCTTGATAGAAACTCGCACTAACTACGCCGAACAAAACCAGATATACAATAAAAAAACCCATCTCCCCCATCTCTTTTCTCCCCAGTGTGGCCGAAAAATTGGTGAAAATTCCAGACAGCAGACCAAGCAATAACAATTGAAGCATCTGTCCCTTCTGCTTATCCCATTGATAAACAAATGCCTCTTTGACCTGACCGAGAAGATTGTCCGATTCCAGTACAGACTTACCTTGTGATGCCTCGGCAACAAAATCCTCGATAGAAAAGCCGCCTGCCCCCACTGACTGATCAAGTTCGTCCTGGACTTGTCCTAAATCTATTTGAGCTGCCGACACATTCTTCATGGGTAATAAAATCAAAACAAGTATACATATCAATCCCATCCATTTACTCATTCAAGCCTCCTACCATCTTAAGTAGTGAAACAAGAACCGGCATACTAAGAACCAGCATTGATACTTTGCTTGCAAAGTCAATCTGCCCTGCAATCGCAGTTTGTCCGGCATCCTTACAGAGTGATGAGGTAAACTCAGCTATATAAGCAATTCCAAGAATTTTCAGAAGAATCTTGATGTACTCCGGTTGAATCCCCGCATATCTACGAATTGCCTCGAGCGTCTCTAGAATTTCCTGAACCTTTTGCATCCCAAGGATAAAGATTAACGTACTTCCCCCTAGTATGACACAAAGTCCGTATTCGGGTTTCATTTTGCCCAACACAATGCCGAGAAACATCGTTACCAATCCAATTGCTGCAATCTTGACCACTTTTCTTCCCCCTGCTATAGTCGAAATAACTTCTTAATTGTATCGAATAATTCCGCAATATAAGGGACTATCCAAAACAACACAACAAGCAATCCCGCAATATTGACCATAAATGCCTGTTCTTCTCGCCCTGATTGCTTCAATATCTGATTGAGCATTGCCACCAGAATTCCCACTAGGGCTATCTTAAATATCAAATCTATCTCCATAGGTTCCTCCGGTTGCTATAAAATCATAATCGTAATAAAGGCTCCTGTCATCACTCCAAGAATATTATATAATCTAACTTTAACTTTCTTCTCTTCTCGCTGAACATCCAGAGAATGCTGAATTCTCTCCATATAGAGATTCAACGTATTTATCTGCATCTCGCTGTCAAGATAGCCAATGGTCTGTCCTAGTTCTAACCAATCTCTACGGTCTCCCTCAGTTAAACTTTTGTTTGGAAAGACCTTCTTCATCGTTTCTTCCCACATCTGTCCTAATGAGGCTCCATCAGATATAATCATTTTCTCCGACAACTCCCGAAAGAAACTTGCCGTCATATCTCTTCCCCTCTGTCCCAACTCGGCAAAAGCTTCTGGCAACGGTGTTCTTCCATACTCAATCTCGCCTCGCAGACAAATCAAATTCTTCTTCACTGCCTTCAGATTATCATAACGAAGACGCACCAGATAACTTTGATACAATCCCATTCCTGTACTTCCCACCAATATACATATGATTCCAATCCATCTCATCCTTGATCATATAACAAGCTTCCCCGTTCATCAAATACTTGACTTAGGCAGCCTGCTTTTCCTCCTCTCCCCAAAATGATATAACGCCGAAAGAAATGCTCCCGTACAAGTTGTCCGAGCACCGGCTTTTGACGAATGTCGTCCATGTCTTGTCCATGTGCCGTAGCAATCAGTACACACCCACAATTCATCGCATAATCCATTGCCTCTAGCTCCTCTTTTGAGCCAATCTCATCGACTGCAATCACCGATGGTGCCATAGAACGAATCAACATCATCATGCCCTCCGCTTTGGGACAGCAATCGAGAACGTCCGTCCGAATCCCCAAATCATTTTGCGGTATGCCTAGATAGCAAGCTCCTAATTCCGAACGTTCATCGACTACTCCAACATTTCTTCCAGAAATCATTCCACAACCATTGGATATCTGACGAATCACATCACGTAATAAGGTCGTCTTGCCACACCGTGGAGGAGATATAATCAAGGTTGAGAGAACCTGCCTACCACAAATGATATATGGCATAATCAAATCAGCACAACCAGGAATCTCATGCGATATTCGAATATTAACAAATGACACGTGTCTCATATTATGTATACGACTTTCACGAACAATCACCTTACCCGCTATCCCAATCCGGTGTCCTCCTTGTATGGTGATAAAGCCCTGTTTCATCTCTTCCTCAAATGCATACAGAGAATAACGACTGATATACTCCATGCATTCCTTCACATGTTCCCTGCTTGCGATAAAACAAGTGCCTTCATTACTCTGCATTAGCCTCCCATCTGTTCCTAAGAAAAACTCTTCATCATGTTCTACCACAACTACCGGCTTCCCGACTCGTATCCGAATCTCTTGCAATCTGTCAATCTTTAATCCTGAACGATGAAAACATTCTCGCATTGACACGGGAAGTATGCTCCATATCTCCTGCTTGCGCCCGTCCATTGAACCACCTCCATAATTCAATATATGAAGCATGTCTCAGAATATTCCTTGAAAGGATAACTCATTTATGATAGTCTAAACATAATAAACATAGGATAGGACGGAATATATATGGATTACGGATTAATTGGTGGCAAATTAGGTCACAGCTATTCAAAAATCATTCACGAAAAACTGGCAGATTATCAATATGAGCTATGCCCATTAACAGAAGAAGAATTTACAGATTTTATGGAAAAGAAGGCATTTCGTGCTATCAATGTCACGATTCCATATAAGCAAAAGGTGATTCCATATCTGACTGAGATGGATTCCCGTGCCACACTAATCGGAGCCGTGAATACCATCGTGAATCGTGATGGCAAGCTATATGGATATAACACGGATTATGCAGGCTTTGACTATATGCTGCAAAGGCATCATATCGACGTCGCTGGCAAAAAATGCATCGTACTGGGTAATGGGGGAGCTGCCCAAGCAGTCATCGCCGTTTTGAAAAATAACAAGGCACGCGATATCATCATTGTAAAAAGGACAACTGCTCCTGGTGTTATCACCTATGAAGAGTGCTTTGATTCTCACAGTGACGCTGATGTAGTGATTAATACAAGTCCTGTAGGTATGTATCCAAACACGGATGCTTCGCCTGTTGACCTAACGCACTTTCCCTCTTGCCATGCCGTCGTAGACTTAATTTACAATCCTATTGAAACGCAATTCACAGCACAAGGTCGAAGCCTTGGGATGATTTCAGTATCTGGTCTTGAGATGTTGGTTGCACAAGCACTTTACGCTGTGGAAATCTTCCTAGGAACAACACTTAACAAAGAACAGATTGATCAAATCTATAAGGATGTGATGAGTACACTATGAAAAAACAAATTCGAATCATTCTCACAATTATACTAACCATATGTCTTCTAACTGGTTGTCGTAAGCACACCATGCCAGATGACTTTAATATCAGTTTCCAATTTGGTACAACCGACGACACGATGATTACGATTGACACCTACAATCAAATCATCTCTCGTGGAATCGACCAATCTAACCGCCTCACTTTTAAGATATCCGCAGACGACAAAAAAGATATCTACGACCGAATGATCGAAGATATCCTTCATGGTTATAGTGGTGCTTACCATGGTCCTACCACCGAGGGTGGCGAGAACCTGAAATTCTCTATAAAATATACCTCTAGAAAGCATACTGATATTATCACGGGTGACTACACTACATTTTCTTGTGAGAAAAAAGACACCAAGACATTAATTGATTTCCGTGATTACATGATTGACTACGTTAAAGGTACTAAGGAATATGCGAAGCTGATGAATGGCTGATTACCTTACAACCACCTAATTAAGGGTAAAAAAACGGAATGGAAACCCATGTGAATTTCCATTCTGAAATAGTTAGTAATATTATTATAATCTCTTCAGATAATCACCGGTACGTGTATCAATCTGAATCTTGTCACCCTGGTTAACAAAGATAGGTACTGCAACCTGTGCACCAGTCTCAACAGTAGCTGGTTTTGTAACATTCGTTGCTGTATCGCCTTTCACACCTGGCTCAGTCTCTGTTACTTCAAGTTCAGCGAACATCGGTGGCTCAATTGCAAAGATGTTGCCTTTATAGGAAACAATAATAACCATATCATTGTCCTTAACAAACTTCATGCTATCGCCAACTTCTTCAACTGGCAATGCAATCTGTTCATATGTCTCTGTGTCCATGTAGTTATACATCTCACCATCGGAATAGAGATACTGCATCTCTTTCTTATCAATGTGAGCCTTAGGGAACTTCTCTGTAGGGCGGAATGTCTTCTCAACCACACCACCATTCACAATGTCCTTAAGTTTAGTACGAACAAACGCTGCACCCTTACCTGGCTTAACATGCTGGAATTCAATAATTTGATATACCTTACCTTCCATCTCCATGGTTATACCATTCTTAAAATCTCCTGCTGATATCATAAAATGATCCTCCTTGTATTTACATCTTATATTAGTTTATATGATAATAAGACATTTTTCAACTACTTTTTACGGAAAAGCCGTCAAAATGGCTCAAAATCTCCTGTGCAATCATGTCTTCTGTTTTTTCATCGGTTGAAATAACAATTTCAGCTGCTCTTTCATAAGCGGGCTGACGCTGTTCTAGAAGTTTCTGAATGTATTCGACATTCATGTTGCCATTCAATAATGGTCTGTCTGTATTATCTTTCACACGGTGATAAATCGTAGCTGGTGTTGCCGTGAGGAGTACGATTGTGCCAACCTGTTGCAGTTTCTTGATATTGATATCACGAAGTACCATACCGCCCCCGCATGACACAATGCCATGATCCATTGCATCTAAGTCGTTTATCATCTCCGTCTCTAATTGGCGAAAATAATCTTCTCCTTGTTTTGCAAAGATTTCCTTAATTGCTCTTCCTTCATGGTTTACGATATATTCATCTGTATCAATCTCCTGGCAGCCAGTCAATCTAGCTAACTCATGCGAAACTGTGCTTTTGCCTGTCCCCATAAATCCAACCAGAATGATGTGCCGTTTCCCCTGAGCTCCTAGAGATAAGGCTTTCTCCACCACTTCTATCTCCACCTGTCCAGGTGCTGATGCTTTTCCTGCACTAGCAAATGTAACGGATGAACCATAGAGCCATCCATACAAACGGCTTACCACACCTAGACTTCCCATCGACATCGTAATCAATGGATAATTCGGATTCCTTTGCTTCATCTCTTGTGTAGCTTCTAAAAGTTGCTCAACGTCCTTCTCTTGCTGTGGCATAACTGCGATTTTTCCTACGGTGTAACCGAGATCCTTCATTTTCTGCAAGCGCTCCACCATATCTTCCTTCGTAGGCGTCTCCTGAAAATTATGAAACGAGCCAATCACTGATATATTCTTCTCTTTTGCCAATGCCAGAAGGCCGGCTTCTCTTGCGTCTTCTCTCGCCATCTCCATATCAATATAGTCACAAGCGCCTGCTGCAATCAGCTGTTCAAGCATCTTGGTATAGGAGACTTGCTGCGAAACATTTTCTCCGCCTTCTGCACTTGTTCTCCATGTCACCAACAATTTCTGTGGCAAAATATCTCGCAATGTTCTTGCTAAGCAAACTACCTGATTATAATCAGCAATATCCTCATAAAAATCAATGCGCCATTCAACAAGCTGTGCGGCGAGACTGGCATATTTTTTGGCAGTTTCTAGAATCTCCGCCTTCGTTCTCCCCACAATCGGAATACATATCATTGGTTTTATCATAATTATCCTCACTTAATCTCGATTAATGACTTCGGTGAATGAGTCAGATTCTCGCATCCATCCTCTGTGATGCATACGACATCTTCTATTCGCACACCACCAAAGCCTTCTATATAGACACCTGGTTCTACTGTTATGACCATTCCCGGTTGAATCACATGTTCATCTCTTCGCGAAAATGACGGATTTTCATGAATCTCTAAACCAACGCTGTGACCTAACCCATGCCCAAAGTCCTGACCATGACCAGCTTCGGTAATCATATCTCTAGCAATGGCATCTACCTCACGGCCTGTCATTCCTGGTTTCACTTGTTTCAAGACAGTCTCTTGGGCATTTAGAACCAACTGGTAAATCTCTTTTTGTTTATCACTCGCCGTACCGATTACAACGGTGCGAGTCATATCCGAGCAATATCCTTTGTATTTACACCCAAAATCCATTGTAAGGAAATCGCCCTCTTCTAGCTTCTTGTCTGTTGGGACAGCATGCGGCATAGCTGAATGAACACCAGACGCAGCGATTGTATCAAAGCTAAGCCCATCAGCGCCCAAACTTTTCATCTGATACTCGAGCAAAGCAGCCACTTGTTTTTCTGTCATTCCAGCCTGGAGCATCGGAAGAACCTTGGCAAACGCCTCATCCCCAATTGCTTCTGCTTTTCGAATAAATTCAATCTCTTCTTCCGTCTTCACCATTCGATACTCGCGTAAAATATCATCAATGTTCTGAAATTCTAACTGACTCGTACAACTTTCCTGGTACAAATTACAGATTTGATTAAACTTATCCATCGTAACATGCTCAAATTCATATCCTAATAAACTCACATCTTCTTCCTGAATTGCCTTGATGAGTGGCTCATAATATTTTCCATTCATATCTACCACTTCCCAGCCAGGGCATTCCGCTCTCGCTGCTATCATATAACGAAAATCGGTAACAACCAGCTTCGTTTTCTGACTGACATAGATGTAACCTTCTCCTGTAAACCCACTGATTGAGCGCATATTAGCCGGTGAAGACACAAAGATTGCATCCACGTGCTCCGACTGAATTATTCGGCTTCCTTTCTCGTCCATTCCGATTTTCCCTTCTTCTCTTTTCTTTTATACTCGTGCAAAATAAATTTTTCAAAAAAACGCTTAATAACAATCTGAATCTCTTCTTTTTCATTGATTGGTTTGACTAGATAATTACGTATACCAATTCGCTTAGCACCATATACATCAGTAAAAAGCTGATCGCCTACGAATACCGTATTATCCATCTCGGTTCCCATCAGCGCCATCGCATAATAATAATTCTTCTTCGCGGGCTTGTGTGCATTGAACACCGTATGAACGCCGATATCTTGATTAAAACGACTCACACGTTTCTTCTTATTATTAGAAATCAAGCAGCATTGGAATCCAATTTCTTTTAACTTGCTAAACAATTCCTTTGCTCTCTCATCTGCATCCTTGCCATGCTCCACTAGGGTGTTATCAATATCAAATAGTATTCCTCGATAGCCTTCTTGGTATAGCTTTTCATAATCAATATCATATGTTGAAGAAACCCGTTCATCTGGAAAAAAACGTTCAAACATAATCTAGATTTCCTTTCTTTGACTTTGCAAATGTATAATAAACTGTTCTGCTACTCGTCCTGAATATCCACCATTTCGTATACTCCAAGCATTCGACTTCATCAATAATTCTTCCTCTGGCATATCGATTCCCAATCCCTTTGCCAATGTCAGCACGATGTTCTCATATTCCTTCTTAGATGGTTTAGAGAAACTAATACTAACACCAAATCTAGCAACTAAGGATAGTTTTTCCTGCACGGTATCTGAGTGATGTAATTCATCCTCTGACATATCAGAACGGTCGCTCCAAGTCTCACGAATCAAGTGGCGACGATTCGACGTTGCATAGATTAGAACATTATCTGGCTTCACTTCAAGTCCACCTTCAATGACAGCCTTCAGATATTTATACTCAATCTCAAATTCTTCAAAAGACAAATCATCCATATAGATAATAAACTTATAATTACGATTCTTAATCTGTTCAATAATATTAGACAGGTCCTGGAACTGATGCTTATATACCTCAATCAGGCGAAGTCCCTGATCATAATATCGATTCAATATTGCCTTGATACAAGTAGACTTGCCCGTACCACTATCACCAAACAACAAACAGTTATTTGCTCGTCGTCCCTGTACAAAAGCCTCTGTATTATCAATCAACTGTTGCTTCTGAATCTCATAACCAACTAAATGCTCCAATGCCACATCACTCGTGTGGGTAATCGGAGATAAAATTGTCTCATCATGTTCACCATGAACAACACGAAATGCCTTATTCAGACCAAACTTACCAACGCCATACTTCTTATAAAAAGCTGTAACGGTGTCAAAAATATCATTACCATCCTTCGCTAGCGCAAGTTGACTTGCAAGTTCACGAACCTTCTCACTCACACTCTTATTATATGTGTTCTCTGATTTTGCCATCGAATGATAATTTGTTATTGTTGTAAAGCAATCCACGCCCAACTGTTTTTCAAAATTAGTAAAATCATAATTTAATAAATTGTAAAAGCACTGCATATCCTGCTTTACAATACCATTCACGGTACCGTCTCCCGCACCTACCGTCTCGCATATCATGCTAAATGGATTCTCATTGGTTGCTAATATATAGGAAATATATGACTGCCACAAATTCTGGTCAAACCCATATTTGGTAGCCAATTGGAGTAAACGATAAATCTGCTGATATGTCTCACGAACAAGTCGTTCCTTTTTATTGCTATCATCTTGCTCTGCTTCTTCAAAGATTTTTGCTAAGGAAACTAAGATACTGTCCTCTCCTAAATCTCCATACATAATCAAACACGCTGTCTCTTTATACATGATTATCCTCCGTCCAATGTTTATTTTTTCACTTTTCGTATTGCACAATACTTACCATATACCTTTTTTCCATTGGAATCAAGATAAAATCCTCGAATTTTCACATAATATACTTTCTTTCTAGATATTTTCTTCAAGGTCTTCGTGGTTTTGCTTGTTGTATATGTCTTGGTCCTGGATTTTGTGAACTTCTTACTGGTACTTATCTTAATCTCATAACCCTTTGTTCTAGCAATCTTCTTATAGGATAATCGCAACTGATTGTTCTTTTTACGCTTCGCAGTTGTAATCCGTGTCTTACCCAATTTAATTATCTTCACCACTGGTAATGTCGTTACCGTTGTTTGACTTGGCGCAGGATTAGGTGTCACACTCGATGTTGCACTTGGCGAAGGACTTGGTGTCACATTTAATATCGTATCATCAACCTCATCATTTCCTTCGGTCTCATTGGAAAATGCTTTGATACAATTATTCTCATTCGCGGCCCCGATGTCTCGCCATGTACCGTTCTTGCCAGTTCGTAGATAACTTTGCCCTGCGAGCGCACGAGATGTCGTCTGCAAATCTGTATACTTATATGAACGATCATAATAACAAGTAGCTTGTCCCTCTTCATCCTGCTGCCATTCAATTACAACAGAAAATGCATCTCCCGCTTTTACATTCACCGGATTGTCAAGCTTAATCGTATAATAACCTGCATATGTCGTTGTTCCCATCTGAGTTGTCATCAATCTACCATCTGCCGGGTTCGCTGATGATGAATTTTTATATACATAGATTGTATAGTTCTGCTCCGTTTCATAATTGGTAAAACCAACAGCAGATATTTTCTCGTATTTATTGCTTGCTTTGAATACATTCGCCTGTTGCACCACATCATAGGTTGATGAGTAATCCTCTTGCAAGTGAGAACCATCATATTGATAAATCGTATCATACGGCTTTGTCTGCGTAGCATCTACGACACGTATATCCGATATCGATAGGTCCTGATAAGACATCCAGAAATATCCCTTGTCTCCCCATGTACTTCCCCAGCTATTACGAACCAGCCACGCACCTGCACTAGTAGGTCGTGCTGCCTTACTGAAGTTTGATATTTCATAACTATCATTCCATCCAACGATATTGATTGCATGATTCGCCTTATCTGCGCCATTTACATTCTGATAATATGCATTTTTAGAAGAAAGGTACGTATTATCATGATAATATGCCGCCGTCACTGCGCCATGCTCCATCACCATCTTCTTGACATCATCCGTATCTGTCTCATTAATCAGATAGTAATTCTCAACATACGCACTATCTCTCATTGCAATCTGCGTCTTATCCTCTTCTGTCTTATCATTCATCATGTTCTCGTAGGATGAAGCATCCGTATAAGGAGCCACCGACTCATCCGCTACACCGAGCCAATCCACATAGTTCTCTAACGCTAAGTCAGCGCTACCTCCTGCATCCAAATAGGCATTACTGCTATCATTGATAATTGAAAAGCTGTCGCCTCGAAGTCCACCTAGTATATCTGGTACAGCGTGAAATGCAAAATACGCCGTATGTAATTCGGACAAATCAATCGAAGCCACATCTGCTCCCTCATTTTTCACTAAGTCGGCTTCCACTGCCGCCGCTGCTGCAAAGGTCCAACAAGTTCCATATGGATTTTGATTTCGTACCGCAGGGATATAGCCTTCACTCCTAGCATCATAAGTCGTTGGTAACGTACTAGATTGTAGCCCATATGGCGTAATCTCATTCACTGTATCAACTTGAATACCACTCGGTTGATAATTCAATATCGGTTCTGTCTCTTGTGCATGTGCCGTCCAGCCGGTGCCTACTGTCACCAATCCGGTCAACACTAGTGCCATCGCTAACGTTGTCTTCTTCATCTGTATTCCTCCGTTTCATCCGGAGTATGCGGGAATCATCCATTGACAAAGCTATGATCCACTGTGATTACACACTGGTATTTAGCATCTTCTTGGGATATTCTTGTACGCAACTCGTGTAGTAGTTGATTCCTCTTTTCACCTATATATTCATGTGGGAGAACCAGGTCAAAGATTAAATTCACCTGTTTCTCACCATTAACCATTCGAAAATCATGTATTGTCGCCGTCTCTTCCACTTCTTTGGCAATCCGCGCCACCATCTCGCGACACTGATTCACTTCCTGATTATCCACTTCAACCGGGTCCATATGAATCACAAGGAAAATCCCCAGTTCACGCTGAGCCCGTCCTTCAATTCGATCAATAATCTCATGTGTTGATGCCAAATCACAGTTAACTGGCACTTCTGCATGAATCGATGCCATGGAATTCGTTGGGCCATAATTATGCACGATTAAATCGTGTGTTCCCACGACACCATCAAAGCTCTCCACAAAACTTGTAATGCTATCATACAACTCGCGTGTCGCCGGTTGACCAAGCAGTGGTTCAAGCGTCTCATGAATAATTCCAATTCCTGCATACAAGACAAATAGCGAGACGAGAAGACCCATATAGCCATCAATCATCCAACCACTAAAGTGTCCCACAAGAATTGATATAACCGTCACCGTCGTTACTAGCATATCACCAAATGCATCAGTAGCAGTGGCCTTCATCACGGAGGAATCAATCTGTCCTCCCAGTTTGCGATTAAACAAACCAAGCCAGAGCTTCAGCAATACGGATACTATCAAAATGCCAACCAGAATCGGGGAAAATGATACCGCCTCTGGATTACGTATCTTATCTACCGCACTCTCAAGACAGGAAAATCCTACCTGCAATACCAAGAATGCCACAACAAATGCTGCGATATACTCATACCGTCCATGCCCAAAAGGGTGTTCCTCATCGGACGGACGGTTCGCAAGCTTCACACCAACGAAACTCACAATGGAAGATGCCGCGTCAGATAAGTTATTAAATGCATCTGCCATAACCGAAATACTTCCTATGATAATACCAATCAGCATCTTAATCGCAAATAATACAACATTGCATATAATACCGACAATACTTGCCAGAACCCCATATTTTTCACGTACAACTGGATTTTTATAATCATCCTTATTCTTAATAAACATTTTAACTAAAATATTTGTCATTTTAGTGAACGCCTCCTACATCATATGTATTATTCTATCATATCATAAACCATTCATTTCGCAAATTATTTCTCTCCTTTTTTTTGCAAGAATTTTTCTTGCTTTTTCGACAGATAGGGACTATAATACCTACAGTTTCACAATTTGAGGAGGCGTATGTTATGGATACCAGTTACTTATTATATCTAACTATTATACTTTTATCGACCAAGTTCTTCGCATTAGTTTTTAAGAAATTAAGACTTCCCCAGGTGGCCGGTTCTCTAGTGGCTGGCGTTCTGATAGGACCTCTTGTACTTAACTTAGTCAAACCAACTGACTTCATAACAACACTCGCCGAATTAGGTGTTATCATCCTGATGTTTTTAGCAGGTCTTGAAGCCGATATAAAAGAATTAAAAAAAGCAGGCTTTGCTTGTGCCATCATCGCTACCGTCGGTGTTATCGTTCCCCTGATTGGTGGATACCTGGTAGCTCATACATTTTTACCAATGCTTGGTTGTGAGACAAGTGCAACTAAGGTCTATCAATATGTATTTATCGGTGTCATACTAACGGCAACCTCCGTAAGCATCACAGTCGAGACATTAAAGGAACTTGGTAAATTAACCTCCCCAGCAGGTAATGCAATTCTTGGAGCTGCGATTATTGATGATATTCTTGGTATCATTGTTCTTACAATCATTACAAGTCTAGGTGATCCTGCGCATAGTTCAGGACTCCTAAGTGTATTATTACATATCTTCGGATTCTTTGTTTTTACAGCTGTTGTCGGAATTCTTTTCTTCATTGCATTGAAGAAAATCACCACTCACAAACACAAGACGAAACGTCGTATCATGATTATCGCCATTGCTTATTGTTTCTTTATGGCATATGCTGCCGAAGAATGGTTTGGTGTTGCTGATATTACAGGAGCATTTTTCGCTGGTTTAGTCATCTCTACCTTATCCCGTACAGCAGGTTATGTCACCAACCAATGTGAGACACTGTCCTATTCCATTCTGTCCCCTGTGTTCTTTGCCAGCATTGGATTGAAGGTCACTTTGCCACAGATGTCTAGCATATTAGTTATTTTCTCAGTTGTATTGATTCTCGTAGCAGTCATAACCAAGATTGTCGGCTGTGGTGCTGCTGCGAAGATTTTCCATTATAACAATCGTGAATGTCTACAGATTGGTGTCGGTATGGTATCCCGTGGTGAAGTTGCATTGATTGTCGCGAACAAGGGACTGGCCGCCGGGCTCATTGCTCAGAGCTTAATCGGGCCAGTTATCATCATGGTTATTGTAACCACGATTCTGTCCCCAATGCTTCTTAAACCTACATTTAAGAATGTTAAAAAGCGCCGATAATCGGCGCTTTTTTTATTGTAAATCGAGTAGTTTCTTGGCATTACCAGAGAAGATTGCTTCTCTCTCTTCCTCGGTCAAGCCTGACATTCTCTGCAAATACTCTACATCTTCTCTTTGACTATCCCATGGTGAATCGGTAGCAAATAAGATTCGATCTGGTCCATGATTTGTAATGATTCTCTTCAATTGCTCATCAGATATTTTCCCTAGATTAAATGCCAAATCAAAATAGATATCTTGTCCTACTAGATACTCTTCTACCTCATCCCACAAATCGTGCCCACCAGTGTGTGCAATGATAATCTGCCCATAGCCTTCTCTACGTTCTAACTGTTGTAGCATACAAAGCGTGCGCTTAGGAGTACAGTGAACCGGTTCTGGAAATCCCACATCAACACCACCGTGAAACACAACATGAAGTCCCTTTGAGATTGCATACTGAACCAATCGAACAGTCGCCGTCTCATCCACATAAGCCTTCTGATAATCTGGATGAAGCTTAATTCCTGGTAGTCCCATCTCAACAATCTGGTCCACTTCGTGCTTCCAATTTTCTGAATCAGGGTGAACTCCACCAAACGAGATGATTTCCGGAAGTTTTGATACCTCTAGGGCAAAACGATTGATGCTCTCAAACTGTTTTGGATTTGTAACCACCGGAAGCACAACGCTGATATCCACATTGGCTTCTTTCATCGAAGTCTGTAGTTCTGCCAATGTACCTCGTGTGTATGCCTGACAGTGACATGCATTTTCCAGGAATTGAATCGTCTTCTCGGCGATTTTCTCTGGAAAAATATGAGTATGAAAATCAATAATCATACAACATACCTTCTTTCATTTGTAAAATTCGATCACACATCATCTTCATAACCTCTTGATCATGAGAGATAAATATATAAGACAATCCAAACTTTTCCTTACACGACAGCAACAACCGACAAATCTTATCTTGTATTGTCACATCGAGCGCCGAAACAGGTTCATCTAAAATGACAATCTCAGGGCGTGTCATCAATGCCATCGCAATTGCAATTCGTTGACGTTGTCCACCGCTCAGTTGACGCACATGTCGCTTGAGATATTCTTCAGAAAATCCTACCGCTCCAAGCATCTCACCAGCCCGTTGCCTGCGTTCATGTTTATCCTTGATGCCCTGTATCTTCAGTGGTTCTTCTAGCAGCCAGCCAACCGTCTTAGCCGGATTGAGACTGCTGTATGGATCTTGAAAGACCATGCCAAGACGATGACCGAGACGATGAATCTCTCCTGTATATTCCTTGTGCAATCCTGTAATTGTGTGTGATAATGTACTTTTACCACAACCACTATCTCCCATGATACCAAGAATTTCACCTTTCTGCAAATGAAAAGAGATTCCCTTCAAGATTTCCTGTGAGCCATAACTCGCATGTAAATCCTCAACTTCTAGAACAACCTGCGCTGCATTTTCTGGTGTCTTATCCTTTGGCTTTGGCAATGCTGCCAATAATTCTTTCGTATAAGGATGCTCAGGATGATGAAACACCTTGTGTGCATCTCCTCGCTCCACAATCTCGCCTTGGCGCATCACTAATACATGGTGACAGAATCGATGTACCAGATTGATGTCATGCGAAATAAATAAAACTGCAGTATGATACTCCCTACATAGCTTTGTAATCAATTCTAGAATTTGCTCCTGAACCCTTGCATCCAACGCTGTTGTTGGCTCATCTGCAATGAGAACCTCCGGATGGCACATCATCGCCATCGCAATCATCACACGTTGCCGCATACCACCAGATAATTCATGCGGGTACTTCCTCAACACAGGTTCTGATAATTCCACCTCTTCGAGCATCTTCACAAGACGCTTGTGACGCTCTGCCTGATTCAACTCTTTCTCATGCAATAACAGCATTTCCTCTAACTGTGTCTGAATGCGTAAAACAGGATTCAATGATGTCATCGGCTCTTGAAATATCATCGCAATATCTGTTCCTGGTGCAGGTGCCTTCGTAGAATCCTTAAAGTTCACCTCTCCACCCGTTCTCCTCACATCTTTAGGAAGAAGGCTCATCAATGATAATGCGGTCATGCTCTTGCCCGAGCCAGACTCGCCTACAATACCCACAATCTCACCTGGTTGAATCACAAATCCAACTCCGTTCACCAGCGTTTTGTCGGCTTCTATCGTTAGATTTTTCACTTCTAATATATTTTTCATCGGCGCTCACCTATCAGACTAAATACAAAAATCATCAGAATCATCACAACACCAGGAGCAATCGCCGTCCATGGTGCCAAAACAAGATACCCTTGTGCTTCCGATATCATCCGGCCAAGACTCGCCTCTGGTGGTTGCACCCCTAGTCCGAGATAGCTCATTCCCGCCTCTGCTAGTACCGCATTATTAAATCCAATCAAGATACAGGGAACAAGCGTTGACATGGTGTTTGGAAGAATATGCAGGAAAATAATGCGCAGCGGACTAGCCCCCATAATACGTGCATTTTTAACATATTCCATATCTCTTTCTTTGATAAACTCGCTTCGCATGACACGAGCAAAACTTGGGATAAACAAAATACCTAACGCAATAATGATATTCCATTTGCCACTTCCCATCACACTAACAAGAATCAATGCTAGTAGAATACTTGGAAATGCAGTCAATGTATCATTCACGCGCATGATAATTTCATCTAGCCATCCACCAAAATATCCTGTCAATGAGCCTACTATGGTTCCGATAATTGTACCGATTGCCACTACGGCAACACTAATCAGAAATGTCGTAGAAAGTCCAGTCATAACACGACTTAGCACATCACGTCCATAGGAGTCTGCACCAAATGGATGTTGTAAGGACGGAGCTGAATTCTTCAGCAAAATACTCATCGCATCCGGATCGTACGGTGTCCAAAATATTCCCAGAATCGCTGTCAGTATCAGGAGTGCTGCTACTACATATAATATTTTCTTCTTCATAGCCACCTCACTTCCTAATCCTTGGGTCAATCACGTGATACAATACATCCACAATTGTATTTAACACGACAACAAATCCTGTCAAAATCAAGATAATTGCTTGAACCATTGGGAAATCGCGGTTTGATATCGCAGATACCAGTGCGCGACCAAGTCCTGGCACATTAAAGACCTGTTCCACAACAATGCTTCCCGCTAGAATATCTGCAATGACAAGTGCAAAGAACGTCACCACAGGAATCATCGCATTCTTGAGTATGTGGCGATAAAACACGGCATTCTTGGAATTCCCTTTGCTATATGCGGTTCGTACATAATCCTTGTCTTCCTCTTTTTCCACTGCTGACACAAGGAAATTGACCATCATCGCAATCTTAGGCAGTGCAATCGAGACCGCCGGGAACAACAGATAGAATACGCAGCCAGCCAAACTCTCTGACGGCGACACAAATGCCCCAGGCACAAAGACCTTCAACAAGATTCCAAAGAAAAAGGTAATCATAACCCCTAGGAAAAATGGTGGTACTGCCATGGTTAGTCTCGTCATAAAATCCACAAACCGCCCAATCAGATGTCCTCTGTGTTTACCACATAAAATTCCTAACGGAATTGATATCCCACCAATCAATATAAATGCAAATAAGGTAAGTAAAGCAGTCACCACTAGCCTAGGTGCTAGTAACTGACTTACTGTACTTCCCTCATATTGATAGGATTCACCAAAATCCCCCTGTATTGCATTGGTTAGCCATCTACCATACTGTATTGGCAAAGGCTTGTCCAGTCCCATTTCTTCACGAAGTTTCGCAATTCTTTCAGGAGTTGCCTCCGATCCCAATCGGGATACGGAAGCGTCACCTGGAAGTACTTGAAAAGCAAAGAAGGTAACTAGTGAAATCAAAAACAAAGTAACGACTAACGCACCTGCTCGTTTCACAATATACTTCATCTGCAACCTCTATTCTTTCACATATCCAACATGGCACAAATCCTGAGCAGATACTGGATAACATTTATATCCGGTCAATTTCTTGTTCACGGCAATCAAATTGGATGCATCTTGAATATAGATAGAAGCTGCATCTTCTGCCAAGATTGTCTGTAACTTCTTATAAAACTCGACTTTTTTATTATCATCAATCGTAGCTTTTGCTTCTTTGAAAATCTTATCAAACTCAGCATTGCTGTAATTCGTAAAGTTGTTACTAGCTGAGGTTTCATTTTTCTCGAACCAGCTACTTGGTGCCAGTGTTCCATCTACGGCAACAACAGTAGATTCAAACTTGCGCTTCTGATAAGTCTCGGATACCCAGCTTGTAAATTCAACCATCTGAATCTTGGCACGAACACCAATCTCCTTAAGTTGTTCAACAATCACCTCTGCAACTGTCTTGTGAAGCGCATAATTGTTAGGCACTGTGATTGTTAATTCAAAGCCATTCTCATATCCAGCTTCCTTCATCAATGCTTTGGCTTTCTCAATGTCTTTCGAATATGTCTTCTCTGTATCTGCATTGTAATACTTGCTGATATTTGGAATCATATTGGTTCCGATGATGTGACTCTTGCCGCCAAAAGCAAAGTCATTAATTGCATCACGGTCAACTGCATAATACAATGCCTGACGAACCTTAACATTCTTAAATGGTTCATAATCATTGTTCAGATATAGTGCCTGAACATAGTTGACATTGCCTGTAACCACATTGAAGTTGTCACCCAATGTCTTGGTCTGGTCTTCTGACAGGTACTGAAGAATATCAAGATTACCACCCTGTAGTTCTGTAAATGCAGAATCTGCATCTGTCACAATCTTGAATGTCACTTCCTCTAAGTAAGGAAGTTTCGCATCGCGATAACCTTCAAAACGCTTCACAAGCAAGCTCTGCCCTGGTGTGAATTTCTCCACCTTAAATGGACCTGTTCCGATTGGTTCCTTACCCGGATTCTTGTTCTTCTTTGGAAGAATTGCAAGTGTCAATTCTGACAAAAATTCTGAGTTGCCTTCCTTCAATACTACTTGAACTGTCTTCTCATCTACAATTACAACCTTTTCTAAAATAGAAAAAGCGGACTCCTTGCCCTGGATGTCCGCATAACGCTCGATAGAGTATTTAACATCATCTGCTGTGACCTGACTTCCATCATGGAAGGTAAGTCCTTCGCGAAGAGTGAAGGTATAAGTCTTCGCATCTTCAGAAATCTCATACTTGCTAGCTACTGCTGGCTCGAGATCTCCTTCTGATGTTGGCTTAACCAACCCTTCATAGACATTAAATAATACTTCTCTAGTTCCTGCGTACACGGCTTTGTGTGGGTCAAGACTATCTAGGTCCTGTGAAATTCCTACTGTCACAGCACCTCCTGAAGTAATGGTAGTAGAAGCGGCCTGATTCTTCACTGACTCCTCTGATGCTGTATTGTCTCCACAAGCTGTGAGTACAATCATCATCATAACAATGGTAGTCAGCAACAATGAAAATTTCTTCATCGCCGTTTCTCCTTTACTATGAAATTGTATCGCAAAAGCGATCTCAACTATCATATACTATTTAATCACAAAAAGCAAATATTTTTCCTTACTTTTTCTTGATTTTAAATGTAGCTGATGCATATTTTCCTTTATAATCGCCCTTGCCCTTGACGATTACTTTCGCTGTTCCTATCTTCTTATTCTTTCTATAGACAACCTTGTAGTGCTTCTTAGATAAGACTTTGCCATCCTCATAAACGGATATCTTAGGTTTCTGTGGCCTACCACTATAGGCAACTGTCTTCTCCTGAAGCTTCACCCGAATGTCCCCAATCTTCTTCCACTGTGCAATAAATTTCACAGTATAATGATGATATGGAATCAGGTTCAAAACACGTTCCCCTGCCTTGTACTTGCGAATCGCAAGTCCCGAGTTATAGATTCGGTTTAATGCTAGCCACTTCGTTGGATTGGTCGTGGTAGACTTCCACACATTACGCAATGGATTGTACCCATACCAGCCTACAAATCGATATCCCTTTTTCTTAAATGGACACTTCTTAAGCTTGTACTTCTTACCTGTCGTGACACGGTCTAGATACTTCGTTTTTCCATTGATATCCGGGGCATATCTTACAATATAGTACTTTGTCATCTGGTTGCCCGAGTCCATCTTAACCTTAAAATCCGAAATCAGAGACCCCTTCACCCAGACTGCCTCCACGTTTTCTACCTGATTACCCGTCAAGGTCACTTCTCCAAATACAGTATACAAAAAGCACCATGACTTCGTCGCACGACTTGATTTCATCACATTATTACGAACGATAACGCCCTTATTGGCATACATATTAACCGCATTACATTTCACATCAATAAAAGTATTGTTCTCTATAGTGATATTCGTTCCCACATACACGTCCGTTGTGGAATGCGCCCCGATTGCACAACCTACATCATAAAATGTATTATTACGAATCATCACATCATCTACTGGTGTTTTATCATGTGGATACTCATCTGGCTCATTGATTACATCTGTATAATCAAGATGAAGTGCCTCATCTGTATCCGGGAACTTCTTATTATCTGCCATATTGTTCTGCAACCAACAATTCTCAATCAATGCTTTCTTCGTCGCAGAAAAATTCACAATATGAATGTTGGTATTCATAAACTTACCATTACGAACAACCACATTATACCCATGTTCTGCTTTCACACAGGAAATCAACTCAGCCGTCGAGGTCTTCGTAACGCCCGCATTCCATGTACCGCCTTCGATAATAATGTTACTCCACTGTGTATGACCACCATGGGTACAGGTCTTCACCCCATGCCCACAATAATTGCCACTCTCGTCACGATGACTACAACATATCATCGCTGCCGACACATTACTTGTATTAATAATCGTAGCAGCTGGGTCGACTTCTAGATACGTATTCGAATAAATCTCGAGCATATCACTGATATAATAGGTACCTGCTGGAATATGTATCTTCAATGAAATATTCTTCTGCCAAGCAAGACTCAATGCCTTCTGAATCTGCTGATAATCATCTAATGTATCGGTTCCATTCGCCCCGTATTCTGCACTTGTAACGTCAATCTCCATCGTGTAACCTTCTGCATGTGTATCTGCTGGACTCATCCATAGCAGACAACAGACAATCCCCACCAAAATCAATACTCTTTTCATAATCTAATCCCTTTTCATCTATTTCAGTAAATTAAAATTCGTTAATAGTATAACATTACTTCCATGATATGACAATATCTATTCTCCAACTATTTCCTCTTTACAGAACATATGTTCTGTATTATAATGAATCTATCTTATCAAAGGAGGCGATTGACGTGGAACGTATTATTTTCCATGTGGATGTGAATAGTGCTTTTCTAAGCTGGGAAGCTGTTTATCGTCTTCATCACCTAGGTGGTCACACAGACCTTCGAGAGATTCCGTCTGCCGTAGGTGGCGACGCGAAGAAGCGACATGGTATCATCTTAGCAAAGTCGATTCCCGCGAAGGCGTATGGTGTGAAGACGGGTGAGACTCTGCAAGAGGCTTCTCGCAAGTGCCCGGATCTTCTCATCGTTCCTCCTCATTATAATTTATATACGCGCTGCTCACATGATCTGATGAATCTCCTACGAGAGTATACACCAGACCTAGAACAATATAGTATCGACGAAGCATTCATGGATATGACAGGGACTGATTTGCTCTGGGGAGACCCCATTTTATTAGCTGATGAGATTCGTAGACGTGTTGAAGATGAACTTGGTTTTACCGTGAATATAGGTATCTCTGTGAATAAGCTGTTAGCCAAGATGGCATCTGATTTTCGCAAGCCGAATCTAGTCCATACACTTTTCCCACACGAGATTCCCTCTAAGATGTGGATTCTTCCTGTCTCTGAATTGTTTTTTGTTGGTCGCGCTTCTTATAAGAAGCTTCGCACTTTAGGCATTACTACAATTGGAGACTTGGCTCATGCAGATAAAACAATTTTGCGTCATCATCTTAAGAGTCATGGCGAGGTTATCTGGAATTTTGCCAATGGTCGAGATGAATCTGTGGTAGAGCGTACCGCTCCCGTGAATAAAGGATATGGCAATTCCACGACCATTGCTTTTGATGTATGTAACGAAGCCACTGCTTTTCTTGTTCTTTTATCGATAGCAGAGTGCGTGGGGATGCGCATTCGTCGTGATGGAGTGAAGATTCAAGTAGTAGCTGTCGGAGTTAAGACATATGATTTACAATACACATCCCACCAGATGGTGTTAAAAAGTGCCACCGATATCACCCACGAGATTCATCATGCTGCCTGTGAACTATTCCGTGAATTATGGGATTATAAGACGCCGATTCGACATCTTGGGATTCATACCAGCCGTGTTGTTGATGACGACTGTTGCCGACAGATTTGTCTTGATGATTTATTTGCCGAACATCCCATTGATTATGAACAATTAGCTAAAGCAGATCGGATGTCCGATCAGATTCGAACCCGCTATGGGATTGACTCTGTTAAGCGTGCCTCTTTTGTCAGTGGAATTCCGATTGATGCCGTGTCAGGAGGGGTCTCACGAGATAAGATGACTGTAGATTATTCACAAGAATTGATTGAATAGATATATCAGATAGAAAAAGGAGGAATATAGCCATGCTGATTCATACCGATAAAGATGTGAATTATTGTGAAGAGAACATCTCTTTGCCTCAGGGCAAGCAACGTGAGATTGCATGTTTCAGCTGGACAACTGCCTCTGGTGAAGTGATTCCTATCATGTTTAAGATGCCAGATGAAGATGGTGTCATACAGACATTTGACAAGATTCATGTGATCCATACCGAGAAGAAGCGTTATGCCGGAACCCCCTCTTATGAATATCACTGTGAACTCATGGTCAACGGTCTGCGTCTTGAGGTTCTCCTTCTCTTCTATCCAGAGACATGTAAGTGGGTATTAGTCCAGCAGTGACATCTGCCCCTGGATTTCTCGTTCTAGAAGCTTTGGCTTCTTTTGTAATAATCCTTCTGTACTCTTGCTATCCATAATCCACGGTGCCACCTCTTCCTTTTCTAGAATTAATGGCATGCGTGAGTGAACCGATTGCATTGATTCATTTGCCTCAGTCGTCAAGATTACAAATCGACTCTCTTCCTGAAATGCCTGATAGAATCCAGCAAATAATAGTATGTTTCCATCAGGAGAACGAAAGAAGTATTTATCCTTATTGCTATTCCATTCATAAAAGCCCGTGGCTGGTATGATACAGCGACGATTTTTCACACTATCTGCGAACATTTTCTTAGAAAGTGCTGTTTCGCTTCTAGCATTGAAGATGACTCCATTCCCCTCATATTTGGGAAATCCCCACGCTTGTTCTTCTGCCGTTAGTTTCAGCCCACGTCCTGTGATAACTGGTGCTTTTGCCGATGGATATATATCTCCAGCCTGGCTCTTTCGTAGAATCTTCTCATCTCCGATATGACCTGTATAAAGTGCTTTCTTACTTGCATCGATTACATCTGATACAGGTACCTTGCTGACAACGACTTCAACCTTAATCTTAGGAAGTAAGTTGAATTCAAGTGGAACTCCACGATAGTACTCTGCGCTACCTTTCTGAACACCACATCCAAGTACCTGAGTAACAGTAATACCCATAACTCCGATGTCGTTCAGAGCTTCTTTCAACTCTTCGAACTTACTCTGCTTAGCGATAATGGATACCTTCGTAAGCTTAGCCTCTGTTGATGCTGGCTTAGAAGAAGGACGCTCTGTTGATGGAACTGCTGTAACAGATACAGCTTTCTCCATTGGAACAGTTCCTGTAACCTTAGCACCTGCAGGCATTGTACCTGCTGAGTAGAACATATCTCCTGCTGGCATGAAGTCTGCGTATGCACTTGGTAAACCATGCTCTGGAAGATCCAGACCCATAATTTCCTCTTCTGCTGAAACACGCAAGCCCCAGATTTTATTAAGTACGAAGAATACAATCGTCATAACAATACCTGCATATGCTGCAATTGAGATAACACCTAAGCACTGAATTCCAAGTAGCTTAACTCCACCACCATAGAATAAACCATCTTTATAATCAAACAAACCAACGGCAACGGTACCAAACAAACCATTGAAACCATGAACAGCAACCGCACCAACTGGGTCATCGACTTTAACCTTGTTATCAACGAACCATACAGCGAATACTACTAAGATACCAGAGATGATACCAATGATAGAAGCACCAAAGCCATCTACATTTGCACATCCTGCTGTGATTGCTACCAAACCAGCTAGAGAACCATTCAAACACATGGATACATCTGGTTTACCATATTTAACCCATGTTACAATCATAACAGTTACTGTAGCGAATGCTGGAGCCAATGTTGTGGTTGCGAAAATCTGTGCCATACTTGTTACATCTGCTGCAGCTGCACCATTAAATCCATACCATCCAAACCATAAGATGAAGCATCCAAGAGCTCCGATTGTGATATTATGTCCTGGAATAGCTTTTGGCTTACCATCCTTACCGAACTTACCAATACGAGGTCCGAGGAAAGCAGCACCAATGATAGCGGTAACACCACCTACCATATGAATTACAGAAGATCCTGCAAAATCTATGTAACCAAGTTTTGCTAACCATCCCTGTGCATTCCATACCCAACCAGCTTCGATTGGATATACAACAGCACTAATGATTGCTGAGTAGATACAATACATACTAAACTTAGTACGCTCTGCCATTGCTCCAGAAACGATTGTTGCACATGTTGCACAGAACACTAACTGGAACACGAAGTTTGACCAGTCGAAATCAGCGAAGTTTGTAAACATCTGATATTCAGGTTTACCAATCAAACCGAAGAAATAATTTTCTGAGTTCATAATTCCATAACCCAGTAAGATAAATACTACAGTACCAATACAGAAATCCATTAAGTATATCCATTGCAATCAAAAAGTCAACCACTTTTTTCGTTTTTGTTACATCTTTACATTTTTCGTCCCTATTTTGTGAAAGTTTTATGACTTTTGTACCATTTCGGCTTTCTTTCTCGCTCTTCATATGCTATACTACCATTTGTATAACATATGAGAGGTGGCATAGTATGGCACTAGACATGAAGAACAAGAAGACATCTTTAGAAGAAGATGCCTTAATATATGAACAGAGACATGAAGATAACTTATCTGAAAAAGAGAAATTATCTAAGATGAGTAGTAAGGAAAAGCGGTCTTACTTTTCCGAATACTATTCGAAACCACTATTGATTGCTGTAGTAGTCTTAATTGTTGTAGGGTATCTCGTATGGCATGATTTCATCGCCAAGAAGACCATCATTTATCGCACTGCGATTATGAACGAGACGGTCACTTCTGAGAACCTCGGTAAGTTCAACGAGAACTTTACAAAATATTGCAAGCTTGATATTCGTAGAAATGAAGCTGCATTTAATACTTATTACACCAACGAGCTGGCTACCTTTGTTGGTGCTACTGCCATGAGTGATTTGCAAAGTGTAGCTTCGCAAATATATGCAGCCACTCTAGATGGTATGGTAGCAGATGAAAAGACATTTGGTACTTATCTAGATAATCAATTCTTCACAAGCATGGAGGACTTCCTCACACCTGAAGAATATCAGAAATTACAACCATATTTATATGTACCAGATCGCAAGGATAATATCCATAAGAAAGCATATGGTATCTATCTTGACCAGAGTTCAACCTACCAAACCATGGTAAATGATGGTTCTGTGAATGTAAAAAAACCAATTTTCGGGCTTCTATTCAATTCAAAAGAAAAAGAACGTGCCAGAGATTTGTTATACTACTTGTTCCCTGATATATTAGGAGCAAGACAATCAAATACTAAGTAACGTTATTGAAAGGTAACTACACAAAGCCAAGGGTCTAACCCATGATTGCATGGTATGACAGCCGGTTGCACTTTATTGAAAGAAGCTTTGTGTCCGTAATTACACAAAGCTTTTTTTAGAAATGAAGAAAGAGGATTAATATGTTTAATAATGAGAGAATCAATATAGCTGTACTGATTTGCGATTGCAATTCATATTTTCAGGAACAGCTCTGTACAACAATTTCAAATTATGGCAAGAAATTAGGATACAATTTATGCTTTTTTACTTGCTTTACTACATACGGACGTAGTAATAAAAATGCAACGGGAGAATTTAATATACTCAATCTCCCACCATATGAATTGTATGATGGCATTATTGTATGTGCTGATACCTTTGGTGGAGAAGAACAAGTTGAGCGCATTCGAGAATATCTCAACTCCCGCTCGAGAGGACCTGTCGTATGCATTCGTCACCAAATCGATGACTATCCTTGTGTCCTCGTAGATGACTCACAATCGATTAAGGCAATGGTACAGCATTTTGTTCAAGTACATCATTTTACTCGAATTGGATTTATGACAGGTTTGAAGAATCATCCAGATTCCATCGCTCGGCATAATGCTTATAAGATGGAGCTTCAAAATCAAGGCATCGCCTATGACGAAAGCCTCGTCTTTGAAGGTGATTTCTGGTGCAACCGAAGCAAGGCCGCAGCTCACTATTTTGCTGAGGAATTAGAAACACCTCCAGAAGCAATTATATGTGCCAATGATTATATGGCAATTTCCCTTTCTACAGAACTTATACTATCTGGACATATGGTACCTGATGACATCGCCATATCGGGATTTGACGACATTGCTGAATCAACGGTCACGATGCCTCCTCTTACTACCGTCACAGTATCTTGTGAAGACCTGGGACGACAAGCATTACATATGCTACGTGATTTGTTGGCTGATAAAGATATTCCAACAGTGCAATACATATCAACACAACTAGCCATTCGTAACTCCTGTGGCTGCAAAACCTTTGATAGGCGTTCCATGGTAACGACAAGAGTTCAACAAGAATCAGAACACCATCATTTGATTAATCAGACAATCAACAATACCTTTACATCAATTGCCTTACAAGGTCTGCTGAGCACGGATTCCATCGGACAATATCTTCATCTACCTGATTATGAAGACAATGGCATACAGGATTTCCATCTTTGTTTAGGCGAAGGGCGAGGACCGATATATCCAAAATATCGTTCAAACCGACCTAATTTCCCTAAGAAATCGCATTCGGTATATAGTCTGATTAACCGTGAAGAAGTTATCACATCAACATTTAATACAACTGATTTAATTCCGGTAGAAGCAATGTCTGAAGAACCAATGTGCTACTTCTTCTACCCATTACACTACCTCGACTTCACCCTTGGTTATATTGCCATCCAATATATAAATGGGTATACCTGTGAAAAGACATTCCAAAGCTGGCTCGCCATCATCAGTACCTCGCTAGAGAACCTTCGCGTATCCAATGAACGTACTCATTTATTAAATGAACTAAACACTCTCTATATTCATGATGCATTAACCGGCATCTATAACCGCCGAGGTTTCGAAAAGTTAGCTAGTGAAATGTTCGACAAGGCGAAGAAGCAAAAAAAATCCACGATGATTCTTTGTATGGATATGGATAATCTCAAGAAAGTAAATGACCAATATGGACATCGGCACGGAGACCTCTCTCTTAGGGCTATCTCAGAGGCACTTCAACATGCCGCAACCAATCATGAGATTTGTGCCCGTGTAGGAGGTGATGAGTTCAGCGTAATTGGCATGGACTATACAGAAGAAAAAGCAGAGCAATTCATTCAAGCTTTCCAAGAATACTTAGATGAAACAAATGAAAATAGCATATACAATTATACCGTATCCGCCAGTTACGGATATACAATCACCGACAACACATCCGGCTATACCTTAGAAGAATATGTCAACCTGAGTGATAGTCGTCTGTACGAACATAAGCGTAACAAAAAAAGCAAGTCAAATTAATGGCTTGCTTTTTGGTGTTTTATCATTATACATCTAATTTCATATCACCATCTTTAATCCATTTCATCTTTCTCATGAATTCCGAAATAGCTAATGTCAATACCGCTGGTAATACGACAAGCATTACAATAATCTCAATCATAACCACTGTGCCTGAAGTACCTGCTGCCGTCATCGTCTGATATGTAAGGATTGGTCCAATCAATCCGCTTGTACCCATACCAGAACCAACTGGATTATTCGTCATGCCAAGTAGGCAAGTCGAGATAGGGCCTAGAATAGCACTTGTAATGATTGGTGGCAACCATATGATTGGTTTGCGAACAATATTGGGAACTTGAAGCATCGACGTTCCAATTCCCTGAGCAACCAATCCGCCAACCTTATTCTCACGATAACTAGCAACAGCAAATCCGACCATCTGTGCACAACAGCCAATCGTCGCCGCTCCTGCTGCAATTCCACTTAACCCAAGAATAACACCAATCGCCGCAGAACTAATTGGCAATGTCAATATCATACCCATCAATACAGCAACAACAATTCCCATAATAAGTGGCTGGTTCTGTGCACCCATATTAACCAGGTTACCAAGCCATGTCATAAAGGTTGAAATCGGAGGTCCAACTAAGATACCTACCAGAGCACCAGACGCGATTGATACAATCGGTGTTAACAAGATATCAATCTTTGTTTTGCCAGCAACTAATCTTCCCACTTCAATCGCTACCATCGCAGCAATAAAAGCGCCCAGCGGTTCACCCGGAATTCCAACAACAGCAGTCTTGCTTCCTGTCTCAGTAATCTGAATCAGGCTTCCTGCAATAATCGCCTTCGAGGATGCACCAATCAATCCACATACAGCAGCAGAAACCATAACAAGCGGCTGTGCCTTGAATTTACAAGCCACACTGACACCGATACCAGCACCTGTCAATGACTGTGCAATATAAGAAACCGTCTTGATATATTCACCAATCGTTCCTCCGATAAATGTTCCGATTTGCGCTGTAATGGTTCCGACAATTAATGTAGCAAATAATCCCAATGCCATACCACTCAAACCATCGATAAAAATATGATGTAGTACTTTCTTTACTTTTTCCATAAAACTCTCCATTCTTGTTCTCACATGAACAATAGCTTTTAACAGGTGTCTTGTCACCTGCCAAGACATTGTATCATGTCATCACAGAGAAATCAAGTCTCATTCGATAGAATGCCTCCATTTACAACTTGAAGAATTTGAAGTAATCGCTGCATATCAACCGGCTTACTAATACAACCATTTAGTCCCTTTTGATAGCCACGCTTCATGTCCTCTACCGCCACATTATCACTCAACATAATGATAGGAATCTTTTTACCATCTTCCTTATCACTTTCTCGTACCATACTTGCAAACTCACCGCAATCCATATCCGGCAACACACTATCGACCAAAATTGCTTGAAAACTTCCTTCTGCATACACATTCCATATTGCTAAGGCTTCCCTCGCAGTGCTTGCCAAATCCACCCTGGCACCATTGATACGAAGCAAGGCGCCCAATAGACGATTCTTCCCATTTTCATTCTGGACAAGCAAAATAGAATAAGGGCTCAAGTCCACACTAGGTTTCTCCTCTTTGGCAACTGGCATAGCCGTAGCAGGCGTCACACCACTCTCCTGTTTGTATTCAAGCGGAAGCATGAGTGAAAAATAATTTTCCTCGCGATTGCCATATTGGAGTTTCATATAACCACCCATTAGCTCCACGATTTCTTTGCAAAGCATCAGGGAAAATCCTGTGCTCTCACCAGACATTCCATTGGCACGGAAAATCCCCTTGCCATCTTCGCTATAGACACGCTCAAAATTGTCCTCGTTTACATGAACACCCATGTCCTCAACCTCTATCATGATTTGTGAATTAATGTCATCTAGCATTTTTTCTGTAATCTTGACAACCACGTTCTCACCGTCTGGTGAAAAACGCACACTATTGGCTAACATGTTACCGATAACCTGTCGTACTCGGAAGGCATCTCCGTAATACGTATGTCCCTCTATCAGTTGTACTTCACTGATAATCTGAACTTTGCTACTCTCTGCTACACGATTCTGTTCTTCTATCATCTCCTGTAACATCAGATGAAGATTCATCGGCTCGTGTCCAAACGATATCTTGCCATCATCAATCTGATCAATCTCAGTCAGATCATCAGCAATCCGAAGCATATAGGACACTGCATCCGAAATCTGCGCAAGATGCTCCTCTACTAACTTCGTATCCTTCAATTCTTCCGAAGGAATATTGCTCATCTCGCGAACTAGCTGAAGCGGATTACGTACCTCTTTCGTAATCATTGTAATAAAATTCTTTCTAGTTGCATTTGCCTTCTTCGCTTCCTCTAATGCATCAACAAGAATTCGTCGGTTTGCTTCCTCATTTTTCTGTTCTTCCATACGTATATCATGGACATCCTGAACATTCATAACGATTGTATCCATGTCCATGCCAAAATAGCTATAGCGATAGCATTTCCAACGATACGAACCATCTTTACCTCGAATTCGATAGAATCGCGTAACTTCTTCTTCACCCGAATTCAACAAATCAACTACATGTGAAATATCAACCGATGAAATATAGCGTTCTCGATCAGCCTGATATACAAACTCCTCCGCCATCTTAGCCGTTGCTATTTTTTGATATCCGCTTTTTTCCAACCCATAAAACTTACCATTTTCATTGGAGAAAAGCTTATACTCACCTGTCCGAACATCAATCTTGACAATTCTTTCATAATTGTTCGAAAGATGTATATCAAAAATCTGTTTCATTTCATCACTAACAGCTGATAATTCACGTTGTTCTTCCACATTACGAAGGATTCCCAATATGCGATCGATTGTACCATCTTCATGGTAAATCGGTGTGGCATATATCTGATACCATTCATAACTAGTCTGTTCCGTTTCTGGCTCAACCGTCAAAATCCGTATCTCTGTTGTAAAATACTCATGTACTTCTAACAAATTATAGATTACTTGCCGATCATCTGGATGAATCAGATTGTGATCAAACAGCACCTCTCGCCAGTTCTTATATGTTCCTTTTGCTGCAGCAATGGTCTTCTCATGTGCAGTTTTTCCTGGGTATATTGTAAGTTCATCTTTTTGAACCACATATTCATAAACAATATCTGCCGTGCTCCTCATGGCAATTCGATATCGCTCTTTCTCCATTGCCAACAGAGACACCGCTTCTCTACGATCGGTAACATCAATCAATATACACAGATATTCTGTTTTCTCATCTCTCTGATTATAATACCGTCCCACCATCCGATACCATCGTATCTTCTTCTCCTTCGGAACCTTAGCACGAAATTCTACATCAATTGGCTTACGCTGCTTCGCCTGCCCACATAGATGTTCTTTTACGTAAGGTAAATCATCTGGGTACGTATAACGCACTTCATCTAACAAATACATATCTTTCTTGGCACCAATCATCTCAAAAAAATTATCATTGGCATCTCGTATCTGAAAATCATCCTCGGTAATGTCAACATAAGCAACACCTCCCGGTATATTTTCAAATGTGGCATCCCTTTCCTTACGTAGACTTATTAGATCATTAATATTGGCAATAAGACAACGCATGGTAACCGTGCCATCCTGGTTCAGTGAGCGCAGTCCCAAATCCCATACCCATATTAACGACCCATCTTTCCTCTCCATACGGTACTTACAGGAATATTCGCTTGCATTATCAAACTTCTTTTTTATATTTGCGATAGCCATTTTATAGTCTTCACTATAGATTAGTTCTCCTGCCTTGCCGTGAGACTTTTTCATCAATTCTTCTCTTGTATAGCCAAGCATTCGACATAGATTGTCATCAATCGTATGAATGGTAAAATCCTCATCATAATTACAAGTGAGCATACCAAATTGCAGGATGGAACGTATAATCTGTAATTGGTCTGACTCATGAGCTAGACTATCAAGATACTGTACATCATCCTTATCCAAAATAGGTGTTATCTGTACACATCGAATTGGGATTTGCCCCTCATTTACTTGCAATGTTAATGTGATTCTTCTTCGAATTGTAATATTTCCATCATCATATGAGCCGCTCACATTGCACTCCACTACATACATATCATTGTTGTATGAAACGATTGTATACTCCTGACTCGCAATCTGTAACGGATTTTTCTTCTTATCTTTTAAAAATACACTCAGCCGTTTTATTATCTCTTGTTTCGAGTAGACGCGAGGATCCCCAGGAAATCCTGACCATGTAGCATCCTCTGTCAACATGTCGATAATCTGACCAGCTTCAGTCGTCATGAAATAGCATTGAATAAAGCACTGCGCTATCTCCCTTGCTTGTTCCTCCATATCTTTCATATCGTTCCCCCTGTCTCCTGTGCAACAACTACAAATCTTCCGTCATCTGTATGATAGCTACAAGTAACCAATGTAATCAACTGCTTACCATACACCGGCTTGACCCCTGTCTCATATAAACAGTTTTGTTCAATCCCCTTTATGTAGTCCGTATATGTGTCCTCTTCCATATGTCCTTTATACTGATAAAACTTAAAAGCACCATCCTTCTTAGCATAAATCTTACTATAGAATGCTGCCACAATCTCATAATCTTTTCTCTGGTTCAAAAAATCAATATGAATCAAAGAATGCTTCTTATAATACGCCTTGTCCTTATACTTGAGTAATGGTGCAAACATCATGCCACTCTTCATATGATGTCCGTAGATATACAGATTACTTTCCCCATCATCCACATCGGCCTCTCCCGATAAAAATGGCAGGCCATTCGCATCATACTTTTTCTGAAAGTTACGATGAAGATAATACTGTTCCTCCTTCGGAGTCTGCATCAATGGATAATCAATCCCTGTCCCTTGAATCTGAATCCATCCAGCGATATCTGAATTTTTATTTTTTAATTTCGTAAAATCCGGAAGCTCATCCACCTGTTCCGCCTTATGGTCATTGTTCTGCGACTTACTCTCTTCCTTCATCTCACGCAATTCATCCATCTCTGACTTAGTCTCATGTGCCTGATAATAGTATCGCACCAGACACCCCGCACTCACGAGGAAAATGACTGCAAACACAACAATTAACACATTATATATTCGTTTCTTCATATAGTTCTCCAATTTTCTTTCAAATATCTTTTCAACAAAAAAGTGCAAAAATATGGAAATGTAACAATCTTATCATTATAACCAATATTTCCACCTACTAGCTTAATTCCAAAACGAATATCCGAGAAATTCTCACTTTGAATAAGATTTCGCAATGATTTCGTTCTTCCATTTGTCGCTTTTACTTCTATGGGAACCAAATATTCCTGCGTTCGCACAAAAAAATCTTCCTCTAAAGTAGAATTATCTTTTTTATAGTAATATAAATCATAGCCACTCTTCACTAATGCTTCACCCACTATATTTTCATACAAAGCCCCTTTATAGACATTCATATTTTTGTTTGCTCTCAAATCCTCTTGGGCTTCATCATCTAACATGGCTACTAATAATCCATTATCTGCAAAATACAGCTTCATCTTTTTATCGTTATAATTTCCCTTTAATGGTAATCGCGGTTCCTGTAGACAATAACAAAGATGAATAACCTCTGCATCTTTCAGCCATTCAATTCCACCACGATAATCCTTATACCGTGCTCCTGATGCCACTTTTGAGATTTGAAACTTTTTATTCTCCTTTGCTAGTTGAACTGGAATATGGTCAAAGATATTGATTATTCTTGTCTGATCCATTCCATCTGCGTACTTTCTTATATCTTCTTTGTAATCAAAAACCAACTGTCTCTGTGTTTCTAAAGATCCCTCAAAGGTGTCTCGTTCAATATAATCCCGAACTACTGCTGGCATCCCACCCAAAATACAATAATCCAAAAACAGTTTTGAACACGTATCCATCATGATTTGATTGAGTGACTTGTGTTCTCTCATGTGTTGATATAAATCTTCGATAAAATCTTCTTGGTATCCTTTTGCCCATAAAAATTCCTCAAAATCCAATGAATACATATGATAATCCGTTTTATATCCCACACTGTTACTTTCAATTCTTTTATAACTTATTCCAAATAGTGAACCACTACAAATCACATCAAAGCGCCCATCTATTTTGAAAAACTTCAATGATGTTGCGATATCTGGAAATTCTTGCAATTCATCAAAGAAAATCAATGTATTGCCCTCGATGAATCTCTTCTGCGGGTCTATTCTGGAGATATTTTTGATAATATCCGCTACCCCATATCCATCCTCTGTTATCATTTTATATTTAGGCTCTTCAACAAAATTAATACATATAACACTTTCATAATTTTCTTTCCCAAACAAACTGATTGATTCAGTTTTCCCTACTTGTCTGCACCCCTTATTATAAACGATTTTTCCACTTTTACAACACTTTTATGAGGGAATTACCGCCCATTCATCACACTTTTATGAGGGAATTATCGTTCATGCATTACACTTTTATGAGGGAATCAAACGATATTCCATCGGTGTAAAACGAATTCCATCCTTTTCAAGTTCTCCCTGCAACGGCTCAAATCCCATTTTTTTATAAATCTCAACAGCATACGGTGATGCATTCACCGTCAAGCTTGGTTTCTCTAACTTTTGATTAGTATACTTGCACTTCACCATTGCCACAAGCCCTTTCGCAACTCCCTGCTTCTGGTATTCCTCTCTCACAAATAACAAACTAATATGCTGTACACTCCGGACAGCAATCACCCCAGCTAGCTGATTAGCCACGTAAGCACCGTATAGGTACATCTCACCCGACTGCATCATCTGAAGTATATTGTCTGGGCTGATAAAATGATAAAATGTCTTTCTGCCAAGTGGTGGATAATCGACCGCATCATATTGGTCAAATACCGTCTTCACCAATCTCATCGCCTGGTCAATGTCTTTGGGTTGTAATTTACATATCTGCATACACGAACTAACCTCACTCCGTAAAATATGGTACATAATGAACTTGATATTTACTTTCAGGGAAAATATAGTGAAACAAATCAATAAAGTAATCATCCGTCATACTCGCTAGATAGTCTACCACAATCTGGTTCTTCTCATGTGCCTCATAGGGATCATCCTTCACATAATATCCCCGATATTGATTCACGTACTCAATGTGATGACGATAGATTATAGATTCCCGATTTCCTTCCTTTAAGTCATGAAGAAATCTCTCATACATCATCTCGAACATTGGTCGTATATTCTCATTATACTCCTTATCCACCTGTTCATTAAAGTAAATATAGTGATAGTTTTCTTCTTTTGCGACCTTTAGTGCCTGATAGTATTCATCATCTAACATAATATAATTCTTGCCATAACTGTTCTCGATGATATTAACTGTCAGATTGTTAATCATCTCTGCATTTTCCACACCAATCTCGCCCCTTGTAAAAGCGTCCTCAGGAATTGGAATCCCTGCGCAGACAGCATCCTGTCTGTCCTTTCCAAGATAGGCAATCATATCGCAGATTCTCACAACACAGGCTTCTAATGTAGATGGTATCAACCGACCAATCGACTTTTGATTCACATATGCCTCTTCCATCTCGCGATCAAATTCCGCAAATCCATCTAGTGGCTTTGGTCGATACTCTTTCATCGCAAATTCCCCATTATGACATAGAATTCCATCCAGTGTCTGAAGCGAAATATTTCTAGCAAAAATTCCATCTAACACTCTCACGCTATGTACATTATGGTTAAATGCACGCCCCGTCTCACCTTGATAAATCTCGCTCAAAATTCTCTCACCCGCATGGCCAAATGGTGTATGCCCAATGTCATGCCCGAGTGCCATTGCTTCAATCAAATCCTGATTAAGTCCAAGCACCTTACCTATGTTTCTAGCAATGCGAGATACCAACTGCACATGCAACGCACGCCTAGAGATATCATCATTACGATAAAACGAAAGCACCTGCGTCTTATCTGTATAACGATTGTAATACGGACAGTGCATAATTTTCTCAATATCACGAACAAAGGCCGGTCGGTGAATCGAAGCCTTGTCTTTATCCTGGACACGTCGCACTACCTCTTCCTCACGAAAGCCAACCTGTGGAATGGTTCCCTGCCTTCGGTCTGTCTCAATTCTTTCTGATAATTCCTTTGAAATCTGATGATAACGTAATGTCATATGGTTCACATTTTCTCCATTTCTTATATAAATCTTCACAAAATACATTTCTTTCTTATAGTATAGAAAACTCCATTGCACATGTCAAAGGAATCCGTTAAAATAATTATATTAGACTCGTCAACAAGACGCTAAGACTGGAGGAAACACACTGTGAAACAACTATTTAATAAGGGATGGTCCTTTCGTAAATCACCGATTGGCACTGACTTTGAGACACTCACGAATCAGACAGACTGGCAAGATGTCGATATTCCTCACGACTGGATGATTTATGACGCAGAGAATCTCTATGAGGAAGCTGTTACGTGCTACAAGAAGACCTTTTCCATCACAACACCTGCTGAGCATAGCATTTTCCTACGCTTTGAAGGTGTATATATGAATACAACGATTTATCTCAATGGCAAGCAGATTTTTGAATGGCCTTATGGTTATTCCACATTTGATGTAGAGCTGACTGACCATTTACAAGAAGGGGAAAATACAATCTATGTCTGTGGAGTCTACCAACTTCCTAACAGCCGATGGTATCCCGGTTCTGGTATCTACCGTAACGTGTGGTTGATCCAGAAGCCGAATACACGACTTGCTTTTGATGGTACATATGTCTCTACCGTTCAACACGATGATGAGTGGGACTTACTCATTGATACAGAATGCGTGAGTCAGGCAAATGTATCCGCAACAATTCGTCATACCTTGAAGGATAGCCAAGATGAAATAGTTTCTTCTGGCGAGGATACCTTCTCCTATGAAAATCATAACGTAAATAAGCAAACGATACATGTTAAATGTCCTGCCATCTGGGATATCGATTCACCGAATCTATATACATTGACAACCGAATTAATCGTGGGCGGCAAGGTCCTCGATGCCATCACACAACGTGTTGGTTTCCGTACAATTGCTTTCGATTCCAATCAGGGCTTTTTGCTAAATGGTCGCCACGTCAAGATTCACGGTGTCTGCTTACATCATGATTTGGGCTCACTCGGTGCTGCTGTCAATAAAGAAGCAATCCGTCGCCAGATTCAATCCATGCAGAACATGGGTGTAAATTCGATTCGTACGGCACACAATATGCCATCTGTTGAGTTGATGGATTTAGCAGATGAGATGGGTGTTCTAATCTATTCGGAAAGCTTCGATATGTGGGAAAGTTGCAAAACAGATTATGATTATGGCAATTTCTTCAAAGAGTGGTGGAAAAAGGATCTGACAAGTTGGATTCGTCGCGACCGTAATCATGCCAGCCTCATTATCTGGGGAATCGGTAATGAAATTCATGATACTCATTATGAACGTGGCATCGAAGTAACTAAGATGTTACACGGCGCTGTTCGTGAACTCGATTCTCGTTGTAATGCCTTCACCGGACTTGGCTCGAATTATATCGAATGGGAAAATGCACAGCTCTGTGCGCAAGAGATTGATGTTGTTGGTTATAACTATATGGAACATCTCTATGATGAGCATCACGAGAAGCATCCTGACTGGAATATATTTGGAAGTGAGACCTGTGCCTCTGTACAGAGTCGAGGCATCTATCACTTCCCTGCTAGCAATCGTCTTCTGACTTATATTGATAACCAATGTTCTTCACTTGGCAACTGTACCTCGAACTGGGGTGCCAAAGATTCTATGGACACCATCGTTAAGGACAGAGACCACAAATTCTGCTTTGGACAATACGTATGGAGTGGATGGGATTATATCGGCGAGCCAACACCTTATTTTTCTAAGAATTCGTTCTTTGGTCAGGTCGACACTGCCGGCTTTGAGAAGGATACTTATTATGTCTATCAGGCAGAATGGACGGATTATAAAAAAGCACCTATGGTTCATCTTCTCCCTTATTGGGATTGGAACGAGGGACAGCTCATTGATATTCGTGCCTATTCTAACGCACCAAAGACCGAAGTATTTTTCAATGACAAGTCGCTTGGCGTCTTCCATCATGACCATGAAAAAGGATTAGAATGTAGTGGCAAATGGCAGATTCCTTATTCTAAAGGTACATTAAAAGCTGTCGCATATGATGAAAATGATCAGATTATCGCAACCGATATTCAGCAATCTTTCGAGGATCCTGCAACCATCATCGCAACGCCAGACAAATCCGTTTGCCATGCCGATGGTAGGGACCTAATCTTCGTTACAATTGAAACGCTAGATTCCGACGGTCATTATGTCGCCAACGGCAGAAGCCGCATGAACGTTGAGGTAAGTGGCGCCGGCCGTCTCGTGGGTCTTGATAATGGAGACAGTAGTGATTTTGAGCAGTATAAAGGAACGAATCGTAAATTATTCTCTGGTAAGCTTCTTGCTATCGTAGCTGCCAAAGATATTCCCGGAGAGATTCAGATCAACATCACCTCTCCCGGTTTACAGGCAGCTAGCCTGACTCTCACAGCAGAGCCTGCCAAGGTTCCCGAAGGGCTATCTTGCTCGATGAAGAATCAACCCTCACAGCCTAATGACGAAGTTCCTGTTCGTAAGATTGAGCTTAAGAACCTAGGCACCAATCATCTTGATGTCGACCACCAGACAGCCACCATAGAAGCTATCATTCGTCCGGCCAATGCTACCTTAACAGATATTAGCTTCCAAGCTTTGACCTTAGATGGTATCGAAAGTAACTGTGTCAAGATTGAGACAATCGGTAACACCGCCAAGCTGACCGCATTAGGTGATGGTGAATTTCGCCTCTGCTGCACCGCCAATAATGGTCGTGACCACGCTGAGGTATTATCAGAACTTGAATTTGATATCACAGGGATGGGACGCGCTACACTCGACCCTTATGGTCTTGTCTCTGGAATTCAATACTCCAATTGCAACTATGAAGCCAAGCTCAGTTTCCAAGGTGGTGTGTACATCACAAGCAATGCCAGAACCTGTCTCACTTTCGAGAACGTTGACTTTGGAGACTATGGTTCGGATGAGATTACGCTACCTATTTTCTCATTTAGTGACCAGGTTCCTGTCGAAGTATGGGAGGGCATTCCTGAAGAAGGCGGCACCATGTTGATGAAGGATATCTATCGTGCCAAGAGTTGGTATAATCATTATCAGGAGAATACCTTTACTCTATCCAAACGTCTCCGAGGAACTTGCACAGTAAGTATCGTTGTAGAGCCTGAGATTAAAATGTCGATTCAAGGATTTCGCTTTACTAAGATTGAGAAGGCATATGCGCCGATACCTGCTACAGAGAACACGCGAATCACAGGTGATATGTTCCAGATTGAGGAAGATGCCATCACAAGCATCGGTAATAATGTAACTCTTGAATATGAAAACATGGATTTTGGAGAAAATGGTTTATCAGCCATTACAATATGTGGGCACTCACAGATTGACATGAATACCATTCATATCCGCTTCTATTCAGATGATGAAGAGCTAAATCAGATTGTGGAATTCCCATATACAGAGGATTATGTAGAGAAAACATATCCACTTGAGAATATTAAGGGAAAATGCAAAGTCAACTTCATATTCCTGCCAGGTAGCAAATTTGATATGAAATGGTTCCAGTTTAAATAGACAAGATATGGCACCCTTTTTATAAGAATCTCCATTGTTTTGATTGATTCATAACAGTACAATAAATCACATACTTACCAATTAAGGAGTGAGAATCATGTATCATGAAAAACAATATTCCAATCAACATAAATTCTTCATGCCATTTGTCGCTGACAACATGAGTTACAAGGAGCATTTCCACACAGATTTTGAGATGCTCTATGTGATTGAAGGTAGCATTCGTGCCACTGTGAATCAGGTTGATTATGATATGTCAGAGGGAGAATTCGCTTTGATTCTCCCGAACCAGAATCATCAATATAAGACAACGAAGCATTCACGTTGCTTTGTCTGTATCTTCTCTGGTGACATGATTGATGCATTTTCCAATATTACAGAGAAAAATGTACCGGCCAATCCGATTTTTACAGTAGATGATATGTCCATCTTCCATGAATTGAGTACAAGCGAAGAACATGATATGCGTACACTACGCTCTCATCTATTCTACCTGTGCTCACAGTTTTTAAGTCATCGTTCCACTGAGGGAAGCTATCCCCAGAAGAGAACACTGCAGAATATGATTGCTTCTTATGTTCAGGAACACTACACCAAACCCCTGACATTAAAAGAAGTAGCCCAGGATCTGGGCTACAACTATCATTATCTGTCACGGTTCTTCTCTGAGAACTTTTCAATTAATTTTCGAACCTTTTTGAATCAGTACCGAATTCATCAGGCGCAGGCTCTTCTAGCTGAGACTAAGATTAGTATTACTGATATTGCGCTGTCAAGTGGGTTTGATAGTATTCGTAGCTTCAATCGTGCATTTTTACAAATCATCAACATGACACCAAGTAATTATCGCAAGCATAACCAGACACTACCTGTTAGCAACCGATGATTCGGTCATACAGATCTAGTCCATAGCTGGTATGGTCTGGCTGATGCTCTATCATTTTAAATGTTCTAGTACCATCTTCCTTCCGCTCTGCTGTCAGATAGACAGCACCCGGAAGGCTTTTTTTATACTCTTTTCTAGCAAACTCAAATAAGTGCGTAACCATAAATACATCCGTACCAAGCTCATACAATGCGGTCACGATATCATCTGCAATTACCGAGCCTTCCTTCTCTGTTGTACTGGCAAAAGACTCATTAAGCAACATCATCGAATGATTCGTAACCAAATCAACCATTTGACTCATTCGTCGCAGTTCCTCATCCAATCGACCACTATTTAATTGCTGATCCTCTCTTCTTGTAAAATGCGTCAGAATATTATCATAGAGACAATTGCTATATGCTCTCGCAGGTACAAACATACCACATTGCATCATAACCTGTGCAATACCGATGCTTCGAAGAAAAGTGGACTTGCCACCCTGATTGGCACCCGTTATCACATACAACCATTTATCGAGTTGTGCCATATCATTTGGAACCGGAATCTGTCTCGTATAGATTGCTAATGTCAATTCATACAAACTCTCGAAATGTAACTTCTTGTCCTCTGTACTAACGCTAGGCATGCAAAATGGTATGCCCAATTCTTCAAAACGCTTATAAAGCTGATCGCAGCCCAGATAAAAGCCTAATTCCGTCAATATATTTTTAAAGAAATATTTTAACTCATCGATAAATTCATCATAGTAGTGAAGCAGATGCTGCATCACTGCATTTTTCATCTCATCACTGGACTTCACAAGCGCTTCTGTCTCTAAGTATACAACATTCTGCCCAGTCACTTTATGAATCATTTTCTTGATTCCCTTCACCGCAGAGGATTCTCGATTCTTGTCCCCACCATGACTCTCTTTAATCACGATATGGTCCATCTTCAATCCTTCTCCTAGGCTCATGTTCAATGTTAGTGTTCCACCTGGCGACATGAAATTCATATCCTTACATCGTTGTTTCAGATCATCCCAATCGATGTTTTGAATCCGTTCCATCAGACTAAGCATACCTGCTGATTGAATGTTTTTCTTATTCTCAAGCAAAATACTACGAATCTCAATCATCACACCGACCATTCCCTGGAAGAGATGCAATTTCTGTATCATCTGACTCGTTGGGCTCTCACTCTTGCCACCAGCCTGTCCGTCCATCGTCGCACACATCAGCTCGGCATAATGATAGATGGCTTGACACCCTTCGCTTGTGTTGATGACATCTTGTAAAATCGCCTGACGATACTTCACTTCCTCTTCTGTATGCAAAGGAGTCAGCATAACTTTGCGAACTGCCATTTTTATATTGGCATTATCCCGCCCCATTGTCTTGAAGATAATCTCCATATTGAAATCTTTAGCGATATCATTTTGGAAGGCATACGCACTCTGTGAATCCATATCTCGATCTGCATACAATAACCATGATTTCATCATAATGCCAACCTCCTCTTCAAATCCTCAAGCGTTAGATTATATTTTTCCACAATGTCGCTGGCATAACCATTCCCCTCGGGGGCTCTTCGTCTCATCTTATAAGTACGAATATGAGAATCCGCATCATCCACAGAAGCCACCAGACTTGTGACGCCCTCCATCTCCTGCGCTAACTCTTGAATATGTGTAACATAGATTCCCTGACAATTGTGTTCCATAAAATACTTCATAACACGCGTTCCCATGATATGTGCGTCATAGGTTGTCGCTGTTGTAAACAACTCATTAATCAACACAAAATTGTGCTGCATGGCATTGTGCATCAGCGGTGCGAGACGGTCTAACTCTTCTTTTAATTTACCAGAGCCAGTCTCCACGCTTTCCTCCGTCGCAAAATGTGTAACCACATCATGAAATAACGGAATCGCAAGTTTTCGTCCCGGTGCTTTCAAGCCCAACATGGAAAAGTAGACCACATGTCCCATTGCTCTGGCAAAGGTCGTCTTACCTCCCTGATTCGGTCCTGTGATTACGAAGAATCGCTCACCCGACTCATAACGAATTCCATTTGGAATAACCGCTTTATTTTCCATAGAATTCTTTCTCGCTAGTGCAACATCATAACAGTCCTCCACGCAAAATTCCTCATCCGTAATCTCTGGGTAGCAGAAAGGAAATCCCTCTTTCTCTAGCTTTTTTATGTAATTGAGATAGTTCGTGTAGAATAGCACTTCCTTCTCAAACAAAAGCAATGTATCATTCATAAATTCACGATATCTCTTATAATAATCATGAAACTTGGCAAATTCCTCTCTATCACTCTTCTCAAGCATTGACAATACTAGTTCTTCCATACGTGACAACTGCAAGATGCTACCATACGGATTCTCCATCTCTGTCAAGTCCACATTCCACGTACCATCCACAACGTCTCTCGATAGACGTACCAAGTCCTCTTCCAATGTCATCGTATAACGAATCTGGGAAAATTGATTCATCAGCACTTTTGTCTCTTGTTCAAACTGGATAAAGTCAGGCTGACTCACAAAATCCTCGAGCCATTCTCGCATACTTTGAAATGCCACACCAGTTGGCGCCCCCTGCTGTAACGCCTCAAGCAATCGTCTCACACTCGAACAATAATAATACGCCGCATTCATATGCCAACATTCCCGCTGAAGCATCATCGTAGACTTCACCGAATTCACAGCAAACTCGCCTGCTTTATTCATATCATCGATAAACTGAAATACCCCATCCCAAATCACGGGATTTTCGAGATCCCGACAAGCACCCTGCCGATACCGGATAATCTCTGTCTGTTTTGGCAAATCATAGTAAAACTTCAATACATCCTTGCCTTTCGAGAACAGCTTAATCTCGTTCATCACCCCATCCAGGTTCAAATCCACAAAGGAAGCTGGCATGCCAAATGCCTGATAATAATCATCGCTCTTCTTTCTTGGATTCAGTATACTTTCAAATACCATCATTTACCCCCTATCGTAATCTCCAACCATTTTCACGAAGCCATCGTCTTCGTTGTTTATAATCTGGCAATACGCGTTCCACCTGATGCCAAAAGGCATCCGAATGATCCATATGATGAACGTGACAGAGTTCATGCACAATCACATAATCTAAAATATCCACATCCGCCAGCATCAGCCGCCAATGTAACATAATATCTCCATGAATATTGCAACTTCCCCAACGCGTCTTAGGTCCGCTGATTCGAATTTTCCCCGCATGAACTCCAACAAGCGGTTCGTACATCGCAATCCTCTTCGGATATAAAATTTTGGCGCGCTCGATATACCAGGATTCATCATGTTCTAATATGCTAGGTGTGTCTCCACGCTCTTTCATCATCTGTTGTTTCTCTTCAATCCAGCCCCGTCTCTCCTTTAACAGGTTCTCAACCTGACGTCTGGATGTAAACATCGGCGAACGCACAATCAATTTGCCTGTTTCATCAATTGTAATTGCAATTGAGCGACGTCTGCTCTTTCTCCACTCGTAATCCATCGATTCTCCACAACCCCTTAGCTTTCCTGGTAAAATGCAATCAATGCCTTAATCAGTGCCTCTGTATCATGCGCTCCAGCCGTCTCATAGCTAGAGTGCATCGCTAATTGTGCCAATCCAATATCAACGCCTCTCATGGACATTCGTTCCGTAGCAATGTGACCTAATGTCGAGCCACCTACGATATCCGAATGATTAAAATACTCCTGATAAGGAACCTTGGCATTCTGACATAGATTTTTGAACCATGCCCCCGTCGCACCATCCGTAATATATTTTCCTTCTCCATGACATTTGATGACAACACCGCCACCAAGATATGGGCGATTCGTCGTATCCGCCTTCTGTGTATGATTCGGATGAACACCATGTGCATTATCAGCCGATACCAAAAAGCTGCGACTTACAGCACTGAGATACTGCTGCCGATTCATTTCCCTGGCATCTGCGATTCGTTCTAACACATTAGGAAGGAAATCCGATCCAGCACCCTGTCTCGTACCACTTCCTACTTCTTCGCTATCAAATGCCGCTAGTATCGAAACCTTGTTTGGATTTTCGGTAATCAAAAAGCTCTGCAACGCAGCATATACACACTGGAGATCATCCAATCTCGGTGCACAGATAAACTCCTGATTCTTCCCAAGATAGGTTCCTGCCATTCGATTGTAAAGGAACAAATCCATACCCAAAATCTTCTCTTCCTTAACCTTCAATTCAGAGGCAATTAATTCTCTAACGGTTCCCTCATGAGCAAATAGCGGACATAAATCCTTCGCAACTTCGTAAGTATATCCCTTATTCACCTCTCGGTTCATATGAATCGCCAAATTCGGAATCACGAGAAGGTCTCGGTCCACATTCAGTAGTTTTGTCTCACACGTTCCATTTTCCTGTATCGTCACACGACCCGCCAGAGATAATGGACGGTCCAGCCAAGATGACATCAGCATCCCACCATACTTCTCCGTATTTAGCTTGATATAATGCTTCTCGACATCCACTTCTGGGTGTTCCTTAATCTTGAAAGCAGGGGAATCCGTATGCGCCGCCACAATATGAAACCCTTCTGGCATTTTCCCAGGCAATCGAAAGGCAATTATGGAAGAATCGCCCCTGACCACATAATACTTCTCATTTGGCAAATGCCATACATTGTCCTCATATAAACGCTCATATCCTTGTGCCTGTAGCTCTTCCTCCATCGTCGCAACGGTATGATATGCCTCTGGAGATTTTGCGATAAAATCAAATAGTTTCATGTCCTAATCTGTCCTTCCCTATCTTTCTATATACCCATACTGTAAATAAGCCAATCAATATACCTAACAGCATACCACCTATGATATCTGTTGGATAATGAACAAAGAGATACATCCGCGAAACAATCACGATAACAGTCACCATGAGTGCTGGTATTGCATAACGAAGCCTCGTGAAAAATAGTACCGTAACTGCCTCGCATGCTGCCAATGTATGCCCTGACGGAAATGAAAAATCCTTCGGCACCGCAATCAGCAATGAAATATCGGGCATGCGCCAACAAGGCCTTGGGCGAGCAATGACATTTTTCATTATCCCATTGCCAACAATCAATCCTAATAATAAAGCAGTCAGCACCATCACACCATACATGCGATATTTCTTATGAAACAAAAGCAAAATCCCCACCACAATCCATATCGCGCCAAATTCTCCTAGCGTGGTAAATACAATCATTATTCGATCCAATAGTGGTGTATGAATGCTTTGAAAAAACTCTAAAATACTAGCGTCAAACTGTTCAATCATATGTTCATCCTTTCTCGTCATACTCCTCAAGGAAACTGTGATAGGTTCCATCCTTCTTGTATCGAATCACGGTATCTATGTTCACATTCTCTAGGCTACGGAAAATATGAATATCAACATTAGGATTCACCTTTTTTAGTTCTTTTATAAGTGCTTTTATCTCTTGGCGCTTCGATTCTCCGATTCCGTCTCCCGCCATATATGTTTGTTCTGTCATACGACAAGCACACTGGATAAACTTCAATTCATTGTAATCTCTCCATGCAATGATATCTTCTTCACGAACCATGTACATCGGACGAATCAATTCCATCCCTTCAAAGTTCGTGCTATGAAGCTTGGGCATCATCGTCTGAATCTGAGCACCATAAAACATCCCCATCAAGGTCGTCTCTACCACATCATCAAAATGATGACCGAGCGCAATCTTGTTGCAGCCGAGTTCCTTCGCTTTATTATAGAGATATCCACGTCGCATTCTCGCACATAGATAGCAAGGTGAGCCATCGATATCATCCACTACATCAAAAATAGGGGACTCAAAGGTCTGAATTGGCACATTCAGAAGCTTGGCATTCCGAACGATATTCTCATAATTCTCTTCATTATACCCCGGGTTCATAACAATAAACTCTAATTCAAAATGACATTGCCTGTGACGCTTCAATTCCTGCATCAATTTTGCCATCAGCATCGAGTCCTTGCCCCCTGAAATACACACAGCAATCTTATCTCCCTCATTTACCATCTCATACTTCTTAACCCCCTTGGCAAAACGGGTCCAAAGCTCCTTGTGAAATTTCTTAACAATGCTTCTCTCAATCTCTTGATATCGTTCCATCTTGTACTCCAATCCACTTAATTCTATTCCTTTAGTATACAATCATTTTCCCGTGGTGACAAGCATGGAACAGAGGAAACTATTCTTAAGCAAGGAGACTCATTATTTAACTATTAAAAGATGAAACAAGAATAATATTAATATACAGCGGTATTCCTATCGTCAACATTACGATTCCCACCAGAATCGTAAAACGAATCTGACACGCTTTTTCCTCCAGAACAAAAGGGATGTATATCGTAATTGGGTTGAATTGTAAATCATTTGACTATTCATTTCATGTGGAACTTGTAGGCATCTAGGCTGGCGGGGTATAATCGGCAGGATTTAAGATTTCACTGCACTTTTATGTAATATAATGGAATTAATTAATCAAATATGAAGTAAAAATGGCAGTAAATATCATATTTAATCGCCCTGTACCCCGTTTCCTTCCGAAAACGGGGTACAGGGCGATATTATTGTTCTATAATAGAAAAAAGGACTGTATGTAATAATATTCCAGTACGAAAAACCGTCATTTACAGCCGGTGCCGTAAATCATGCGGGGTATAAAAGAGCAAAATTATTTGTGTATACCCCGCAGCCTTAAGACCCACTTCGGGATACTCCTATCCATGCCTCTACTAAAAACTTTTCACATTGTTTTGGTGGTGGTAATTTTGCATTTTCCCTTGCCATTTTCTACCTTCTTTTTCATAGTAAGCATATGTTTTTGCGGAAATCTGGTTTGCCCTTTGCTTTATTTCTAACACATTCCAAAATTGCTGATATGCTTCTTTGGCAGCATCTTTATAGTTATTTTCGCTATTTGATTGTATCTCCATCAATAATGTTTCAAGTTCTTGTATTCTCTTTTTTCCAAACATATTCTTTCCTTTCTAGCCCCTAATATCATTAGCTTCTAATTTACATTTTCTCTTCTATAAGCGTATTTACTCACTCATCAATCAAGCGTGGAGTTTCTCCCTCTAACAAAATCGACAGGCTCAACTCTATCATCACCTGCAATTGATATTCTACCCCATTTTCAATTAATCATCAATATTTTTCAGTTATTTGATACAAGTAAGAAACCAAATACTTAGGTCTCTCTGGAGGAATACTATTCCATGCCGCAAACCATGTATCGTTTACGCATTCTTTCGCATAGAACACCGTATTTTTTCATTTGGTTGCCGACTGTAGTGCCAGCGGAGTCGCTTGGTTTGCCGGCGAGCGGTAGGATTCATGGGATAAAAATTCGACTTTTTAGCCATTTACACCCCGCTCCCATAAATTGGGTTTCCAAAACAACGCAATTACGTACAGTCAATTATTGTAAATCAGACAAAATGGCAGTATATATGAAAACGTCTAGTATTATACCCCGGTTTTTACGAAACCCGGGGTATAATAGCATAAATATTTCAAGTTACTGCCAAAATCCAAAATTATAAATTTATTACACAACGTAAATACGTTATTTGGCAAGCATGCCAATTTGGGTGCGGGGTATAAATCAAGAAATTATGGCATCCATACCCCGCTGAGTGCATTGAAAGTATTCACCTGCACCTCAAATTGACAGTGCTAGATGGGATGAGTGACTTAGGGCTGACTAGAATGAGTTGCACATAATATTTAATTAATCGAGGCTTCGTGTATAGTTGTGGCTAACTCCCTGTCACTATTAAATAAAATTACA
>CAZUGH010000003.1:66942-73907 GCA_964619785.1 uncultured Lachnospiraceae bacterium | reverse complement strand
TCAGAACTAACATAATGATACCCGTTGTAAGTAAGGTAATGCCTAGTCGGCCATGGAGACAGGCGCAGAATCGGAAAAACTAGTAGGTCATTATACGGAAATCATGCCAGGAAGACCAACGATTTCAGAACACCGTTATCCATTTGATAACATCCGTCGAGGAATTGATAATAGGACAGCAGCACCAATCACCAAATTACATGTTGCTATTATCACAGCAGCCGAACAACAGACAATGAATTATTATATGAACACGTCAACGCTATATCATAACGATTTGGGACGACAGCTTTATCAGGAAATTGGATTGATTGAAGAACAGCATGTAAGTCAATACGGTAGTCTGATGGATCCGAATACTACGATGCTTGAGTGTTTATTGATGCATGAGTACACAGAATGCTATCTGTATTATTCTTGTTATCAGGATGAGACGGATCGTGGCATTAAAAAGATTTGGGAGCAACATTTTGAACAGGAGATTTCTCATTTACACAATGCTGCTCGTTTGTTGAAAAAATATGAGAATAAAGAGTGGCAGCAGTGTATTCCAGATGGCAATTTTCCAGAGTTGCTTACACTTCATGAAAATAAGGACTATATTCGTGGTATTCTTGGTAACACGGTGCAAAACACGTCTAAGCTAGAGGAGTATATCAATATCAATGATATTCCAGAGACCGATGTGTTCTATCAATTCCAAGCACAGCTCAACAAGCCGATTGACCAGGTGCCAACCCATAAGGTGATTAAGAAGTATCTGAGTAAGAATAATCTCGATTATCGATATCAGACACAGGAACATCCGGTGGAGGAACTACGTGAACGGACAATTGATAATACTTGTGTGGGTCGGTGTTCAGATAAGACAAATTGTTGTATATGACAAGAAGGAAAAGGCAATAACTAGACAGTTATTGTCTTTTTGTTATTTGGAGGATGAGAAATTTACTTATTTACCGAAAAGTATGTTAGAATAGGGGTAATCAAAACTTCGCAAGGGAGGTAAATGAAAGATGATAAACAAAAGTATTGTTTTAAATAATGGGCTACAGATTCCGTCATTGGGGTTTGGCACTTACAAGGCAGCGGATGATAGAAGCACAGAGGTAATTCGAATGGCAATCGAGGCGGGTTATCGTTATTTTGATACAGCATCCTTTTATGAGACAGAGGGGTATTTGGCTGACGCAATCAAGGAGTGCGGTGTACCAAGAGAGAAGCTAACAATTGCGTCTAAGGTATGGCGTTCTGAGATGGGGTACGAGAATACCAAGAAGGCATTTTCTCAGACACTTGAGAGACTTCAGACAGATTATTTAGACCTTTATTTAATTCATTGGCCACGTCCGCTAGAAAATGAGAGCAACTGGAAGATGGCAGATTGTGAAACCTGGCATGCAATGGAAGAACTATACCGTGAGGGCAAAGTGCGTGCAATCGGTTTAAGTAATTTCTTGCCTCATCATATCGAGAATATTATGACCGTTGCTACGGTATTTCCTGCTGTTAATCAGATTGAGTTTCACCCAGGCTATACACAGAGTGAAACGGTGAAGTATTGTCAGGAGAGAAAGATTGCGGTTCAGGCGTGGAGCCCGATGGGAAGAGGACGCGTGCTTCAGGATGCGTTGATTCTTGAATTGTCAGAAAAATATAATGTAACACCGGCACAGATTTGTATGCGCTATTGTCTGCAGCATAATGTAATGCCATTGCCGAAGGCATCTAGTCAAGCTCGAATGAACGAGAATAAAGACGTTTGGGAATTTACAATAAGTGATGATGATATGAATAAGATTGATGCTATGCCAGAGACAGGTTGGTCAGGAGAACATCCAGATCGAGACCGTGTTCCACAATAAAGCATTAGAAATGAGGATGAATATGAGTATTTACGGAGAAAACCCATGGGAGGCAGATCGTATTACAAGAGATTATCTGGACTCTTTGTTACTTGAAACAAGATACATCGATGCTATTTTACCATCGACAGAGATTACGCTATATGGCAGGAAATTTTCAACGCCGATTATGACAGCGGCACTGTCGCATCTTCATTCTATTTGTGATCATGCGATGGTCGAGATTGCAAGAGGAGTGAAGGAAGCAGGTTCACTTCACTGGGTCGGTATGGGTGAGGACCAAGAACTAGAGGAGATTCTCGCTACAGGCGCACCTACTGTCAAGATTATTAAGCCACATGCGGACAACGATGAAGTATTTCGCAAGATGGAGCATGCAATTAGTCATGGAGCGTTTGCTGTCGGGATGGATATTGATCATTCATTTTCTGGCGAGGGGGATTACGATAATGTGTTTGGTCTGCCAATGCATGCGAAGTCTCTCGATGAGATGAAGGAATTTATACAAGCGTCTTCAGTTCCGTTTATTGTGAAGGGTGTGCTCAGTGTGCAGGATGCAGAAAAATGTGTTCAAGCAGGCGCACAGGGAATTGTTCTTTCTCATCATCATGGTATGATGGATTACTCTGTGCCACCGCTTATGGTGTTACCAGAGATTCTACATGCAGTGGGTGATCAGATTCCGGTCTTTGTAGATTGTGGTCTAATTAGTGGAATGGATGTATATAAAGCATTGGCACTAGGTGCAACAGCAGTCTGTGTAGGAAGAGATTTGATGAAACCATTGAAAGATGGTGCAGTAGCAGTTACCAATCGGATTCAGGAGATGAATCGACAGCTGATATCCACGATGGCGAGAACGGGTGTGGCATCATTGAAGGATATGGATGCAACGGTGATACATCAGAGAAATTTTTAGTATATAGAAATGAGGATTGGACATGTTATTAGGATTATCTACAACGGTAGAACACAAGAATCCCGAAGAATGGGCAGATAAAATGAAAGATGCTGGCTGTGGGTCAGTTGTATTTCCTGTGAATTATCTAGCAGGAGAAGAGACCATCAAAGCCTATCAGAATGCTGCGAACGAGGCAGGACTTGTGATAGCAGAGGTGGGGATTTGGAACAATATGCTTGACCCGGATGAGAGTAAGCGTCAAGAAGCAATCAAATATGCGATTGGACAGCTGAAGATGGCGGATGCCATCGGAGCAGTTTGCTGTGTCAATGTAGCAGGGACGCCAGTGGGACCTCGATGGGACGGGGGATATCGGGATAATTTTAGTCAGGATACATGGGAGAAGACAGTTAAGACGGTTCAATATGTGATTGACCAGGCAAAGCCTGTACATACATATTTTTGTATCGAATCGATGCCATGGATGATTCCAACAAGCCCAGATGAGTACCTGAGATTGATTCATGATGTGAATCGCCCACAGTTTATGGCACACCTTGATGTGGTTAATATGATTACAGATCCAAGACGATATTTTTATAATGAACAGTTTCTACGTGGATGCTTTATCAAGCTAAAAGGCAAGATTTGCAGCTGTCACCTAAAGGATATTAAGCTTTTAGATGATTATACTTTTCAGTTGCGAGAGACGCGGTGTGGAGATGGTATTCTCGACTTAGAGCTGTATGCTGAACTCGCCGAGGCAGAGAATTTGGATATGCCGATGATTATCGAACACCTTGAAACGGACGAAGAATATATGGAAAGCTTAGCTTATGTCAAGAAACGACTAGGAAAATGAAAGAAAAGTCGAAATTTAGTTGGCGAATGGACAGAAATTGATTATAATAGAACCAAAGCTACCGAATAGATAAATGAAGGAGAGTTATTCAAATGTTTACGAAAAAGAATTCTGTGAAGACGGGATTGAATATTATCATTGTTGGCTATGGTAAGGTTGGCGAGACACTTGTGGAACAGCTTAGTACAGAAGGTCACGCAATTACTGTTATTGATACGAATGCAAGAAAAGTACAATCCGTAGTCAATGCTTATGATGTAATGGGTGTGGTTGGTAATGGTGCAAGTTTTAGTGTTCAGACGGAAGCATCAATTGAAGAAGCAGATTTGTTGATTGCAGTTACAGGATCCGATGAATTGAACCTATTGTGTTGTATTATTGCGAAGCAGGTTGGTGAATGTGCAGCGATTGCACGTGTACGAACACCGGATTATAGCAAGGAAAGTGGTTATCTAAAAGAACAACTTGGACTTGCTATGATTATTAACCCAGAGCTAGAGGCAGCAAATGAGATAGCACGTATTCTATCACTACCTACGGCATTGGAGGTAACAACCTTTGCACATGGTCAGGCAGAGTTGGTAAAATATAAAATCAAAGAAGAAAATGTATTAGATGGAATGACAGTTGCAGAACTTAGCAAGAATTTTTCTAATATCCTTATCTGTGCTGTTGAGAGAGCAGGAGAAATTGCAATTCCGTCTGGTGATTATCAGATGGCAGCAGGAGATGTGATATCATTTGTGACTTCGAGAAATGTTGCCAAGACATTCCTTGAGAAGATTGGTACTGCATCGAATCGTGTGAAAAATGCATTGATTATCGGTGGTGGCAAGGTTGGTTATTATTTAGCCAAACAGCTACTTGCGATGGGACTTGATGTGAAGATTGTTGAGATTGATCGTGAACGCTGTGAGCAGTTGAGTACGTTATTACCGAATGCCATTATTATCAATGGGAATGGTTCAGATCAGGAATTACTCAAAGAAGAAGACTGTGAGCACATGGAATCCTTTATCGCATTGACAGGACTCGATGAGGAAAATGTATTGCTGACACTATATGCGAGACAGAATTCGAAGGCGAAGGTCATCACGAAGGTCAATCGAAGTAATTTTAAAAGCGTTATCAGTCAATTGGATTTAGGAAGTGTGATTTATCCTCGATATATCACTTCGGAAGCAATTATTGCCTATGTTCGTGCGAAGAAAAATTCGATGAATAGCAATATTGAGACGCTTTATCATATGTTTGATTATCGAGTAGAAGCAATCGAGTTTCTCGTTGAGAATGAGTCAGCTGTGACGGATACACCTTTGATGAATCTTCCACTTAAGAAGGATTTGCTGATATCATTTATTAGTCGAAATGGCAAGATTATCATACCAAGTGGCCAAGAGTGCATCAAAGTGGGAGACACGGTTATGATTGTAACAACACATACAGGTTTTAACAATATACAGGATATATTACATAAGAGGGGTTAGTTGCTAAGATGAATCGATCGATTATTAGGTATATATTAGGTTGTGTGCTAAAGATTGAGGCATTGTTACTTCTGTTACCATGTATTGTAGCAGTGATTTACCAGGAAAATGAAGGTGTATATTACCTTGCTGTTGCAGCCATATGTGGTGGCATCGGCTTATTAATGACATACAAGAAACCAAAGGATTATGTGTTCTTTTTAAAAGAGGGTTGTGTTGCTACGGCACTCAGCTGGATTTTACTGAGTTTGTTTGGCTGCCTGCCTTTTTTCGTGAGTGGCGAGATACCATCTTTTACGAATGCGTTATTTGAGACGATTTCTGGTTTTACAACGACAGGTGCTAGTGTCGTTAGTAATGTTGAAGCCCTCAGTTATACAGCGCTCTTTTGGCGAAGCTTCACTCATTGGATTGGTGGCATGGGTGTGCTTGTGTTCTTACTTGCTATCATCCCACTAAGTGGAGGATCACATTTTAACCTGATGCGTGCAGAGAGTCCAGGACCATCCGTTGGTAAGATGGCACCTACTGTGAAGCATATGGCGCGAGTGTTGTATGGAATATATCTAGGAATGACCTTACTCGAAGTACTTTTCTTGCTCATAGGAAAATGTCCGCTATTTGATGCATTGACGATTAGCTTTGGTACAGCGGGTACGGGCGGATTTGGTATTAAAAATGATAGTATCATGAGCTATACCCCTTACATTCAATGGGTTGTTACAATCTTTATGATTATGTTTGGTGTGAATTTTGCTGCTTACTATCTGATTCTGTTACGCAAGTTCAAGAAAGCCTTCAAAATGGAAGAAGTACGTTGGTACCTCATTATCATACTTGCAAGTATTGGATTGATTTTCTATGATATTTTGCACTTATCTGGGGGCACCTTTAAATCCATGACGGACGCTGCCTTTCAGGTGGCATCGATTATTACCACAACTGGCTTTTCTACGGTAGACTTTAACTTGTGGCCGCAGGCATGTAAGACGATTTTGGTCCTTTTGATGTTTGTCGGAGCCTGTGCGGGTAGTACAGGTGGAGGAATCAAGGTGTCGAGATTTGTTATTTTGGTAAAGACATTGGGTAAAGAATTGAACTCTTATATTCACCCAAGAAGTGTGAAGAAGATTAAGCTAGAAGGTAAGCCGATTGAACATGAGGTACTTCGTTCTACAAATGTTTATTTTATCACGTTTATTATTGTGTTTTCAGCTTCGGTACTTGCTCTTTCATTTGAAGGAAAGGGTATGGTTACGAATTTTACAGCGGTAGCTGCGACAATCAATAATATAGGACCTGGTCTGGAATTGGTAGGACCAACACGGAATTTTGATGTGTTTTCGGAATTTTCAAAATATGTTCTCATGTTCGATATGTTAGCAGGACGTCTTGAATTATTCCCACTGCTTCTGTTGTTCCATCCATCACTTTGGAAGGAAGCCTTGGCAAGAAAGGGTAAGAAAACCACTAAAAAATAAACTGAACAAGAAGCATATAACAGATTGTACCGCCAGCGATGGATACGAGCATCTGACGCTTCCACAGATGGAGAACTACTACAACAAGGATGCTTATCATCTCTGGAATTGCATGGCTTCCCGTGAAGATACTGACATTTTTCAAACAATAGATAACTAAAAGCCCGAATACGGCAGCAGGAAGATAGGCGCCCAGATACTGAATGTATTTGGGCGTTGGTTTGTCTGCGGGAAATACGAGGAAGGGCAAAAAACGTGTAATCATAGTACCGATAACGACCATAAGGATGATGATAATCTGTTGAGTTAACGTCATGATAGGGAATCTCCTTTCGTAAGTGGCTTTTGAATCAAGGTAAGAATTGTTAA
>CAZUGH010000003.1:31849-66842 GCA_964619785.1 uncultured Lachnospiraceae bacterium | reverse complement strand
ATGATAGGGAATCTCCTTTCGTAAGTGGCTTTTGAATCAAGGTAAGAATTGTTAATAAAAGTCCTAGCAAGCTACTTGTGTGGGACTTATCTTTTAGCCATTGTTCGAGGAAAATCACGACGAACATGGCAGTCATGACAAAATCGAGTCCTTCCGTATCAAAATGTATTATGGAGCCAAAGATACCGCCGAGTGTGGAACCAGTGAACCAATACAGATGATTCAACAATGTGACGAAGAACATAAACCATCCATAGTCCACATCCTTTGGAACGTTGGCAGTGTAATTGATAGAGAAGCTTTCGTCGCACATACCATAGATGAGATACAGTTTTTTTCGTCCTGTTCCTTTGAATTTATCAAGCATTGAAATTCCATAAAAGAGATGTCTGGCATTGATCATCAGGGTCATTACTAATGCTTGCAATGGATTAAAAGGTCCGAGCAACATACCAACTGTGACAAATTCGATAGAACCTGCAAATATAGTTAGGCTCATAAGCATTGGATATAGAAAAGAAAATCCGGAAACATTCATATAGATTCCGTAGGTGAGACCAAGGAACCAGAACCCTGCGAAGATGGGAATTGTATGTGGAAAAGCGGCTAAGAATGCACGCTTTAATGTGTTTTTCTTCTTGTTCATAGTGAAATCCTTTCGTCAATTTGTATGAAAAAAGTATACCATCATTCTAACTTGGATTCAATCATGAATGGGTATGTGCTCTTTTCTAATAATAGAAAATGTGCTATGATTAAAAGAAAAAAGATTTTGAGAAATGAGGATTCGTGTGGAAAATACAATTAAGTTATATGACCAGGATGGCTATGCAACAGAGTTTACAGCAAGTGTAATGACTTGTGAACAAATCGAAGAAGGTAAATACGAAATTATACTAAACCAGACATTATTTTTCCCAGAAGAGGGTGGTCAGAGCCCAGATACAGGATTTATAGATGGACAGGAAGTGGTTGATGTACAGATTAAGAATGATGTGATTACACATACCATGACAGCACCACTTGAAGTGGGAAGTGTGGTTACGGGTAAGATTGATTGGACACATCGCTTCAGTCATATGCAACAGCATACAGGAGAGCATATCTACTCGGGACTCGTGCATAACCGATTCGGATATAATAATGTGGGATTTCATCTGAGTGATCAGGTTGTGACGATGGATTTTGACGGAGTATTGACAGCGGATGATGTAAATGAGATTGAGAAGCAGGCGAATCAGGTAATTGTGGATAATATAGATGTACAAGCGTCATTCCCAAGCAAAGAGGAATTAAAGGACATGGACTATCGCAGCAAGATTGAGATTGATGGTCAGGTTCGGTTGATTACGATACCAGGTGTAGATGTGTGTGCCTGTTGTGCACCACATGTGAAAAAGACGGGTGAAGTTGGTATGCTCAAGGTGATGTCATGTCAGAACTATAAAGGTGGCGTGCGCTTGAGTATTCTCTGTGGATTCCGTGCTTTAGATAGTTTTTGTCAGAAGGCGGAGATTGTAACGAAGCTAGGATCACTTTTGTCTTCAAAAGAGGAAGAGATATTGGCTACGGTTACGAGGCTCAAAGAGGGACAACAGTCATTGAAAGCAGAACTTGCTGGGAGCAGGCAAGAGATAATGGAGATAAAACTATCTCAGCTATCTAAGGATGAGGAAAATGTAGTCCTCTTTGAATCTGAAGTGGACAATGGTGTTATGAGAAATACAGTGAATCAACTTGTGGAACAACATACAGGGATTGCTGGAATCTTCTCGGGAGATGATATAGAGGGGTATCGTTACATCCTTGGAAGCAAAAACGTAGATATGAAAGAACTTGCCACGCAGATGAGAGAACAGCTTGGTTCTAAGGGTGGTGGAAGTAATGTGATGATTCAGGGATTGGTACAAGCAACGCAGGAAGAGATTCGAAAATGCTTAAATATTTAGAAGAAATATGGAGGTAGAGATAGATGGTTATAACAAAATATTCACTCATTGGTGCAGTATTGCAATCCTATCCCTCGGCACAGACCTGCTTCGAGGAGATGGGACTTCATTGTGTGAGCTGTCATATGTCCCCACGAGAGACACTTGAGCAGGCATGCCAGATGCACGGATGTGATATTGACGAGCTGGTACAACGACTTGACCAGCACATCAACGGAGATTGATACTTAAGAGACAACAATGCGGTTTTTCCCCTTGTTTGTCTCTTTTATATTATAAAGAGCGGTATCAGCTAAGCGTTAGAGATCATCATAGGACGATTGAGATGAGGTAACGACAGCGCCAACGCTGCAGGAAGGTACGATACTTTCGCCTTGAAAGCGAATGGAAGGTATCTCGCGCTGAAAGTTTTGAATTCGATTCTGAAGTTCTTTCATACCAGTTGTAGAAGGGATAAATACAGCGAACTCATCCCCACCGATACGGCCTACTGAGTTGGGTTCAGGGAAATACTGCTTTAACATAGCCCCAAATCGAATCAAAACTTCATCACCACATTGGTGACTATAGTTATTATTGATATAGCAAAAATCGTCTAGGTCTAGGATGACTAATGCATGACACTTGGTGCTGAGTGTATTTTCTAAGATGTAAGTACATTCTCCTTCAAAAGAACCTTTGTTGAGAAGATTTGTGAGTCGATCTGTCATGCTTAATAATTGCAATTTAGTTCGTGTATGATAATCCTGAATGCGCAGACGGTTGATTGTAAATGTCACGACACTAGAAAATAATATGCTAGCAAAACTATTGAACACATCTTGCTCTACACAAGCAGAGGTCTTGAATTGCAAAGCAAGGACGAGATAGACTACTTCACAAATAATGGTGATTGTAATGATGAAACTAGGGTGCAAAATCATCAAAGTTGGAATTAGAAAATACAGTACCGTCAAAAAAATCTGTGGGGTATCTGGGTAGGGAAAAACACTGATTCCGATAAAAATGATACCTAACAAGAGGTAAAACACAAAGCAGGCAATACTCATTAACAGTGGAGATGGTTTGAGTCCACTCCGCTGATAGATAACAGAAAACAATAAAAAGAGCAAAAAATGAGGAAATAGATAATAATAGTGAACCGTAATATGCCAATTCGGAATGATAAGCGGTGTGATGAAGAGCAGAATTATGGTAAGTAAAAGTCCGATGAAGCTCATAATTTTTTTTGTCATTTGTACACCCCAGTAAGTATATAACTATGGACTAATCATAGGTAATTCTTCGTTGTTTGTCAATAATGTGATTGAAAAAATGGCGGTTTTTAGATAGAATAGAGATAAGCGATTGATGTGAAATGTTACTCAATATGAAATGTTTTGGAAATGATGGAGAAAACTATGTTACGTGAATGGGATATGAATCGGGTTTCCGATGGTAAGAGATATCATAGAGATGATATGGTAGAGGCAGGCTGTGATGATTGTAGAGGATGTTCGGATTGTTGCCAGGGAATGGGTGACACGATTGTACTCGACCCCTATGACATGTATCGTCTGACTAGTCATTTGAAGTGTAGTGCAGAGGCACTAATGAACAAGCAGCTCGAACTAACACTAGTAGATGGTGTGGCACTTCCTAGTTTGAAAATGAGTGAAGAGGGACGTTGTTTTTTCTTGAATAAAGAGGGACGATGCGATGTTCATTCGGCGCGACCAGGCATCTGCAGATTATTTCCGTTAGGACGTATATATGAAGAGAACGGATTTTCCTATTTTCTTCAGATACATGAATGTACCAAAGGGGAGCATACACCCGTGCGTGTAAGTGAATGGCTAGATACACCGAATATGAAGAAGTATGAAAAGTATATTGGTGAATGGCATAGCTTCCTTCTTGCGTGGCAGAGACAGGTACATGAAACAACCGATGAGAATGTGAAGAGGCAGACTGTGATGTATCTTCTCATGCAATTCTTTTTTAAGTCGTATCAAGCCACAGAGGATTTCTATCCTCAGTTTTATGCTAGATTAGAAGAAGCCAGGGAATTAATAGGAGGACAGTCATGAGACGTATCGAGGAATTGCTAGAACAGGAAGTGGCTCGTGGTGGAATCGCGGGAGGTAATGTTATATGTGTTCAGGATGGCAAAGAGATTTTTTACCATGAAGCAGGGTATTGTGATATAGAGAGAAAACTGCCGATTCACAGAGATACGATTTTTCGATTGTATTCCATGTCGAAACCAATAACGAGTGCGGCTGTGATGTTATTGGTTGAACGAGGCGAGTTAGATCTTTTGACACCTGTGTATGAGTATCTTCCTGGATTTGCACATCAGAGATATTATGATGAGTATCAGTTGAAAAATGTGGCTTGGCCAATGAATATTAAGAATCTCATGTCGATGACGTCGGGACTGGTATATCCGGGCGAGATGACTGAGACGGAGAAAGATACCAAAGTGATATTTGACCGCTTAACCGATGGATTGCATGAGGATAATGAATTTGCATCGTATGGAACTGTTGAGGCGATGAATGATTTGGGGAAAATGCCACTCGCATTTTCACCCGGAGCTCACTGGAATTATGGAGCAAGTGCAGATGTGTTAGGCGCAATTATAGAAGTGGTTTCTGGAATGCCTTTCTCAGAGTTTTTAAGAAAGAATCTGTGGGAACCACTTGAGATGAAAGATACAGGATTTTATGTACCACAGGAGAAACAGATTCGATTGGCGAGAAGTTATGAAGCGACAGCAGATGGATTGAAGGAGTATACCGGAGATCATCTGGCGATTCGCAATCGGATGGAGAAAGCACCGGCATTTGAGTCTGGTGGAGCCGGTATGTGTTCCACAATTGATGATTATATGAATTTCAATCAAATGCTGATGAATAAGGGAATCTACAAAGGTAGAAAGATAATGAGCGAGAAGACAATTGACTTTATGACATCAGGCCAATTGACGCAGGAACAGCAAAAGACATTTAACTGGGATTCCTTGGAGGGCTATTCTTATGGCAATCTGCTTCGTGTGATGAAGTGGCCAGAGAATGGAACTCATCTGTCCACTTATGGAGAGTATGGATGGGACGGATGGCTTGGAGCCTATATGATGAATGTACCAAAGGAAAAGTTGAGTTTTATCTTAATGTATCAGAAGAAAGATGCCGGAACAACATCGTTTACACGTAGAATGAAGAATGTCTTATATTCTACACTTAAGAATGGAGAATGATTATGAAAAAATGGAGAAGATTTTTGTATCAGCCAGGTTTGCCATTGGGGGCAGACGGCAGGAGAGTGACAGGAAGCCAGGCACATATTGATTTATCCCGCCAGGCAGCTAGTGAAAGTATGGTTTTGTTAAAGAATGATCATCATACATTGCCATTCGCGCAAGGCAAGAAGGTAGCGTTATTTGGCAAGGGTACGATTGATTATGTCAAAGGTGGCGGCGGAAGCGGAGACGTGACTGTCAGCTATACGCGCAATCTATATGAAGGAATGTGTGAGAAGGAAAAAGAGGAAAAAGTCCATATTTTCAAACCACTATGTGAGTATTATCAAAAAGAGGTTGAGAAACAATATCAAGAAGGCTATGCACCAGGCATGACGATGGAACCAGAACTTCCAGATGAATTATTGCGTCAGGCAAGGCATTATACGGATACTGCTGTAATCTCGATATGCAGATTCTCGGGTGAAGGATGGGATCGTATCGCATCCACTCGAACGAATACGGCGATGAGTGAAGATGAATTGAAGCAGGCTGCGAGACAGGCAGAGTTGTATCCAGAGGGAGACTTTTACTTGTCACCACAGGAACAATCTATGGTGAAAAAGGTGAAGATGGCATTTGACCATGTGGTTATTGTATTAAACACGGGAGGAATTATGGATACTACCTGGTTTAAGAGTGATGATGCCATTGCAGCTACGTTGCTTGCATGGCAAGGTGGTATGGAAGGCGGACTTGCGACGGCAGATATCTTATGTGGTGACGTGAATCCATCTGCCAAGTTGACAGATACATTTGCTAGTAGACTTGAGGATTATCCATCGACAGAGCATTTTCATGAGTCCGATCAATATGTTGAATATAATGAAGATATCTATATGGGATACCGTTATTTTGAGACGATTCCAGGAGCTTATGATAAGGTAAATTATGAGTTCGGATTTGGCTTATCCTATACGGAATTTGATTTCCGGGTTGTGCAAACCGAGTTGATTGAAAATCAGATACAGATTCGGGTGGAAGTTACGAATGTAGGAGACTATACCGGACGAGAAGTCCTTCAGCTATATGTGAAGGCGCCGGAAGGAAAACTTGGTAAACCGGCAAAACAATTAGTTGCATTTGCTAAGACTCGAGAATTAGCTGTCGGAGAGACTCAGATGGTGAACTTAATCTGTCATATAAATGATTTGGCATCCTATGATGACCAGGGATTGGTCTGTCAGTCAGCATGGGTGATGGAAGCTGGTAGCTATCGGTTTTTTGTTGGTAATTCGGTGAGAAATGTGATTCCGCTTACGTATACATGCCAGTTGATGGATGATGAGATTGTGAAGCGTTTGTCGGAGCATTTGAAGCCATATAAGTTGCATCAAAGAATGCGTTCGGATGGTACTTATGAACAATTGCAAGTAACAGACTATCCAGTGCATGAGAGTGCCATTGGTCGCATGCCATTTGACACGCTAGAGGGTGTGGCACCAGAGAATCGCTTTGTGGAGCGACGTTATATTTTCGGCGACAAAGTGGAACAGAACATGACGTTAGAACAGGTGTATCATGGCGAAGTAACCTTAGATGAATTCATGGAACAGATGAGTCTAGATGAGATGATTTTCCTATTAGGTGGACAATCTGGAACGGGTGTTGCCAATACATACGGAATTGGTAATCTTGAGAGACTTGGTATCCCGGATGTTATGACATCAGATGGTCCTGCAGGTGTACGTATATTGCCCGAGTGTGGTGTGTACACGACAGCTTGGCCATGCTCTACGATGTTAGCATGTAGTTTTGATGAAGAATTGGTCAAGCAAGTTGGCATGGCAGCAGCAGATGAACTCAAGGAGAATAACATGGGCATCTGGCTCGCACCAGCTGTGAATCTTCACCGAAGCCCACTGTGTGGAAGAAACTTTGAGTATTACTCAGAAGACCCATATGTAGCTGGGAAAATAGGCGCAGCCATGGTACAAGGTATTCAGTCAAGAGGGATGGCGGCAACGGTTAAACATTTTGCCTGTAATAATAAAGAAACATATCGAAAAGATAGTGACTCCATTGTATCAGAGAGAGCTGCCAGAGAATTATATCTCAAGTCCTTTGAACGAATTGTGGAGGAGGCAGATCCATGGTGTATTATGACTTCTTACAATATTGTCAATGGGGTACAGGCTTCCGAGAACAAAGAGTTGATTACTGATATTTTGCGTGGCGAGTGGAACTATCAAGGAATCGTCATGTCGGATTGGTGGACTCATGGTGAGCATTATTTAGAAGTGAAAGCAGGCAATGATGTGAAGATGGCCAATGGGTATCCAGAGCGTGTGATGGAAGCTTTTGAGGCGGGAGCGATAAGTGAACAGGAAATTCATGCCTGTGCAAAACGTGTACTAGAGATGATTCTAAAATTAGAAGGAGATTAAGGAAATGAAGCAGTTTATTGAAGATGGTAAAGCAGTGTTAGGAATTGAGTTTGGTTCAACTAGAATAAAGGCAGTACTAATCAATGATAAGAATGAGCCAATCGCATCAGGTAGTCATGATTGGGAGAATCGATTAGAAAATAATATCTGGACCTATCGTTTGGATGATATCTGGGCAGGGCTTCAAGATAGTTATACGCAGATGACAAAGGATGTAGAGAAGAAGTATGGTGCGACTATCACAAAGCTTTCAGCAGTAGGATTTAGTGCAATGATGCATGGTTATATGGCATTTGATGAGGATGGCGAACTGCTGGTTCCATTTCGTACATGGCGTAATACCATTACAGAAGAAGCTTCTGAGAAATTGACTGAATTATTTTCCTATCATATTCCACAGCGCTGGAGTATTGCTCATCTTTATCAGGCAATTCTGAATCAGGAGGAGCATGTATCGAAGGTGAGTTATTTTACTACACTAGCAGGCTATATTCACTGGCAATTGACAGGAGTAAGGGCGTTAGGTGTAGGTGAGGCGTCAGGAATGTTTCCAATTGATATCGCTACCGGACAGTTTTACCAGAAAATGATTAACCAGTTTGATGAATTACCTGAGGTCAAAGCATATCCTTGGAAACTAGAGGAAATCATGCCAGCTGTTATGTCGGCAGGTGAAGATGCAGGATATCTGACAGAAGAAGGTGTTAAGCGATTAGATGTTAGTGGTAAATTAACAGCAGGAGCACCCGTGTGTCCACCAGAGGGTGATGCTGGTACCGGTATGGCAGCTACGAATAGTGTTGCCGTAAGAACAGGTAATGTATCTGCTGGAACAAGCGTATTTGCTATGGTGGTACTTGAAAAAGAGTTGTCGAAAGTATATCCAGAACTTGATTTGGTTACGACACCAACAGGCCATCTAGTTGGCATGGTTCATTGTAACAATTGTACTTCAGATTTGAATGCATGGGTGTCTATCTTTAAAGAGTTTGCAGAGAGTATGGGAATGCAAGTTGATATGAATCAGTTATTCGGAACACTTTACAATAAGGCTTTAGAGGGTGATGCGGACTGTGGTGGATTGATGGCATATAACTACTTCTCAGGAGAACATATTACAGGGTTCGAAGAAGGTAGACCGCTGTTTGTACGTACGCCAGATAGTAAGTTTAATCTTGCCAACTTCATGCGTGTTCACTTGTTTACTTCCCTAGGCGCATTGAAGACTGGTCTTGATATTATGCTCAAGCAGGAAAATGTGAAAATAGATCGAATGATGGGACATGGCGGTCTGTTCAAGACAAAGGGTGTTGGACAGAAAATCATGGCAGCAGCGATTGATGCACCTGTCACGGTAATGGACACAGCAGGTGAAGGTGGAGCATGGGGGATTGCATTGTTAGCATCCTATCGTGTGAATAAAAAGGATGGTCAGACATTGGAGGAGTTCTTAGCACAACAGGTATTTGTCGGACAGGAGGGCAGCACGATGGAACCAGATGCATCGGATGTTGCTGGCTATAATGAATTCATGAAGGGTTACACAGCTTCGCTTGCGATTGAGCGAGCTGCTGTGGATACGATGAAGGTATGAGAATCGACTATGCTCCATTAGAAGGAATAACAGGGTTTATTTATCGAAATGCTTTTCATAAGTATTACAGAGGAATTGATACGTACTTTGCCCCGTTTGTATCATTGGGGCAGGGGAAACGAATGACCCCAAAGGCGAAGAGAGATATTGCCCCTGAGAATAATCAGGGGATTACTCTTGTACCCCAGCTTTTGACCAATCGTGCCGATTTATTTAATAAGGCGGTAATTGAATTACTTGATATGGGATATGATCATGTCAATCTGAATTTGGGATGTCCGTCTGGTACGGTAGTTACCAAACATAAAGGTGCAGGATTTCTTGAAGATCCATTGACATTGCAGAGATTTTTAGATGAGATTTTTGAGAATCCGAAGATCCGTATCTCCATCAAGACGAGGATAGGGTTAGAAGATGAGAGTGAGTTTGAGACACTTTTGCCAATCTATAATCAGTATCCGTTAGAAGAGTTGATTATTCATCCAAGATTGAAGACAGACATGTATCGCAATCATCCGAGAATGGATGTATTTGCGCAAGCAGTGAAAGAGAGCAGCAATCCGTTGTGTTATAATGGAGACATCTTCACGACTAGAGATTATGAGAAGTTTCAATGTGATTTTCCTCGGATTGACCATATTATGCTAGGAAGAGGGTTGCTTCGTGACCCTGCATTAGCACAGAAAATACAGTATGGCGATAGTGGGTCAGAGGAGACGTTACGTTTATTTCATGATGAGCTGTATGAGGCTTATCAACGTGAAATGTCAGGAGAACGTAATGTACTATTTAAAATGAAAGAGATTTGGTTCTATCTTTCACAAGGAATGGAAGATGGCGAAAAAGATTTAAAGCATATTCGTAAGGCGCAGCATTTAAGCGAATATGAGGTGGCTGTACAAAAAATGTTTCGGAATGAGAGATAATATATATTTAGCAAAAACAAATATAAATAAAAAAGCCCTTGCAAAAGGGTTTTTTTTATGCTATTATTCTTTCTATTGAGCACAAATGTACACCAGTGACGGACAAAACGAGTATGCTGGATAATAAGAATTAAGGAGAGCAATCAACGATGAAGAAAGTAGTTAAGTTTGGTGGAAGTTCATTAGCAAGTGCAGAACAGTTTCAGAAGGTAGGAGAGATTATTCATCTCGATTCGGCAAGAAGATATGTGGTACCTTCTGCTCCAGGTAAGAGAAATCCCAAAGATACGAAAGTAACTGATATGTTATATAAGTGTTATGCCCAGGCAGAGGAAGGCAAGAATTTTTCTTCCCAGCTGACTAAGATTAAGGCGCGTTACCAGGAAATTATCGATGGACTTGGATTGTCTGTTTCGTTAGAAGATGAATTTAAGACGATTGAAGCTAACTTTAAGAAAAAAGAAGGAATTGATTATGCAGCATCTCGAGGCGAATATCTAAATGGTATTTTGCTAGCTGCCTATTTAGAATATGATTTTATTGATTCTGCTGAGGTTATTTTCTTTGATGAGAATGGCGATTTTATGGCAGAAAAGACACATGAAGTGTTATCAGCACGTTTGGCGCAGACAGAGAAGGCAGTTATCCCTGGCTTCTATGGTGCGAAGGAAGATGGAACCGTGCATACATTTTCCCGTGGTGGTTCCGATGTGACAGGCTCTATCGTAGCGAAGGCAATTCAGGCAGACATCTATGAGAACTGGACCGATGTATCAGGTTTCTTAATTGCAGATCCTAGAATTGTAAAAGACCCAGAGGTGATTGAGGTTATCACTTATAAGGAACTTCGTGAGTTGGCATATATGGGAGCTTCGGTTCTTCATGAAGATGCTATTTTCCCTGTTCGTAAGGAAGGCATTCCAATCAATATTCGTAATACCAATGACCCAGAAGCAGCGGGTACGATGATTGTTGAGGGTACATGCAACCGTCCTAAATATACAATTACAGGAGTTGCTGGTAAGAAGGATTTTGTGGCGATTAACATTGAAAAAGATATGATGAATTTAGAGATTGGGTTTGGGAGAAAGGTTCTCGAGGTATTTGAGGATAATGGTATCTCGTTCGAGCATGTTCCATCTGGTATTGATACCATGACCGTGTTTGTACATGAAGCTGAATTTGAGGCAAAAGAGCAAAGTGTACTGGCGGGACTTCATCGTGCAGTAGCTCCAGACCTGATTGATCTGGAATCTGACTTGGCACTAATCGCTGTTGTCGGACGTGGAATGAGACAGATGCGTGGTACTGCTGGTAGAATTTTCGCTGCATTAGCACATGCCCATGTCAATGTTAAGATGATTGACCAGGGTTCAAGTGAGTTGAACATCATTATTGGTGTGAGCAATTCAGAATTTGAGAAGGCCATTCATGCAATCTACGATATCTTTGTAACAACACAGCTTGTATAACTTGTTATACTCAGTGGAGGGGTTGCTATGAGAGAAAAAGGTAAATACTTCGTACTGAAAGAGAAGGCAGTACCAGAAGTACTTCTGAAGGTAGTAGAGGCGAAACGACTGATGGATACCAAGGCTGTGGATAGCATTCAGGAAGCAGCAGAACGAGTTGGCATCAGCAGAAGTTCCTTCTATAAATATAAGGATGACATCTTTCCGTTTCATGAGGATGCAAAAGGCAAGACATTGACCTTTGTCTTGCAAATGGAAGATGAGCCCGGCGTTCTTTCTAGTGTATTACGCACGATTGCAGAATGTAACGCGAATATTCTGACGATTCATCAGACAATTCCGATTAATGGAATAGCCTCGCTGACTCTGAGCGTAGAGGTCTTAACCACTTCTCGTGATGTGACAGAAATGATGGAAGAGATTGAGGCTAGGCAGGGTGTTCATTATGTTAAAATATTAGGACGAAGTTGATTAGAGAATCTTCTTCCCATTCGTGGGAGGGAGATTTTTTCTGTATTCGGAAGGAGTCATCTTCATCTGTTGTTTGAACTGTCGCATGAAATGTATCTCACTGTGGTAGCCACACATATCTGCAATCTGGTAGACCGGCAGCAGGGTTGAGGAGAGCAGGTAGCGGCCATGGTCAATGCGAGCTTTTCGTATATCTGTGCTGACGTTGACGTGAAAAATATCGTGGTATATGTGCTGGAAAGAAGAGCGACTGAGGTTAGCCTCTCTTGCTAGTGAATCCACAGAATACTCGAGGTATGGTTCATTGTATATGTGTGTACGAATTCGATTGAAGATAGGAAAATGTGGACTGCGATTTGCTGTGTCGTTGAAATTTTCGCTTAGCTTATGGAAAAATAGTCGCAGGTATAGATTGAGATTTTCCTGATGCAGCGGATGGGTGGAGTGATATTCGTAAGTCATTGCTTGCATCATATGAGATAACTCGTCGAGGTTGTCAAGAACTACAGGGGTATTCATCACAATCCCGAGCTGACGAATCAGGGACAATTCTTTCTCTTCCATCGAAAAATGCATCCAGTCGTCCATATAAATATCTTCGTAGGCACCGTAGTTCTGTGGAACGCCCTGTTCATATAGGATGAAAAATGGCTCCTGGCTAATGATTTCATTTTCCTCTAGTATCATGCGCGACGGTGTGAAGACTAAGAGCAAGAGATAGTCACCAGAACCGGCGGGACGTTGGATGAATAGCGAAGCGTCATGGCTGTGGTGATAACCAATTTTGTTAATATGCATGATTGTACCTCCTCGTTCTAGTGTATCAGAAAAAGAAAGATTGCACAATATGTTAGTTTTATGACAGAAAAAAGCATGTACAAATTGGATACAATTGTTAAAATGAAAGTAGAATAAAACTTGGAGGGTTTGACATGAAAGCAAAGTTGAAATGTAGCAAGAATGAGATTGTAAGTAAGATTGATGACAGATTGTATGGTTCTTTTATCGAGCATTTGGGACGTGCAGTCTATGGTGGAATCTATGAGCCAGGACATGAGACGGCAGATGATATGGGATTTCGTCAGGATGTATTGAATATCATCAAAGAGATGAAGGTGCCTATCGTGCGTTATCCGGGTGGTAATTTTGTATCTGGATACAATTGGGAAGATGGAGTTGGTCCAAAAGAAGAACGTCCGAAGAAGTTAGAGTTGGCTTGGGGAACGATTGAAACCAATCAGGTGGGATTGGATGAATTTCAGGAATGGGCAAAACGTACTGACACAGAAGTGATGATGGCAGTCAATCTAGGAACTAGAGGTGGTGCTGAGGCTGGAAATCTAGTTGAGTATTGTAACTGTGTAACGGATACTCATTTTGCTAATATGAGACGAAAAAATGGATTTGAGGAACCTTTTGGTATCCATACATGGTGTCTTGGTAATGAGATGGATGGCCCATGGCAAATCTGTCATTTAGAAGCCAAGGACTACGCCAAGAAAGCATGTGAAGCGGCCAAGATTATGAAATGGACCGACCCTTCGATTGAGCTTGTCGCTTGCGGAAGCTCGGGAATCGGCATGGAGACCTTTGGTGAATGGGAAGAGACTGTGTTGAGAGGCTGTTACGATCAAATTGATTATCTGTCTCTACATAGTTATTATGGAAATCCAGATAATGATACAGAGGCTTATCTAGGCTGTTCTATGGATATGGATCGATTCATCCGAATTATTGTTGATATTTGCGACAAAGTCAAGAAGGAGAAAGGTTCTGATAAAGATATTAATCTCTCCTTTGATGAGTGGAATGTATGGTTCCATTCCAATGAGCAGGATAAGAAACTAGAGCGTTGGCAGATTGCACCACCACAGTTAGAGGATATCTACACGATGGAAGATGCACTGGTTGTTGGATGCCTTCTAAATACCTTGATTAACCACGCTGACCGTGTTAAGATTGGCTGCTTGGCGCAGCTTGTGAATGTCATTGCACCAATCATGACAGTTACAGGTGGTAAGATGTGGCTGCAGACCATTTTCTATCCTTATATGAATGCATGTCGTTATGGTAGAGGAACGGCACTGAAGGTTGATTGTACATGCGATACCTATGCTGCCGGAGATAAGGATGCGATTCCATATGTGGACTCCTCTGCGGTATATGATGAGGAGAAGAATGAGCTGACCTTGTTCGTTGTGAATCGAAATATGCAAGACAGTGTATCACTCGAACTTTTGACGCAGGATATGGGGCTCGATTCTGTCCTGATGCATCAGGTACTCAACCATGATGATATGAAGATTAATAATTCAGCAGAGCAACCAGAGAATGTAGTGCCACATGATGGGAATGCCACTTTGAATGAGATTATGCTAGAGCCTCATTCATATAATATGATTCGTTTTGCATGTAAATAAGTGAAATTTAAAATTGCAGTCATGTCACGGCTAGAAAGTTGTGATGTGGCTGTTTTTGTATGAAAATGCTTGAATAAATTGGCTATCCCATCTATAATATAATTATTACGTCAATGAAACGAGGAGATTATTGTGAAGAAGATTGAAGAATACGTAAGAAGCATTCCTGACTTTCCAGAAGAGGGTATTATTTTTCGAGATATTACTTCTATTTTACAGGATGCAGACGGATTGAAACTGGCGATTGATTCGATGATTGATTGCTTGAAGGATGTAGATTTTGATGTCGTTGTTGGTACGGAGTCAAGAGGCTTTATTTTCGGAGTTCCTGTTGCCTATGCGATGGGTAAGCCATTTGTGCCTTGCCGCAAGAAGGGGAAATTACCTTGTGAGACGGTATCGGCTGAATATGATTTAGAGTATGGTAGTGCAGTGATTGAGATTCACAAGGATGCGATTTTACCTGGTCAGAAGGTTGTACTGATTGATGATTTGATTGCAACAGGTGGAACGATTGAAGCTTGTGCCAAGTTGGTTGAAGAGCTTGGGGGAGAGGTTGCGAAGATTGTATTTTTGATGGAGCTTGCAGGTCTTGAGGGCCGCAAGAAATTAGCAAAGTACGATGTGGCATCCGTTATAACTTACGAAGGTAAATAACCTTAATATATCATTTTAGAGGAGGAACAAAATGTTAGAAAAATGGTTTAAGATCAAACAGAACAAAACGACAGTAAAAGTTGAAGTGATTGCCGGTATCACCACATTCATGACAATGGCTTACATCTTGGCTGTCAATCCATCATTGCTCTCAGTAGCGGGGATGGACAAGAATGCAGTACTGATTGCTACCGCGTTAGCAGCATTTGTTGGTACATTTGCTATGGCAGTATTAGCAAATTACCCATTTGCGTTAGCTCCTGGTATGGGCCTGAATGCATATTTTGCATTTACAGTATGTGGAGCGATGGGTTACTCATGGCAGGTTGCTTTGATGGCAGTATTTGCAGAGGGTATTATTTTTATTATCCTGTCTCTTACAAATGTTCGAGAAGCTATCTTCAATGCAATCCCGATGGGATTGAAGAAGGGCGTGAGCGCTGGTATTGGCTTGTTTATCGCCTTTATCGGTTTACAGGGAGCACATCTTGTTGTGGATAATGAGTCCACACTGTTATCTTATGTTGATTTCAGTGGTGATTTCCATACCAAGGGTATCTGTGCAATTTTAGCTTTAGTTGGTTTATTCATTACCGTAGTTCTTTACATCAAGAATGTAAAGGGTTCCATCTTGATTGGTATCTTGGCTACATGGATACTTGGTATGATTATGCAGGCATGTGGTGTATATGTAGTTACTCCAGATGCAGGTTTCTATTCCTTATATCCAACCTGGTCATTTGTTAATCTTGGAGACCTAGGTAAGACATTTGGTCAGTGCTTCAAAGCTGATTTCAGCGGTGTTAGCATTATCAACTTTATCGTTATTTTATTAGCATTCTTGTTTGTTGATATGTTTGATACAATCGGTACCTTAATCGGTGTAGCAAATAAGGCAGACATGCTAGATGAGAATGGTAAACTTCCACGTGTTAAACAGGCATTATTAGCAGATGCGATTGCTACTTCTGCTGGTGCGATTATCGGTACTTCTACAACAACAACTTATGTAGAGTCTTCTGCTGGTGTAGCTGCAGGTGGTAGAACAGGTTTATCTTCTGTTGTTACAGGTCTCATGTTCCTGTTTGCAATTTTCCTCTCACCTATCTTTGTAGCAATTCCTGGATTTGCTACGGCTCCAGCATTAATCTTTGTTGGATTTTTGATGGTATCAGCAATCCTTGGTGTGGATTTCAACGACTTAACAGAAGCGGTACCAGCTTATCTGTGTCTGTTAGCTATGCCTTTGATGTACAGCATTGCAGAAGGTATCGCAATCGGCGTTGTCTCTTATGTAATTATCAACTTAGTATGTGGTAAGCACAAGAAGATTACACCATTGATGTATGTTCTTGCCGTATTGTTTATCTGCAAGTATATCTTCTTATAAGGAAAGAAAAATGGAATATATAAGACCATCGTATTATAAGGATTTTCGTTGTGTAGCTGCAGATTGTGAAGATACCTGCTGTGCAGGCTGGCAGATTGGCATTGACGAAGAATCGAAGAAGGTCTATGAACATGTTGCAGGCGGTTTTGGTAACCGCCTGCATAATTGTATAGACTGGCAGGAAAATGTATTTGAACGAGATACACAGACAGGCAGATGTGCTTTCTTAAATGAGGACAATTTATGTGATATCTATGCAGAGATTGGACCCGAGTATCTATGTCAGACGTGTAGAGAATTTCCACGACATCGGGAAGAGTATGAAGATGTGAGAGAGGAATCATTATCCTTAGCCTGCCCCGTGGCGGCTCAGTTAATTCTGTCACAGCGTGAACCTGTTACATGGATAACAGAGGAACGTGATGAGGAAGAAGATGACTGGGATTTTGATTTTCTTTTTTTTACAAAGTTAATGGATGCTAGAGATGCAATTTTTCTAAATATGCAAAATCGTAGCATTTCCCTTGACGAACGCATGAGAGATTTTTATAATTATTGTTGTGAATTGCAACAATTAGAACGAGATGATCAGTTGTTTGCAATGGACGAATTAACAGAGTTCTACAGAGATAGAACACTTGCCATAAGACATGAATACCCTTCGACGGATGGTTTGTTTGAGTTGTTGGAAAGCATGGAGATGCTTCGAGCAAAATGGCCTATGTGGTTGGCTCAGTGTAAAGAGATATTAAACCAACATTCGCAAGAGGAATATGAATTGTTTTTACAGGAGTGCCCACTGGCATTTGAGCAAATTGGTGAGCAATTGATGGTTTATTTCATCTTCATCTATTTTGGTGGTAGTGTATATGATGGTGAGATTCTCACGAAGGCAAAGATGGCATTGGCAGGAACAAGAGTGATTTGTCAAATGTGTTATGTCAGATGGTTACAGAAGCAGAAGAATTTGTCCTTTCATGATGTGGCTGAGATTGCATGGAATTTTTCGAAAGAAGTGGAACATTCGGATGTCAATCTAGAACGTATGGAAGAAGGATTACAGAAGTGGGGAGGAAGCATTTGAAGAAAATAACAGCGGCGGCCGAAGAGATTAAGCAGGTCATCAAAGGAAAAGACATTATTGTAGATAAGGTACTAGCAACGATGATTGCTAGGGGACACATTTTACTAGAAGATATCCCAGGTGTAGGTAAGACGACACTGGCAGTAGCAGTAGCCAATGCAATGTCATTATATTATCGAAGGGTGCAATTCACCCCCGATGTATTACCAAGTGATATTGTGGGCTTTTCAATGTATAACAAGCAAACAGAAGAATTTGAATATAAGCCAGGAGCAATTGTTTGTAATCTGTTCCTAGCAGATGAGATAAATCGAACATCACCGAAGACACAGTCTGCACTCCTTGAAGTAATGGAGGAACGAAAAGTGACGGTTGATGGTGTGACACGGAGATTACAGGAACCTTTTACGGTTATTGCAACTGAGAATCCATTGGGTTCTTCCGGTACACAGAAGCTGCCCGAATCCCAACTTGATCGTTTTATGGTATGTCTATCTATGGGCTACCCCGAGCATAGTGATGCGATTCGAATTCTTCAGTCCAATGCCGGTAATCCGATTGAACATATGAATGCTGTTTTGACAGCGGAAGAGATGATGGAACTTCTGAAACAGGCAGACGAAGTTCATGTAAGCGATGCAATCTATGACTATATCGTAACATTGACAGAGAAGACGAGAACGTGGGATACGTTGGCAGTAGGTGTCAGCCCAAGAGGAAGTATTGCATTACTTCGTATGGCAAAAGCTGTAGCACTGCTGCGTGATCGAGATTATGTGGTGCCGGAAGATATATACTATATTTTCAATGATGTATTTGGTCATCGTGTGAAGCTTAGCCCAAAGGGAAGAGCAGATGGATTGACAGTGAGTCAAGCGCTCGAAGAGGTATTTCGTTCTGTGATGGCACCTGGCACGTGATGATGTGGACACAATGGAGGTGTTGACATGCGAATTTGGCTGAATCGAATTAGTTATCTTTGCTTGATTCTGGTATTTGCAGGAATCTTTGTAATCTACCAAAGCTTTGGAGTTTTGGTGATTCTGGGATTCCTTTTTGTGATGCCGATGTTGTCTGCCTTGTTTTGCCACGTTACCTATCGCCGGTTTCGGATTCACGTAGAGACTCCCGCTGATATTCTAGAGAAGGAACAGGAATTTCGTGTGAACTTTGTCCTTGAAAATGATTCCATTTTCCCAGTTACTTGTTGTGAATGGAAGGTTTGTGTTAAAAATGGATTCATGCAGGAAGCGCAGGAGTTTATGATGCGATGCACAGTTTGTGGACGAGGCAATGAGACGGTGAAGCGATTGATGAGTTCAAGATATTGTGGGCTCGTTCAAATTCAGGTGAAAGAGCTTCGTATATATGACTACATGCATCTATTTTCCCGAAAAATACAATGTGAATCGAATAAGGATATCATTCTGCTACCACTTGTGCGTGAAGGTGCAGAGATTGATACCAATCAGTATGTTAGTGGTAGTGATGATAGTGAGGAGAGTCATACAAAGGGAAGCGATTTTTCTCAGGTGAGTGATGTGCGCGAGTATATACCAGGGGATAGCCTGAAGGATATTCACTGGAAATTATCTGCGAAGAAAGATGATTTGATGGTAAAGGAGCATGTTTCGATGTCCTCAAGGCAGATTGCTCTTTTGATTGAGTTATATAATGATGAAGATGGTTATATTGATGGAACACTAGAATATGCCTATTCATTGGGAAAATATCTGGTAAATCGAAGACAGGGATTCACATTTTATTGGTGGAGTAGTCTGACTGGCCTAATGAAGGAGCGGGAAATTCTCGGTGAAGAGGATATGACCGACTGCTTCCGTGAGATTTTTTACGAGGATGCATATGATGTGATGGGAACAGGTCTTGAGCAATTCCGTCACATGGATTATCACATGGAACATCTCGTCGTAGTGAATAATCGGGAACGATTTAGCTACACAGATGTGGCAACTTCTTGAGAAAGGGGCGGGATGGATGTTTGGACGAAAAAAGAAGACAAAAGACAATCTGAGCGGAATCTTGCTTCCCGCTATGGAGACGCAGAGTGGCCCGAATATTCTAGAATTACTTGGGTGCGGCGGGCTGTTGTTTCTGATTGTATATGGTACGATAGGCTGTTATACGAGTATCTTTGGCATTATGTTTAATCAATGGCTTGTTGCTGGTATTCTCCTACTCGTCGATTTGTTTCTGGGCTTGATTTTTTATCGAAATTGGATGAAAAATGTGGGATATATCTTGCTGTTTCTATGCTTTTTGGCAGGTGTACTTTTTTGGGCTAGGTATATCGTTAGTGGATTTTATGGATTGATGAACGTGACCTTAGAACGTATGGGTGCAATGATGAATTTGTCTAATGTTATGAATTATAATGAGGCAGTTCCCAATCGTGAGATGGCAATAACATATTTTTTTATATTTTGTGGAATAGGAATCAGTACATTATTGAATGCATTGATTGCAAACTATACAAGTGTATTTGGTACCATGATCGTAACATTGCCAATTGCACTCGCTGGTTTGTATGTGGGGTTGGTGCCAGACCTTTTGTATGCCGTGATGTTGTTAGCTGGCTTTTTGATTTTGTTTATTATGAAAAAAGGACTTAGTCAGGGATCGCATCGCTTAATGCGACAGCTGGTGCTGATGGTTTTCCTGATTTGTTTTGGATTTCTATTATTGGCAAATTTCCTATTCCCAGGACAACGAATCGGGAAAAGCCAGGCGCTAAGCCCAGTTCGTCAGGTGACAGATGAGTATGTAGCTCGATTTGTCAGTGGGGGTCTTCTCGGATTATTCAATCGCTATTCTGGTGCAGGAGGTATGAGTGGTGGTAAGCTAGGTGGCGTGGCTTTTGTCAATCCAGATTATGAAACGGACCTGGTGGTAAGGATGGTTCCTTATACTACAGATACACTCTATCTGCGTGGCTTTACTGGGATTTCCTATAACAAATCTCAGTGGTGGACAAGAGCGGATGGGTTTACGAGTGTGACGGGTGAGCAGAATGTCAATCGAGAGAACAAACTCTTAAAGAAGAAATCCAAGACAAAACAGCATGGGAAAATGGAGATTACGAACGTAGGAGCTGATACGGGATATCGATATCTACCTTATTATTCAATCATCGAAGAAAGTAATTTTTGCCACATCGGAGATTTTGATGTGATAACAGGTAGGACACCATTGAATCAGCCATACGAAGTGACTTTTTATGCAGATGATGAAAAGGTGACTGGTGGCGCAAAGCAATCGAATATTTATGCTTATCAAACGATACCAGATGATAATTATGAAGTGCTTGCTAAATTCTGCGATGATGCCAATCTCCACGCGGGTGAAAGCTATGATGAGATTGCCAAGACGCTGGGTGCCTATTTTCAAAAGTATTATCCTTATACAAAACGGCCAGGAGTGAAACCTGCTGGCAAGGATTTTGTTAATTATTTTCTTGCTGAGAGTAAGACGGGATATTGTGCATATTATGCTTCGGCAGCCACCCTGATTTATCGTTATCTTGGATACGAGGCGAGATATATCGAGGGTTATTGTATTCCATTTAATCGTGTGGCGGAAGGTAAGATTGTAAATGATGCGAAGGTAGATGATTATTTTGCCGGAGCCACCTTGAAGAATGCAAATTATGTTATGGATGTGGAAATTGACGATTCCTGTGCGCATGCGTGGACGGAAGTCTTTGTACCAGGCTTTGGCTGGCGCATTGTAGATGTAACTCCGGCCTCTTTTGAGAAAGAAGAGACAGGAAGCTCCATGGGGTTCTTAGATAGTTTATTTGGAACGGGTGGAACAAGTGAGCAGGTAGATAATTCTGAGTACGAGATGACCGGGATTGATTGGACTCGATATACGATTGTGGGCTGGGTATTCTTGACTATCCTGGCTATCGTATTTCTTGGGGCTATAGCCATCCTTACTCGAAGACGATATCAACTGTATCAACGAATCAACAATGAAAATCGTTCGCTGGCACTACGAAGCCGGTACGAGCATTTGTGTAAGTATATGAGAAAGAAAAATACTAGCTTTGCCAGAGAAGCAACTTATGAGCAGCAAATCGGATGGATGAATGAGAATATACCAGAGCTAGCGGAGATTGACTCTTTGGTGGATATTTTAGAGAAGGCGAATTTCTCACCGCGTGGAATCTCGGAAGAAGAATACCAATTTGCAAAAGAATTGTTAGAAGGCGTGCGAAAGAGCGTGTGAGGATCGGGTTGCAGGGTATAGAGAACCCTAATCTTTCGTTTATACCCCGCTTCTTAATCAAGCCACATTTCATGTAACGTATTCTCGCTTGTTCGAGACTTACAATATATGTAAAAGTATGCCAGGCAACCAAAATAAAGCATAGTACCCCGCTTATTATATTAAGCGGGGTACTATGCTTTATTTAAAGAAATTCACTGCCACTTTGACAAGATTGCAACCCATTTCGATTACTTAATATCAATGAGACGTGAACGATTAGTCTCTGGTGCTGGTTCCTTCTTTGGTACATCTAGTTTTAATATACCATCTTTAAATTCAGCCTGAATATCTGCTTCGGTAACTTCTTCACCTACATAGAAGCTACGTTTACATTGACCAGAGTAACATTCTCTGCGAATATATTTGCCATTGTCATCTTTCTGACTGTTGTCTTCGTTGTGAGAAGCAGTGATTGTTAGATAACCATCCTGTAGCTCTGCTTGTATATCTTCCTTCTTGAAACCTGGGAGTTGAAGTTCGAGAGAATACTTATCGTCAAACTCCTTCACATCTGTGTTCATACCAACAACCTTGGAAGTTGGGTAGAACATGTCATTGAATAAATCCTCTACAAAATTGTCTTTGAAAATACTTGGTGCTAACATAAGTCATTCCTCCTTTAATGTTTCTCTATGAAAAACACCTTTGTTTTATTTGTTATATATGTTATAGCACAATTTATTAGCACTGTCAAGGGGTGAGTGCTAATTTTTTTAAAAAAATTTTTATATTGTAAAAAGTACAAGAATACGTTAAAATAGAAGCATATCAGAGCGTAAACATAATAGCATTGATGTCAAACAAGAAATCGCCTTCGCGAATTTCTTGTTGACTCCTCGCGAAATATATCGCTCGGAAATGAGGATAATATGAAAAAATATTTATTTAGTGTCATGGCATTAGGGTTATGCCTGATATTCTGTGCACCGATGAAGGCACAGGCAGCGGTTTCAGCAGATGGTCAGTACAGTTATGAGGTAGACGCATCAGGCGCAGCAACATTGACTAGTTATATGGGAGCAGCAACAGAGGTACAGATTCCTGATACGATTGATGGGGTTGTTGTTCGTTTCCTTAATGGGACGTTTTTGAATCATGGAGCCATCACAAAGGTAACGATACCAGCTAGTATTCTCGCAATCAATGATACTGCATTTGCAGGTTGCAAGGCGATTCAAAGTTTTACCGTTGCACCAGAGAATCCAAACTTTTTTAATGATGGTGAAGGTGTTCTTATGAGTAAGGATCAGACAACCTTGTATCGCTATCCAGTAGGAAAGCATCAGTCATCAGGAACGTATACCATTCCGGCTACCGTTGCTACGGTATATGGTTATGCTTTTGAAGGATATAGCACACCAGGAATCGTGATACCAGCCAATGTAAGAACAATTGGTGACTACGCGTTTGCTAATACCGGTAATTTTAACGGAGTCACAACGTGGGAAGAAGGTACAGCATTGATTGGTACCTATGCGTTTTACGGATGTACCAATCTGAGAGTAACATTACCAGCTAGTGTTAAGACGATTGGGGTCTATGCATTTGCTAATTGTAAGAATATTCAGATTGACATTGCACGATGTGGTCTTACAGAAATTGCTGATTATCTTTTTTATGATTGTGATAACTTGCATCAGTTAGTGTTGCCATCAACTGTGACTCGAGTTGGTGCGTATGCATTTAATAAATGTAACAATCTCAATGAGGTTATTCTTCCACCAAGCGTGAATACGATTGCGGAGGGTGCATTTAGCGGATGTACTAATCTTCATACAGTTAAGGTTCCTGAAGGTGTAACAGCAATTGAAAACAATACCTTTGATGGTTGTCAGAACTTGAATACGGTTGTTTTACCAAGTACGCTCAAGAAGATTGGTGACAATGCATTTTCAGGCTGCCAGAATATCCATCAGATTAATATTCCAGCAGGAATTACGTATATATCGAATACCAGCTTTAATGGAGTTGATACAAGCAAGATTGGTTTGAAAATCTCGATTGGCAAGACTAAACTTAAGAGTGCAAAGAAGTCTGGCAAGAAAAAAATCAAACTCAAATGGTCCAAGGTTAAAAATGCGACAGGTTATGCTATCTACCGTTCTACCAAAAAGACCAAGGGATATAAGAAGATTAAGACAATCAAGGGTAACAAGAAATTTACATATACGGATGGCAAGAAGTTAAAGAGAGGCAAAACTTACTATTATAAGATCAAGGTATGTCGTAAGGTTGCCGGAGGTACATTCTATAGTTCATACAGTAATATGAAGAAAATAAAACGATAACAAAGTGGCCTTCACGCAGATTGTGGAGGCCATTATTTTTCACTCGTAGGTTTTGTAAGAACACGTTCATAGATTAAACCAACGAGAAACCAGACAGGGATATAGTCTAGACGTATGATGCCTTTGTAATTATGCTTGGCATCGCTATAATCCCATGGGCAGCAGCCTTTCTTCTTCAGGAAAGAGCCAGTCCCGAGCTCGGTCAGGTAGATGCACAAGGTATACAGGATGCCACGTAAGACACAACAGCGTTTACGTACCACGTGATGTACGGGCCCAATGAATGCGGCGAGTCCGTAGATGGGGAACATCCAGATGGAAGTGTGGCAATCGAGCTTTTTGGCATTGCCGCACCATAATTGGTGACAACCAGTCCAGAAGCATTCGAACCCCCAGCCCATGAGACCACATTTGAAAAAGTTCTTGGCAAATCGGTGTGAGTGTTTCATTTTCTATCTTCCTCCTATGATTTTCTTGTATGGAAAAGTATGTCCAAAAGTAAAAAGTTTATACGAAAGAATCAAGGTTTTACGTTGCTATCAGGGGGTAAATCTGTTATACTATTTTGATGTAAAGATTGAACTTAGGAGGAAATAGAATATGGCGACAGTGAAACCATTTTGTTGCGTGAGACCCGAGACTGAGCTTGTTAGTCGGGTAGCAGCATTACCATATGACGTATATAATCGCGAAGAGGCGAAAGCAGAAGTGGAGAAAGAACCACTTTCATTTTTGAAAATTGATCGCGCAGAGACTAACTTTGATGATAGTGTTGATACATATGATGCAAGAGTGTATCAAAAGGCTAAGGAATTATTGGACCAGATGATTGCAGATGGTACCTTTATTACAGATACGCAGGCGGCATATTATGCATATGAGCTTGTGATGGATGGACGTTCTCAGACAGGACTTGTAGCATGTTCAGCAGTAGAAGACTATCTGAATAATGTGATTAAGAAGCATGAGAACACTAGAGAAGACAAGGAGATTGACCGGATTACACATGTAGATACTTGCAGTGCGCAGACTGGTCCTATTTTCCTCGCATATCGTTCCCAGAAGGTGATTGATGATATCGTTACCGAGACTCAGAAGGAGAGCCCATTATATGACTTTACTGCACCAGATGGCGTCACTCACAGAGTTTGGAAGATTGGGGATGCAGACAAGGTAGAACAGATTCGACAGGCATTTGATAGAATCTCTCAGATATATATTGCGGATGGACATCACCGTGCAGCTTCTGCTGTGAAGGTTGGATTGAAGCGTCGCCAGGCGAATCCAGGGTATACAGGTGATGAGGAATTCAACTATTTCTTATCTGTCCTATTCCCTCATGACCAATTGATGATTATGGATTACAATCGTACGGTGAAGGATTTGAATGGCTTGTCAAAGGATGAATTTCTTCAGAAAATATCCGAGAAGTTTGCGGTTGAGACTTCCCAGATGCCAGTTTCTCCACAGAAGAAGGGAACCTTTGGTATGTATCTAGAGGGAAAATGGTATCAGCTTACAGCAAAACCTGAGCTCACAGAGGGTAAGGATGCTGTAGGGGTACTTGATGTTTCTGTTTTACAGGAGAACTTATTAGGACCAATTCTCGGAATTGGTGATCCAAGGACTGATAAGAGGATTGACTTTGTTGGAGGAATCCGTGGTCTATCCGAACTTGAGAAGAGAGCAAATACGGATATGTGCGTATCATTTTCGATGTATCCGACATCTATTGTAGAGCTGTTTGACGTAGCAGATAGTGGTATGTTGATGCCACCGAAATCTACTTGGTTTGAACCAAAGCTCAGGAGTGGTATTTTCATTCATCAGATTTAGAAAGGAAGGAAACGAATGAATCGTTTGTTTAACGCAGATAACCCAATTATGAAGGCGTTATCAAAGTTGTTTGATATAGGATGGTTAAGTATTCTATATCTTGTCTTTTGTGTTCCGATTGTTACGATTGGACCTGCAACAACGGCATTATATTATACCGCAATTAAGGTGCTTCGCCGAGAGAGAGGTTATGTATGGGCTGAGTTCTGGGGATGCTTCAAACGTGAATTTAAGTATGGAGCTATTCTGGGCATTGGCTTTACCCTGGCATATGTCTTGTTGATTTTCAATATGAGATACGTCGGTTCGGGTGATACTAGCTATGGCGGATATCTATATGGTATCTACTTGGCAATGCTGATTGTGATAACATGTGTTTTGTGCTATGTATTCCCAATCCTATCACGTTTGGCGTTGAAGCCGGGCAAGATTCTACTTTTGGCATTGTATGTTGCTGTGCGCCATTTTCCATTTACTTTGATTCATCTGGTAATCTTGGCAGTGGCTGCTATAATTAGTTGGTATGCAGTGATACTTGGAGTTCCAATCTTACTTCTTGTAGTACCAGGTGGATGCTCGATGCTATACACCTTGTCTATGGAGTACATTTTGAAAAAACATCAGCCAAAAGAAGAAGACCTCGTTACAGAAGATGGCGAAGTTATTAAGGCTTGGTATAACGAATAGAAGACTGAGGAAGAGTGAATTGATTTTCGCTCTTTCTTTTTAGAAATGAGGGGTAATGCATGAATACAAAACTTTATAATTTGATGGATTGGCCGGGAATTGAAGGTATTGTCTATGCTGAACAGGATCATCCCGAAGAGGTGCTTGGAGCGGTTCTTGTGAAGAATCAAGTGTTGATTCGTTGCTTTTTCCCGGATGCGGCACAGGTTGACGTTGTACTAGATGGTAAAAGTACTCGTTATTCGATGGAGATGGCAGATGAAGCAGGATATTTCGCTGTATTGATTCCGGGAAAAAGGATACCACGTTACTACTATGAGGTCACCTATACGACGGGGACTGTGAAGGCATTGGAGATGTATCCTAGCAAATCGATTTTCACGCAACGGGATTTGACGAGATTTGCCAATGGTATTCATTATGAGATTTACGATAAGTTAGGTGCACATCCGATGGAGATGAATGGAGAGCAAGGAGTTGCGTTTGCTGTATGGGCACCGAACGCGCTGTCAGTAAGCGTTGTGGGCGATTTCAATCTATGGGATGGCCGTAGACACTTGATGACTCGTCAGGGTGAGTCTGGTATTTTCGAGTTATTTATTCCCATGATGTGTGTTGGTGAGTTGTACAAATATGAGATTCATAAGAAGGGTGGCGAGGTTGTACTCAAGTCAGATCCTTATGGTAATTATGCTGAATTACGACCTCATACAGCAAGTGTTGTTTGGAATCTAGAAGAATATACATGGCAGGATGAGACCTGGCTGACTAGCGGACGTAAGAATCTCAAGAAAGAGGCGATGACGATATATGAGGTGCATTTGGGCTCATTCCGTAAGCCAAAAGATCAAGAGTTTTATAACTATCGTGAACTTGCACCAATGCTTACTGAGTATTGTCTGAAGATGGGCTATACACATGTGGAATTGATGCCAGTGATGGAACATCCATTTGATGGTTCCTGGGGATATCAGGTGACGGGATATTATGCACCAACTTCGCGTTATGGAACGCCGGATGATTTTATGTATATGGTCGACGCATTGCATCAGAGTGGAATCGGCGTGATTCTGGACTGGGTGCCAGCACATTTTCCAAAGGATGAACACGGACTGGCCCAGTTTGATGGAACCTGTCTGTATGAGCATTTTGACAAACGACAAGGAGAACATCCACATTGGGGAACCTTGATTTACAATTATGGAAGACCTCAGGTTAGCAACTTTTTGATTGCAAATGCTTTATTCTGGTTAGAGAAATACCATGTGGATGGTATCCGGTTAGATGCGGTGGCGTCCATGCTTTATCTGGATTATGGAAAAAATGATGGCGAATGGGTTGCCAATATCTATGGTGGTAACGAGAACTTAGAAGCAATCGAGATGCTCAAACAATTGAATCAAGCGGTTCATAAGAGAAAAGACAACACCATTACGATTGCCGAAGAGTCGACAGCATGGCCTAAGGTCACGGGCTCGATTGAAGATGGTGGTTTGGGATTTGATTATAAATGGAATATGGGTTGGATGAATGATTACCTTGAGTATATACAGACAGACCCACTGTTTCGTAAAGGACGTCATGGGATGTTGACGTTTAGCATGATTTATCATTATTCAGAAGACTTTGTGCTAGTGTTATCGCATGATGAAGTAGTACATTTAAAAGGCTCCATGTATGAGAAAATGCCGGGCGAAAAAGACGATAAACTCGCCTCTCTACGACTGTCGTATGGATATATGGCTGCACATCCAGGTAAGAAGCTTTTGTTCATGGGACAGGATTTTGGGCAGGAGCGTGAGTGGAGTGAAGAGAGAGAACTTGATTGGAATCTAGTAGAAGAAGATGAAGGCCACAAGAAATTATTAGATTATGTAGCTGAATTGAATCATTTCTATCAAGAACATCCAGCGATGTTTAAAAATGACTATCAGCCATCTGGTTTTCGGTGGATTAGCGAGTTAGATGCCGATCATAGTGTCATTACATTTTTGAGAAAATGCAACGAAGAAACATTAATGGTTGTATGCAATTTTACACCTGTATCTTACGACAAGTTCCGTATTGGAGTGCCAATTGCGGGCAAATATAAGGAAATATTTAATAGTGACATGGAAGAGTATGGTGGCACAGGTGTGACAAATCCTCGTGCGAAGACAGCCAAGCCAGTGAAGTTTGATGGAAGAAATCAATCAATCGAGATTAAGCTTCCACCACTAGGAATGTGTGTCTTCCAGGTTACAAAACCGAAGAAAAAGTAGAGGAAAGGATTTGAGAATATGAATGATGTAGATGTATCAGGGGAAGCAGTTGTGAAGCATACGAATCGTTTGATTCAGTGGCTCCAGGATCAGATACCGGGCTTGATTTCCCTTGGAATAACAATATTGATTGCGATTGCTGTATTTGTAATTGGTCGCAAGGTGATAAAACTTTTGCTTAAACTGCTTCGTAAGAATTTCATCCGAATGCAGATGGAGGAGGGGGTTATTCGTTTCCTTCTTTCGTTATCCAAAGTTGTATTGAATATCATGTTGATTGTTATTGTGGCACAGATATTAGGACTTGAGACGAGTTCGGTAGTGGCGATTGTCGGCTCAGCAGGTTTGGCGATTGGGCTGGCTCTTCAGGGAAGCCTTGCCAACCTTGCAGGAGGAGTGCTGATTCTGATTATGAAACCATTTGTCATGGGTGACTATATTATCTATGGTGATAAAGAGGGAACGGTCGTAAGCATTGATATTATTTACACAAGATTACTTACGCCAGATAATCGCAAGGTCACACTTCCCAATGGTGCGCTGGCTAACGCCGATATCATCAATGTGACAAATGAGCCTGTACGTCGATTAGACCTAAGCGTTTCGATTGATTATTCGGAGAATATTAAGAAGGTTAAAGATATTTTGGTGAATTTACTGTCTGGTCACGAGTATATTTTACCTGACCATGATATTGATATTTTTGTAAATAGCTTTGATCCAAGTTCAATCAATATTGGATATCGTGTTTGGGTGAATACAGAAGATTACTGGACTCTTCGCTGGCAGCTGATGGAAGAAGTCAAGAATGCATTTGATGAGCATGAGATTGTGATTCCATTTGACCAGCTAGATGTGCAGATTAAGAAATAAATTTGAAAGGATAAAGACTAGATTATGAGTAAAATAGTGATTCAACCAGAAACATCAATTGATCCCATTAGCTTGATTGGACGAGAAGCTGGAGTATGTTGGGGTAGTGATATTGAAGACCCTGACAAGAATTATAAAAGGGGACTTAATTGTTTGACTTCTGGTCATGGAAGAACATGGGAATATCCTCAAGTATATATGGTGGTTGATGGATACTCAGCGCGTGTAATCAGAGAACTTTACACCCATATCGGTGGAGGCCCAACGAGATTGCAAGCTTCAACGCGTTATATCAATTTTCAAAATGGTTTTAAATATGTAACACCCCCTTCGATTCAAAATGATGCAAAGGCAAATGAATTATATCATGAAGCCCTTGAGAATTTGTTAGAATCGATGCAAAAGCTAGAGACATTAGGTATGCCAAAGGAAGATGTCAATATGTTGCTACCATTAGGAATGGAATCGAAAGTTGTATTTCGAACAAACTTGAGAAACTTGATTGATATGTCGCACCAACGATTATGTACAAGAGCATATTGGGAGTTTCGTCAGCTGATGAAAGATATCATGGATGAGTTGAAAGCATATTCCGAAGAATGGGCGTATCTAGTGGACCAGTATTTTGTACCAAAGTGTGATGTGACGGGATTTTGTACAGAGACAAAGTCATGTGGTAGAAGAGAAAAAAGATAGAATATGATAAAAGTTTGGGAGAGACTATGGATTAGCCTCTCCCATTTTTTTATTTTGCAAGATATGCTTCGTTAATTTCAATGATTTGTTGCATTGCGTTCATGCCTGGTGCACCAATCGTGTTACGTTTTTCAACACAAGTCTTCATAGAGATAGCTTCATAGATATCTTCTTCAAAGACAGGACTGATCGCTTGATATTCAGCGAGTGGAAGCTCATCAAGTGAGATACCGGTCTCTTCGCATTTAAGAACTAACTGTCCGATAATGCCATGTGCATCACGGAATGGAACACCGTGATTAACGAGGTAATCGGCTGCATCGGTTGCATTGGTGAATCCATTTTTAGCACTCTGTGCCATCGTATCTTTATTAAATGTCATCGTATCAATCATTCCTGTAAAGAGAGCCACACATCCTTTAACAGTGTCAATCGCATCAAAAGTGAATTCTTTATCTTCTTGCATGTCCTTATTGTAAGCGAGTGGAAGTCCCTTCATTGTCGTAAGCAGTGCTGTGAGAGCACCATAGACACGTCCTGTTTTGCCACGAACCAATTCAGCAATATCAGGATTTTTCTTTTGCGGCATAATGCTGCTTCCGGTAGAATAGGAGTCATCAATGTTTACAAAACGATACTCATTCGAGTTCCACAAAATGATTTCTTCGCAAAAACGACTAAGGTGCATCATGATAATAGACATAGCACTTAGAAACTCAATCAAGTAGTCTCGGTCAGATACGGAGTCCATACTATTGAGTGTTGGTCCATCAAATCCAAGTAATTCAGCGGAATAAGCACGGTCTAGTGGATAGGTTGTGCCGGCGAGTGCGCCGGAACCAAGTGGACAATAATTCATGCGATCATATATATCACGTAGTCGTGCACGGTCACGACGAAACATCTCAAAATATGCACCAAAGTGATGAGCTAACGTGATTGGCTGAGCTTTTTGAAGGTGAGTAAATCCAGGCATGTAAGTGTCTACATTTTCCTTTATAATACGGTGAATGGTGCAGAGTAATTCTTTAACTAACTCATCTACCGCAATTACTTCATCACGTGTATACAGTTTCATATCGAGAGCAACCTGGTCATTACGGCTTCGTCCTGTATGAAGCTTCTTGCCTGGGTCACCGATGCGCTCAATCAGGTTCGCTTCTACAAAACTATGTATATCTTCATGTTCCGCAGTAATCTCAAGAGACCCATTCTCTACATCTTCAAGAATTCCCTTAAGCCCTTCAATGATGGTATCTTTCTCTTGCTCTGTGAGAATCTCCTGCTTGGCAAGCATCGTTACATGTGCGATGCTTCCTAATATATCCTGTCTATAAAATTTCTGATCATAAGAAATGGATGCGTTAAAGTTGTGAACTAACTGATTCTCTTCCTTTGTAAATCGTCCGCCCCATAATTTCATATTTGACACGTCCTTTCGAGTTTTTTTCTACTATCCATAGTAAAGGTTTTTGGGGGAAAATGCAATTCTTTTATTTCATTTTGCTATAAATTGTGATAAACTGAATGGAATAGCGATTTGCAGGAGGTCTGCCATGGAGAGGATTAGAGATTTGACAGAAGTTGTAGTTATGATGATAGCTGCTATTTTAATTCTATTTCTCGTTGGTTTATGCAGCGTAACAGGGCTTATGCAAATGCTGATTGCTTATGCTGGTTTTATACTTGTTTTTGGTGTGTTATACTTAGCGAACTACAAGAGTAGAATAAAGAAATCCACGCATATTTTATCATATACTGTGTGGATTATACTTTTTGCTTTGGCGACTCACGGAATAGCAGATATCATTTTATGCTTGGTCAAGTGGCTTATGCCAGCTGAGATGGTTCATTATACTCAATTGGCGAAGATGATTGACCCGAATCAGAGTAGTATTTGGCTACTAATTCTAGTCACTTGCGTGATGACACCTTTGGCAGAGGAATTGTTGTTTCGTGGATGTATTATGGGAAAATTGCGACAGAATTTTCCTTTGATTGTGGCATTACTTCTGACAACCATTTTATTCTCGGCATATCATATGAATATTACCCAGGCACTCTACACGATTCCATTTGGACTTGCAGCGGGGATTATATATGAGAAGACGGGCACGATATGGGCGAGTATTTTATACCATGCTGTTTTTAATGGAAGTGCGTTCATTATGAAAATGAACGGCACAATATTGATTGCTTTTATGCTGATTTCCATACCACTTTTTGTGATATGTTTCATAAAATTAAGTACAACGAGGAGATGTTAGGAAATGAGAACTTTTGAAAAATCGGACAAATTACATGGCGTATGTTATGACGTGCGTGGACCAGTTTTAGATGAAGCCAACGAGATGAAGAGACAGGGGATTGAAGTGCTTCAGCTTAATATTGGTAACCCGGCACCATTTTCCCTTTTTGCACCAGAGTTTGTAGTGGATACGATGCAAAATGCGCTGATTCATGCGGAGGGATATAGTGATTCTAAGGGAATTATGCCGGCGCGTACTGCTATTGTTGAGTATCATAGAGAAAAGGGGCTTCCTAATATCGATGAAGACCAAGTGTATATTGGCAATGGTGTGAGTGAGATGATTTCGATTGCCATGCAGGGATTGCTTAATAATGGTGATGAGATCTTGATTCCAGCACCGGATTATCCACTGTGGACAGCGGCAGCAAAATTGGCAGGAGGCAATCCTGTTCATTATATCTGTGATGAATCTTCGAATTGGTATCCAGATTTAGATGACATGGAGAAGAAGATTACAGCAAATACAAAAGGATTGGTTATCATCAATCCAAACAACCCGACAGGTGCACTATATCCAACGGAAATTCTTGAGAAAATAGTTGATGTTGCACGTCGTCACGAGTTGGTGATTTTTGCAGATGAGATTTATGACCGATTATTATTTGATGGTAAACAGCATACATCGATTGCATCCTTGGCACCTGATTTGTTCTGCGTGACGTTTAATGGGCTGTCAAAGTCACATCGTATCGCAGGATTTCGAAGTGGTTGGATGGTTTTAAGTGGTGATTTATCGAAAGGAAAAGGTTACATAGAGGGACTGAACATGCTTTCCTCGATGCGTCTATGTGCGAATGTTCCAGCACAGCACATTGTTGCACCCGCTTTAATGGAGAAGAATGAAGTGAAGCATCTGATGGAGCCTGGCGGTCGTATTTATGAACAGAGACAGTGTATCTGTGATGCAATTGACGAAATTGATGGATTATCGGTAGTTCGACCAGAGGGCGCATTTTACATTTTCCCAAGAATTGATGCCAAAAAATTCAACATTGTGGATGATGAGAAATTTGTGCTGGATTTTCTTCGTGAAAAGCATGTGCTGCTTGTACATGGTGGCGGATTTAACTGGCATGAACCAGACCATTTCCGAATTGTGTATCTACCTAATGTAGAGATTTTGTCACGTTCCATGGAGAAAATGAAGGATTTTCTAGCAACATATCGTCAACAACAATAGATTGTGATATAATTAGGACAAGTACGAGAGAGGAGGAAGCTATGTATGATACAAAGTATTGATAACAATTCCACAAGAATGCAAACATCATTAACAGACGCGAAAAAGCAGAAGACGACCATAACTCCCTTTGAAAAAGTGCTTGAAGATACAACGAAAGCAACCACACCAGTTACTGTGAAGGCGCCTGCTTCCACTGTATCATTAAGTTCTGGTAGTGAAAAGTTGGATTCAATTTTCAAAAAAGCTTCTGAAACATATGATGTACCATACAATTTTCTTATTGCAGTTGCGAAGGCTGAGTCGAATTTTCGTACAGATGCTACTTCGAAGAGTGGTGCACAAGGCATTATGCAACTGATGCCAGCAACCGCTAAGTCTCTTGGTGTGAAAGATGCCTATGATCCGGAAGAGAATATCATGGCAGGAGCAAAATACCTTGGCGCGCACCTAAAGACCTTTGGCGGAGACACCGACCTAGCTGCCGCCGCCTATAATGCAGGTGGATCAGCGGTTAAAAAATACGGTGGAATACCACCTTATGAAGAAACGCAGAATTATGTCAAGATAATTAATAAATATATGAAACAAGGAGTGACGGTACCAGACAAGACGGTACCGACATCTACAGAAAATACAGATTCTACCATTGTAGACAAAGCAACCCCTGCAACGGAAGAAGAACAAAACAATAGTACAATTGTTGTTGGAACTGGTGACAATGCTGTAACCATGACTTATGGTGCTTACCTCAGATATCTAGAGCTTGGAACAACAGGTGTTGGATGAGACAACTTGAATTACGTTAGAAGGTAGCGCCAAGTCAGTGGTGCATAATAACAAGGTTTTGCACGCCGCCTGGCTGGCGGTACTGACTTAGGGGATGAACCATGGACCTCGATTTCACTGCGCTTCATCTCGGTCACGGGCTTCGCCCT
>CAZUGH010000003.1:0-31749 GCA_964619785.1 uncultured Lachnospiraceae bacterium | reverse complement strand
ATGAACCATGGACCTCGATTTCACTGCGCTTCATCTCGGTCACGGGCTTCGCCCTATGAACCAAGACACAAACGAGTGCATTTGTGCGAGCACAACGCACTGTTTGTGTCTTGGTTCGCATGGCTCATTGGGCTGGATGTCAAGATTTTGCTAATTGAGGTAAAATTTGACCATTCATTTTCTGTTTAGAATATATTATATTTAGGTTACAAAATAATTCAAAAAGGAGATAGGTATGAAAAAACGAATTAGTGCACTTCTACTTATTCTAGTTCTTGTTATGACTATGTTAGCTGGTTGTGGCAGTACAGAAAGTAAAGAAGGCGAAACCAAGAAAGATGGGGACATTACACTTACGATGTGGACCATCGCAACAGAGAGTGATTCTTTCCACAAGCCTTATTTGGAAGCAATCAAGGATTTTGAAGCGGCTCACCCAGGTGTTAAGATTGATATGAAGACATTTGAGAATGAGTCCTACAAGACCAAGATCAAAGCTGCAGTATCGGCGAATGAATTGCCAGATGTATTCTTTACATGGGCAGGCGGTTTTTCAGAGTCTTTTGTACAGTCAGGCAAGGTTCTTTGCTTAGATGACTATTACAAAAACTATTCAGCAGATCTTTCTCAGGCAGCATTGGTTAATGATACATATGATGGTAAGTTATATGGATCAGTAACATGTACACCAGTATCAGTTATGTGGTACAACAAAGAGATGTTCAAGAAGCAGGGCGTAGAAGTACCTACTACTTGGGATGATTTCAAAGCAGTATGTAAGAAGTTTGTAGATGCGGGTATTACACCAATTGGAACAAGTGTTAAGGATACATGGGTATTAGCTATGCTTCATGATGCATTGACACTGAAGTCTGTTGGCCCTGACAAGCTTGCAAAAGCGCTTTTGAAGCAGGGACAGAGCTACAACGATCCCGATTTCTTAAAGTCAGCTACTTGTATCAAGGAATTAGTAGACATGAAGGCATTTGCTGAAGGCGCAACTGGTGTATCTAACGATGAAGCTAGTGCAGAGTTCTACAAAGAAAAGGTTCCTATGTACTTCACAGGAAGTTGGATGGGCGGCTCTATTATTACAGATGCCAAGAAACCTGAGAACTTCTCAGTAGCTCCAATTCCAGTAGTGAATGATACGAACGCTAAGATTACTGATTTCATGGGTGGTGGTTCTGATACACTTATGGTTTCAGCTGGCACAGAGCACAAAGATATGGCAGCAGCTGCAGCATTTGAGATTACTAAGGGCGTTTCTAAATATGCATACCTTAGTGGTGCAGGAATTCCAGCATGGAAGGTTGATTATGATACGAAGGATGTACCAAAATTAACTCAGGAAGTAACTGAATTAGCATCTGGTGCAACATCTTATACATTATGGTTCGATACGCTGCTTGATTCAGACAGCGCTGGCGAGTATCTGACACTGTTACAGTCACTGTATTCAGGGGATCTTACTCCACAGAAGTTTGTTGAGAGCATGGATGGTCAGCTAAAGCAGTAATGAATATACTGGTTTGGTTGCTATGATATAAAAATGAGAAACGTTCCAGAAAGAGAACCATAATTGGTATTGGTTTTGGGACGTTTCTTTTTTTAAGCAAGCGTGCCATAGGGCAACAGAAATGAGGATGAGATGAATCGAGTTAGACAAAATAAATTAGCGATTTTAATATTTATGTTACCAGCAACTCTTTTGTTCACGGTTATTATCATTATTCCAATCTTTATGTCAGCATACTATAGTTTGCTGGATTGGAATGGTTTTACAGATGGGACATTTGTTGGTATTAAGAATTACATAGAGTTATTTACCAATCCGTCAGTCGGTTTTGCTAAGACACTGGGAAATGCATTCTTGTTCGCAGGGATGTCAGTATTTATTCAGTTACCATTAGCACTATTGTTGGCATTGACATTAGGCAAAGGCATTAAGGGAGAAAGATTTTTCATGTCTGTTTTCTTTATTCCCGTGTTATTATCAACGACAGTAATTGGTCAGTTATGGTCCAAGATTTACAATCCGCAGTATGGTATTGTTAATACTTTTTTACGAACAGTTGGACTAGAGTCATGGTGTCACACCTGGCTAGGAGAACAGAATACAGCATTACTTGCCTGCTTTATTCCGATGTTGTGGCAATATGTTGGTTATCACATGCTTTTGATGTACGCTGGTATCAAGAGTTTGCCGCCAGATGTTAGTGAAGCGGCGAGAATTGATGGAGCATCACAGGGACAACTGAATCGTTATGTTGTCATTCCGATGATTAAGCCAGTGATTCGAATGTGTGTTATTTTTGCAGTGACAGGTTCCTTGAAGGCATTTGATTTGATTTATGTATTGACAAATGGTGGGCCGGCACATGCAAGTGAGGTACCAAGTACACAGATGATTAGCATGATTTTCTCGAGAGGAAGGTATGGATTTGGTAGTTCGATTGCTATGTTTATCATTTTCTTATGTTTCTTCTTTGCAATCTTGATTAAGAAAGTTTTCAAAACGGAGGTGGATTAGTATGGCTCGTAATGGCAAAAAAGCAGTATCGTATACATTTTTAGGTTTGTGGGCGTTGATTAATCTGTTCCCGATTTATTGGATGTTTACTTTCTCATTAAAGAGCAACGATGAGATTTTCGGAGAAAATATTATTGGGATTCCCAAAGATTGGTTATGGTCTAATTATGACGAAGCGATCAATGTAGGTAATATGGGGCAGTATTTCTTCAATAGTACAGTAGTTACATTTGTGACAATTGCATTAACGATATTTTGTGCACTGATGGCTACCTATGCATTATCTAGAATGGAGTGGAAAGGTAGAAAAGTAGTAAATAATGTTTTTATGTTAGGACTTACCGTTCCAATTCATGCAGCGATTCTTCCTGTATTCATTATCTTAAGAAATTTAAAAATGACCAATTCATATCAGGCTTTGATTATTCCTTACACAGCATTTGCATTGGCGATGGCTATTATGATTTGTCAGAGTTTTGTTGAAAATATACCGCGTGAACTAGAAGAAGCGGCTTGTATTGATGGTTGTAGTGTGTTCGGAATTTTCCGGAGGATTGTTGTACCACTGATGAAGCCAGCACTCTCTACCGTTGCTATTTTTACCTTTCTACAGGCGTGGAATGAATTGATGTTTGCTGTTATTTTTATTAGTGATGAAAAATATCGAACACTATCTGTTGGTATTCAGGCATTGTCCGGTTCATATACGACGAAATGGGGTCCGATTGGAGCCGGGTTAGTTATTGCCACTTTCCCAACGCTAATCTTGTATATTTTTATGAGTAAGAAAATTCAAGAGAGTTTAATGGCAGGAGCAATTAAGGGGTAGATGTTTGATAGGAAAAATGTTATAATAAAGTTGCACCGCATAAGAGACAGGAGGAGGTCTAGGGGGTTGCAACGAAAAATACGAAAGTTATTTTTAATCATGATGGGGATTTGCGTTTTGTTCTGCTTTGGTATTTTCTATATCATCTTACAGACGAAGATGGAGGAAAATGTTATTGAAAAGGAACAAAGCAATCGAAACACAGTAACAGAGAATTATGAGAGATCAATAGAAAATCTAAATAGTATCAGCCATCTATTGATGCTTCGGAATGGTATTACATCATATCTGAGGCAGGAGCAGGTGGCAGCAGGTAGTAATAAAGAAGCAGTTCAAGATGTATATGATGTATTGTATACTTTTGACATACCATGTTATGTTACGATATTCCGCAAGGATCGTCGTTATGCCAACACGGGGGTTGGTGTAATGGGGATTGATGTGGACGGGATTTTCTACAGTAAGTGGCTAGAAGAAGTAGATGACAAGAAGGGCGGATATGTAATCAAGTCTAATCGCGAACAATACTTTTCTGTGCCGACCGATCAATTGATTACCTTTGTTCGACAAGTGAATGATACGAATACGCAACGACAACTCGGTTATCTTGCGATTAGTGTTTCACATAATCTGTTTGGACAGACGTATGAGCCAATTGCGGATAAAAAGAATCATTTTGCTATCTTTGATGGCAGTGGTTATATGCTTGATAGTGATAAACCAGAACTTTTTTCTACAAAGAATGCGATGGCGCAACACGATTCGCGTATTCATAGAGGAATATTTCGAGAAGATATTATTCGATATGAGAAGATTGCGGGAACAGATTTTGTCTTGGCGATATGGTCTGAAGTTGAATTGTGGCGTGGTTTATCAGTGAAGATGGCAATTGGTATGATAATTGGTGTACTACTTGTGATTTTTTGCATGTTCTATGTTAATTCATATATTGTCCATCATGTAACAAAACCAATACATACCTTAGTTGACAGTATGTCAGAGGTTCAGAATGGATGGTTGCATCGGGTCAGTATGGAAATTGGCGATGATGAAATCGGACATTTGAAGAATAGTTATAATGCGATGTTGATTGAGATTAATCAACTGATTGAAGAATTGATCCAGCAAGAGAAGAACCTGCAGAAGGCGGAGATGGACGCTCTTCAGGAACAGATTAAACCACACTTTCTATATAATACACTTGATACGATTCGATTTATGGCATTGGAGAACCAACCGGAGAAGGTTTATGATATGCTAGAGACGTTGGGTAATTTCTATCGTCGCTTCCTAAGTAAAGGAAGTATTGATATTCCATTAGCACAGGAGATTGAGATTGTTCAGAGCTATCTTAAGCTTCAAAAGAATCGTTATGAAGATGTATTTGAAGATGAGTACGAGATTGAAGAAGGTTTGGAGAATATTCGTGTACCAAGATTGATATTACAACCTTTAGTTGAGAATTCTATTTATCATGGTGTTCGATTAAAAGGCCAGAAGGGTGTGATACGTGTTTCTATTTGTCATGAAGAAGATGAACTTGTAATACGTGTCTATGATACCGGTGTTGGCATGAGTAAAGAGCAGATGCAGAAGCTGTTAGAGAAGAAGGATACAAGTAGTTTTGGAATTATGGGTACGATACGACGTATCCAATACTACTACAAAAAGGAAGATGTATTTGAGATTAATAGTATTGAGGGTGAGTATTGTGAGGTATGCCTTCATTTGCCCTTAGAAGGAGGATTGGCATGTATAAAGTAATGGTAATTGATGATGAAAAGTCCATGAGAAGTCTTCTAAAAGCTATGGTGGATTGGGAAAAGTTCGGACTTGAAGTTGTAGGAGAAGCAGCTAGTGGGATTGAAGCCATCAATACAATTGATTCATTACAGCCAGATATCGCTTTTGTGGATATCAAGATGCCATTTATGGATGGTATCGAGTTCTCAAAACTTGCGATTAAGAGATATCCGAGGATGAAGATTGTGGTACTAACTGCATTTGATGAGTTTACCTATGCTAGAGAATGTGTAGGAATTGGAGTTGCTGAATACTTGCTAAAGCCAATTGCACGATTAGATATTGAAGGCACTTGCGAAAAGTTATCAAAAGAACTAGATAATATGAAAGCAGAGGAAGACCCCATACCGATATATCAACCGAAGGATATGCATAAAATTGAAGAATATATACAATGCTATTATAAGAATAAGGAATTGAACCTGCGATTTCTGTCACAGAAGTTTGGGTATAATTCGAGTTATCTGAGCCGCCGATTTAAGTCGAGTACGGGTATGAATGTACTTGATTATATTGCCAAGTGTCGAATGGAGCATGCGATAGAATGTGCCAAGAAGAAGATGCTTATGTATATCACGGCAAAAGAGGTGGGAATTCCAGATCCTAATTATTTTAGTAAGTGTTTTAAAAAGTATACAGGAAAGTCATACTCAGAGATGGCTCAGTCATAAATTGTAATGGTTTCATATCAAGAGAGGGACAGAAAATTATCTGTCCTTTTTTTGCACTCTGTAGTAAAATAAAGTTAAAATGTTCGGCATGGAGGTAGAGATGAAACAGAAACGTCACTTGCAGTGGCACCCAATTCTAGTTGGTACAATGACGTGTCTTCTTTTAGTCATCATCATTGTAGGGGTTAGTTATCGAGTGCTAAGCACGAAACTTCAAGAGGATAATTATAATAATACAGGTTCAGCCAAGGAATATTCATATCACTACGGTTTTATTGCTGCGGATTCGCAAGATAGTTATTGGAAGAGCGTTTACGAAGCAGCTAGGGAAGCTGGAGAAGAACAAGATATCTATGTCGAGTACATTGGGCAGGATTTAGCGGAAGAATATTCGGTACAGGATTATATGAGAATAGCGATTGCCTCGAAAGTTGATGGAATCTTGTTAAGTGCATCTGGTGCTGATGTAGAAGCTGAGATAGAGGAAGCAACAAACAAGGGAATTCCGGTGGTTACTATGTTGACGAATTCGAAACAGGGAGGCGAGACCTCTTTTGTTGGTGTGAACAGTTATGACTTGGGAAAAAAGTATGGAGAACAGATTGTTACGCTGGCGCCAACAGATAAAAGTAACGTCTGTGTCTTGCTGAATACAAAAGAAAAAACGGTAACTCAAAAGATGATATTGAGTGGAATACAAGGTGCATTGAAAAATACAACAATCAAGATGGATACTTTGTCACTCCCTTCAACGAAGCAATTTGAAGTGGAGAAGGTGATTCGTGAATTGCTTTTGAGAAAGACAAATGTTCCAGATATCATTGTATGCTTATCAGCTTCAGATACGATTTATACGTATCAATCGGTTATTGATTATAATAAAGTCGGGCAGATACAGATTGTTGGGTCTTATGTCAATGATGAGATTCAAAATGCCATTGATAAAGGAATTATCGCATCCGCAATTACGGTAAAAAGTGACGAGTTAGGGACACAGGCGCTTGCCACACTAAAGGAGTGGAAAGATACAGGGACTGTGAACGAATACCAAACAGTGAAATGCTATACAGTGACGAAGTAAAGGCATGGAAAGGACAATATGAAGAGACGATTTTCGATTCAGAGTAAAGTGGTGACCTTGTTTATTTGTACTTCCTTTGTGGCTCTGATAGTTAATATTGGTATGTATATTAATGTGAATCAGGTTGTTGGGCGACTAGATTCCGTCTATTCAAGCAATCTGCAACTAAATCAGATTACGAATCAACTAAGAGCAACTCAGAATAGCATGTTTCAATATTTAGATACGAAGTCCTCCGAGAGTTTGGAGAATTATTATGCAAGTCAACAAGAGTTTTCTGATAGTATCAATCAGTTGAGTGGCTCGATTGCTAATAGTGAAACGGGAGTATTAGAACATAATATTAAAAATATGGGAGATGCTTATCTTGCTGTTATTGCACAGGCAGTTCAGGCAAAACGTGGCCGTAATGTTGAGAGATATAGCGAGTATTACAGTCAGTCACAGCAATTGTATGGCTATCTTACAAGCTATATTACCAAGTTAAATAATCTCCATTTTCAAAGTAATTCGGATAATTATGAGCTACTGCGTAATTCTATTCATTATCTAGAATTGATTGGTGTCATCATTTTGCTAGTTGTAATTGGATGTGATATTGCATTTGTCGTATTACTGACAAGACGTATTACGAAACCATTAGAGACGCTTGCGGTCGCAGCCAAAGAGGTATCAGGTGGTAATCTCGAGGTGGATATTCATACGATTGATAGTCAAGATGAGGTTGAAGAGTTATCTAGAGCATTCCAGACCATGCTTGTTAGCATTCGTCGATTTATGACAGAACAGAGAGAGAGCATAGAAAAGGAAAATGAGATGCGGCAACAAGACCTGAAGAATCAAACGCTTTTAAAGGATGCACAGCTAAAATATCTTCAGTCGCAGATTAATCCGCATTTCTTATTTAATACATTAAATGCAGGAATGCAATTGGCTATGATAGAAGATGCAGAGAAGACAGCAGTGTTTATTGAAAATATGGCAGAGTTCTTTCGATATAATTTATCAAAAAGTGATCAGGAGACAACGCTTGGAGATGAGATTACACTCGTGGAACATTATCTCTATATATTGAATGTTCGATTTGGCGGAGCAATACATTTTCAAAAAGAAGTGGACGAGTCTCTTCTACATATGCCGATGCCTTCGATGATTTTGCAACCACTGGTTGAAAATGCGTATCAATATGGCATAAGGGAAATGGAAGAAGCGGGTACGATACGTTTGCTTGTTGAGAAGATGAATCGACAAGTTGTGATTCATGTACAAGATGAAGGTAGGGGGATTGATCAGGAGCGAATCGATTATATCCTGAGTGGTGAGTATCAACCAGATAAGAACAATAAGAAGTCAAACGGAATCGGAGTATATAATGTTATGGAACGGCTTCGGATATTCTATGGAGTAAAGGATGTTTTGCAAATTGTTAGTAAAGGTGAGGGACAAGGAACAGATGTAATTATTACCATCCCTGCATTAGGGCAAGAGGAAGGAGGCGACAACCATGTATCGGATACTATTAGCTGATGATGAACCCTTGGTATTAGAGTCTATGCAGACACTGATTAAGAAAAATTTTGGTGAGACTTGTCAGGTGCAGACAGCGAAGACAGGACGCATGGTCATTGAGATAGCGGAAGATTTCCGACCAGATATTGCAGTCATGGATATACAGATGCCTGGGATTAACGGAATTGATGCGATGAAGGAGATTCGAGGATTCTGCCCAAATACAAGATTTATTGTCATGTCTGCTTATGATACATTTGATTATGCGAAAAGTTCGATTGAGTTGGGTGTTTGTGAGTATTTGACGAAGCCTGCGAATGCTAGGAAAATTATTGAAGTATTAGAGAGCGCGATGGCGGATGTAGATAAGGCGCAGAGCAAGAGAGAACTCGATTTAAAATATAAAGAAAAATTGGAGACGGTTGTCCCTATTATTGAGAGTGGAATGATTTATTCCGTTTTATTTCAAGATAATTATTCGGGGGATACGAGCAATTTCAAGCAGTTGTTAGATATTGAAGAAGAACACGGCTTGGTTATGGTGATTGAGGTTGGTGATGACGTCAAGAATCAGCGCATGACAAATGTAGTGGGGGCGAGTGTGAAGGCCCAGAAGTTCTATATGGAATTTCGCGAAATCGTAAAAGAATATTTTCGTGCCATTGTAGGCCCTGTCATGAGCAACAAGATTGTGATATTTGTACCAACAGCTTGCAGTAAATACGAGTATAATGAGCGTCTTGATGTCATTGAACGAGCACGCAATATGATACACAAGTTGACGGAGCGGATTGACATGCAATTTCGTGTCGGAATCGGAAGTGTGCAACCAATTGATAACATGATGGCGTCGTATCGAGAAGCCCGAACGGCACTCAAGAATGCCACAACCTCAGTACTTCACATCAAGGATATGGTTCCTGACCAAGAGTTAGAGAAGGATTATCCGATTGAGACAGAGAATCGAATGTTTTCCTTCATACGAAAAGGTGATATGACAGGAATGCTTCAAGAGGCAAAGTCTTTCTTCCAATGGATGGCGGAGCATTATGCAGAATATATTACAGATATTCAGTTGAAGGTATTAGAATTAGTCTTATATGCAGAACGAATTGCTTTTTATGATGGAGGAAAATCATATCATTTTCGAGACCGTTCGACGTATATGGATGAGATATTGCAAATGAATGATATTGCACAACTTGAACATTGGTTTATAGAGAAAATGCAACATGCAACTGAAAAAGTGGAAGAGCGCAATGAACAGAAGTTTAGTGGAATTATTACAGAGGCCAGAGAATATATGGAAAATAATTACCACAAGGATATATCACTAGACGAGGTTTCGAGGTTAGTCAATGTAAGTCCCTATTACTTCAGTAAGGTTTTTAAAGAGGAGACCGGGGAGAATTTTATAGAATATTTGACACAAATTCGAATTGGCCATGCCAAGGAATTATTGAAGGAAGGTTCTCATAGTATTAAAGAGGTATGTATGGAATCTGGCTACAGTGACCCGAATTACTTCAGCAGAATATTTAAAAAATCGGTGGGTGTCACACCTTCCGAGTACCGAGAGGGGACGATAGAGTGAAAAAAAGTGGGGTGTTAATTGGCCTGATTATCGTGTTGGCAATTGGATTGTTGGCGGGATGTTCCAATGAGAAGAAGGACGTTGTCAGTGAAAATGAAGACTCGCTCAAGATTGGATTTTCCTTCTATTCCATGGTGATTGAACGCTGGCAGCGAGAACGTGATATCTTTGTATCAGAAGCCCAAGGTTTAGGGGCGACGGTGAATACGCAAAATGCAAATGGTAATTTGGACAAGCAGAAGAAGCAAATTGAGTATTTGATTAATCAAGAGATGGATGTCATTGTGATTGTTGCTACGGACACGAAGAATCTTGCGGATAGTGTGAAAGCTGCGAAGGAAAAAGGAATCAAGGTGATTGCCTATGATCGTTTGATTGAGAATGCAGGAGTAGACTTGTTCGTCACATTTGATAGTGAGAAAGTCGGACAGATTATGGGGCAGCAGCTTGTGAAAAAATTCCCTTCCGGTGGTAACATCATTAAGATATGGGGTTCGCCAACGGATCATAATGTGGAATTGTTAGACAAAGGTGTGACGGACGTATTGCCGGAAAATAAGTTCAAGGTCTTGTCAAAGAGTTATGCAAAAGATTGGCTGGCGGAACATGCTTTTGATGTGATAACGGAATATTATAATAGTGGGGGCGGAGACCTAGATGCCATAATTTGTGGCAATGATGACTTGGCTACTCAGGCAGTTCGAGCATTGTCAGAGCAACGTTTAGCGGGTAGAGTTTATGTCATAGGACAGGATGGAGACTTGATTGCATGTCAGCGTATTGTCGAAGGAACGCAAGCAGGAACGGTTTTTAAAAACACAGATCAGCTGGCAAAACGTGCGGCAGAAGCAGCAGTTCAACTGGCAAAAGGAGAAACGGTAAATTCCGATGGACAGATATCGGATGGCTCGGTAAAAGTGCCATATTTGTACCTACAGCCGGTGTTTGTGAATCGTAAGAATATCGAGGATGTCGTGATTGCAAGTGGTTTTCATAGCAAAGAAGATGTCTATCTAAATGAATAAAGAAATATTAGTGCTACAGGGTGTGATGCTCTGTAGCATTTTTTTGTTTGCAATTTTGTGCTATCTTTTTTTGAATAAAAAAGTAAAAAATAAAAATGTCCATGATATCGCAATCCATTCCTATTGTGAGGGTGGTATATTTATCTCAACAAAAACAAAGCACATTGCAAAGAATGGAGGATTTGAGTTATGAAAAAAATGAAGAAAGTGTTAGCACTTTTATTAGCGGGCGTGATGATGTTTGGCCTTACCGCATGTGGAGTTAGTGGTGAGCAGACTGGCGGAAGCGGCTCAGAGTTGAAGGATGATGGTGTTGACAAAATCGGTGTGGCAATGCCAACTAAGGATTTGCAGAGATGGGTACAAGATGGTTCTAACATGGAAGCAGAGTTAAAGAAAGCTGGTTATCAGGTTGATATTCAGTATGCAAATAACGATATTGCAACTCAAGTTAGTCAGATCGAGAATATGATCGCTGGTAACTGTGACGTATTGGTTGTTGCATCAATCGATGGTTCTGCATTAGGAACTGCATTACAGAGTGCAAAAGATAAAGGAATTAAGGTAATTGCTTATGACCGTTTGATTATGGAAAGTGATGCTGTATCATATTATGCAACATTTGACAACAATCTAGTTGGTAAGATGCAAGGTGAATATATAGAAGAAAAATTAGACCTTAAGAATGCAAAGGGACCATTCAACATCGAATTATTCACAGGTTCTTCGGATGATAACAACTGCACTTACTTCTTCGGAGGCGCAATGGAAGTGCTTAAGCCATACATTGACTCGGGAAAATTAGTCGTTAAATCTGGTTCTACAACATTGGCAGAATGCGCTACACCAAACTGGTCAACAGAGGAAGCTCAGAAACGTATGGAAAATATTATCTCAGCATATTATCCAGATGGAACGAAGTTAGATGCTGTTTTATCTTCAAATGATTCGGTAGCAAATGGTATTACTAATGCATTGAAATCTTCTTACCGTGGAGAATTCCCAATTCTGACAGGTCAGGATTGTGATATCACATCAGTGAAGAATATCATTGCTGACAAACAGTCAATGTCTATCTTCAAAGATACTAGAAAACTTGCTGCACAGGTAGTTAAGATGGTAACGGCAATCATGAAGGGTGAAGAAGTAGAAGTTAATGATACAACTACTTATGACAATGGTAAGGGTGTTGTTCCTTCCTACCTATGCCAGCCAGAATTTGCAGATAAAGATAATTATAAAAAGCTTCTTGTAGATTCCGGTTATTATAAGGAAGATCAATTAAGCTAATTGGGTAATCGGCAGGCTTTTGCCTGCCGGATTCCATAGATCCATAGAATAGGAGTGATAAGAATGGCTGAATATATTCTGGAAATGAAAAGCATTACCAAGACCTTTCCTGGTGTAAAAGCGCTCGATGATGTGAATCTTCAAGTGGAAAAGGGCGAGATACATGCACTCGTAGGAGAGAATGGTGCTGGTAAATCAACACTGATGAACGTGCTCAGTGGAATTTACCCATACGGTTCCTATACAGGCGATATCGTGTATGATGGTCAGGCATGTCATTTTAAAGAAATAAAAGATAGTGAGAAAAAAGGAATTGTAATTATTCATCAGGAACTGGCACTTGTTCCTTATATGTCAATCGGTGAAAATATGTTTCTTGGCAATGAGCAGGGCATGCCATTTTCAATTAATTGGACTGAGACGTATGGAAAAGCCAAAGAATTGATGGAAAAGGTTGGACTCTCAGAGTCGCCTTATACACTGATTAAGGACATTGGAGTTGGCAAACAACAGTTAGTTGAGATTGCCAAGGCATTAGCAAAGGATGTTAAGCTTCTCATCTTAGATGAGCCGACAGCATCGTTAAATGAATCGGATTCTCAGGCTTTACTAGAACTTCTTTTGGAGTTTAAAAAGCAGGGAATGACATCCATTATTATTTCACATAAGCTAAATGAAATTGCTTATGTGGCAGATAAGATTACAGTAGTTCGAGATGGTTCTACAATCGAAACAATGGATAAGAAGACGGATGAGATTGATGAAAATCGAATCATTCGAGGAATGGTTGGTCGTGAATTGAATAATCGTTTTCCAGCCAGGGAAGATACCAAGATTGGTGATGTAAGTATGGAAGTGAAGAACTGGACGGTTCATCATCCATTATCATCAACGCAAAAGGTTGTAGATGATGTATCTTTCTATGTGAGAAAAGGTGAAGTGGTTGGTATATCTGGACTGATGGGAGCTGGACGAACAGAGCTGGCGATGAGTCTATTTGGTAGAAGCTACGGAACTGGAATCACAGGAACATTGATGATAAATGGCAAAGAAGTTCACTTGAAGACAGTGAAACAAGCCATTGATAATAAATTAGCATATGTAACAGAAGATCGTAAAGGAAATGGATTGATTTTATCCAATCCAATTAGTACGAACACCTCTTTAGCTAAGATGGATAAGGTAAGTAAATTTGGAATTATTGATCCGGTGAAAGAAGTAAGTGTAGCAGATGATTATCGCGAAAAACTGAAGACGAAATGTTCTTCTGTTTTACAGAATGTAGGTAATCTAAGCGGTGGTAATCAGCAAAAAGTATTGCTTGCAAAATGGATGTTTGCAGATCCAGATATATTGATTTTGGATGAACCAACACGAGGAATTGATGTAGGTGCTAAATATGAGATTTACTGCATCATCAATGAACTTGTGGCAGCAGGCAAATCTGTTATTGTTATCTCTTCGGAATTGCCAGAAATACTTGGTATGAGTGACCGAATTTATGTTATGAATGAAGGCAAAATGGTTGGTGAAGTGGAAGCGAAAGATGCCACTCAGGAAAGCATTATGTCGATTATTATGAAATCTGGAAAAGGAGCGTGATTCGCATGAATAGTGTTAAAGAAGTTTTAAAGAAAAATACAATGATAATTGCTCTGGTGGTTGTAGCAATATTCTTTACTTGGCAAACAGGAGGAGCTCTTGGCTCAGCCTCTAACATAACTAACTTGATTGCTCAGAATGGTTATGTTGTAATACTTGCAGTAGGTATGCTGCTTTGTATCTTAACTGGTGGTAACATCGATTTGTCGGTCGGCTCGATTGTATGTTTGGTCGGAGCGATTGTAGGTAAATTAATTGTTGAGCAGAAGATGAAAATCTGGTTGGCAATGGGTGTTGGTCTTTTGGTTGGTTTAGCAATTGGTATTTGGCAGGCATTTTGGATTGCATATGTCCGCATACCACCTTTCATCGTAACATTGGCAGGAATGTTCTTATGGAGAGGTATTGCACTTATCGTTTTAGATGGACTTACTATTTCACCTATGCCAGATGAATACCTGGCTACATTTAACAACTATGTACCTGGTCGTTCCATGGCAGTAATTGCTGGTGCTGTAATCAGTGTTGGATTTATCGCATTTATCATTTATAAGAGAATTAAGACAGCTAAGAATCATGCAGTACAGACGAGTCTGATTGGTGATATTGCAAAATGTATTATTGTAACAGCCGTTCTTCTTTTTGTATCAATCAAGCTTTCACAGTACAAAGGACTTCCAATGATTCTGATTCTTCTTGCTTTAGTAGTAGCTGGATACGCTTACTACACATCTAAGACAGTATCTGGTCGTTACTACTATGCAGTAGGTGGTAATGAGAAGGCAGCCAAGTTAAGCGGTGTAAATACCAACAAAGTATACTTCATTGCTTACGTAAATATGGCGGTTCTCTCAGCTTTGGCAGCATTGGTTTGTATCGCACGTTTCAATTCAGCAGCCCCTACAGCCGGTACGAACTATGAGATGGATGCGATTGGAGCATGTTTCATCGGCGGTGCATCTGCTTACGGTGGAATCGGAACTGTTAAGGGCGTTGTCATTGGTGCCATCTTCATGGGCGTTCTGAATAACGGAATGTCAATCATGGGAATTGATGCTAACTGGCAGAAGGCTGTAAAAGGACTTGTACTTTTAGCAGCAGTAGCATTTGATGTTATTTCTAAGAGAAAAGCGAAAAATGCTTAACTCTTATGAATATAGATAAGCCATTCGAGGAAAATGAGTCAGTTCGAGAGAACTGGCTTTTTTCCTGTCTTGAAATTTTACGCAAGAAGAGATAGAATAGAAAATATCTGTATGAAAGAAGTGTGAAATGATGAAAACGAATTTAAAGAAAAGAGTATTAACAGCAATTATGGCAGCAATCGGTTTTGTACTATCAACCTTTGTATATATTCCGAATATGGCGCCATTCTAGCATTTTGTCAATGTCATCTGTGCTGTGTTATTAGGCCCATGGTATGCTTTTTTGGCAGCACTTTTGACCGGGATTTTGCGTATGGTATTAACCGGACGAACGATTCTTGCAATCGTAGGGGCTGTGTCGTAGGAGCGATATTAGGATATGTGGTTTTGCTGATTTTGAAAAAAGCTGGGACGTTGGAACATATTCAGAAGTTATTGAAATAATCCAAGGTACAAAAAAAGAGACTCGTATGAGTCTCTTTTGTGTTACAACCATTTGTAATTCTTAACTTTTACATAAACATATATATAAAAATTAGTTCATTAAAATTCGATTATAACCGTGTTACGTTAGCTGCCTGTGGTCCTTTGTCGCCATCGATAACTTCAAATTCTACCTGATCGCCTTCGTCTAATACTTTGAAGCCGTCCATCTGAAGAGCTGAAAAATGTACGAATACATCATTTCCATCTTCGTCTGAAATAAAACCGAATCCCTTTTTAGCGTTGAACCATTTAACTGTACCTTTCATAAAGTGCCTCCTAAAGCTTATAAAAAATTTGCATGCTACCTATAGGCTTCCACTATAGAACCTATACGATTTTTACACTCTCTTACTATAGCATGTATGGAAGGAAAAGTCAAACAAATATTTATTGTTTTTTTGCTAAAATATAGTGGATGTGGTATACTATTACCATTCAAAAATGACAGAGAGGTAACGACATTGAGAATTGAGAATTGTACAGCTTATGAATTGATGAAAAAAGAGAAGATAGACGAGCTAGATAGTATGGGATATATTCTATCACATAAGAAGACGAAGGCAAGGATTGTTGTATTGGAGAATGATGATCGTAATAAGGTATTTAATATCGGATTTCGTACACCACCCAAGGACTCTACAGGAGTAGCACACATTGTAGAACATACGGTTTTGTGTGGTTCGGACCAGTTTCCTGTGAAAGACCCATTTATTGAATTGACGAAAGGTTCTCTGAATACCTTTTTAAATGCTATGACATATCCGGACAAGACGGTTTATCCAATTGCAAGTTGCAATGATAAGGATTTTCAGAATTTAATGCATGTTTATTTAGATGCAGTATTTCATCCTAATATATATAAGGAAGAGAAGATTTTCAAACAAGAGGGTTGGCACTATGAATTAGAGAGTGTCGAGGAACCACTTAAATATAACGGTGTTGTATTTAATGAGATGAAGGGCGTATTTTCCTCTCCTGATGAGTTGATTGAGCGCGATATCAAGATATCATTATTCCCAGACACCGCTTATGGTGTAGAGTCAGGCGGTGACCCAGAAGATATTCCAAACTTGACGTACCAGGCATATTTGGATTTTCATAGTAAATATTATCATCCTTCGAACAGTTATATCTATCTCTATGGCGACATGGATATGGAGGAGAAGTTGAACTGGATTGATGAACACTATTTATGTAATTATGATTATCTAGAGGTGGATTCAAACATTGAGCTGCAGAAGCCTTTTGAACAGCGAAGAGACCAATCTGGTTTCTATTCTGTAACAGAGGATGAAGAAGGAGAAGATAATGCTTATCTGAGTTATAATGCAGTCTGTGGAGATTCCTTGGATCCGCAACTCTATCTGGCATTCCAAGTTCTTAATTATGTTTTGGTTCGATCCGTTGGTGCCCCACTCAAGCAGGCGTTATTAGAGGCGGGTATCGGGAGCGAGATTAGTGGTTGTTATGAAGAGAGTATAAAGCAGCCGATGTTCATGATTATTGCAAAGAAAGCGCGCATGGAACAGAAGCAGCAATTTTTAGATATTATTCGTGATGTATTGATACAGCAAGTTAGTGAGGGGATTAATGAGAAGTCACTGAGAGCAGGCATTAGTGCACTGGAGTTTCAATTTCGTGAAGGTGATTTTGGCCCATATCCAAAGGGTCTTATGTATGGCTTGCAGATATTAGATAGTTGGCTTTACGATGACGAGAAGCCATTTGTACATGTGAAAGCAAATGATACATTTAAATGTTTGAAGGATAAGATTGGTACTAGATATTATGAGGAACTGATTCAGAAGTATCTGATTGACAATACACACACAAGTTTTGTGAGTATTGAGCCGAAGGTTGGGCTGACGGCTATCCTAGATCAACAGGAGAGTAAACGCTTAGCGGATTACAAGCAGACATTGTCTCAAGCAGATCTAGAACGCCTCGTTCAAGAAACATGCGAGCTTCGAACGTATCAAGAGGAGCCAACGCCACAGGAAGCGCTTTCTTGCATCCCGATTATTAAGAGAGAGGATATTGGGAAAAAGGCAATTCTATTCAAGACAAAAGAAGCTAGAATCGGTAAGATACCTGTATGGTGGCATGATGTGTTCACTAACGGAATCAATTACCTGAGATTTTCATTTGACATTAAGGATTTTCTGAAGTATGCACCTTATATTTCACTTTTAACAGATGTAGTTGGATATGTTGATACAACAAAGTATAGCAAATTGGAGTTATCTAATGAATTACTACTTCATGCGGGTAATTTCTCTATAACTACAACAATCTACAATAGTAGAAAAAGAGCGGGTGAGTATGAAATCAGGCTTGAGGTTGGAACCAAGGTTCTCTTGGATGAGACGACATATGTGGCCGAGTTGATTGGACATATTTTGTCGGAGTCTAAGTTAGATGACGTGAAGCGGCTTAAGGAGATTATTGGTGAAGCTCGTTCAGCTAGACAAGAGGCTTTGCAATCTGCAGGCCATAATACAGCGGCTGGCAGAGCAAATGCCTATCTGAGTGAATCGGGATATTATGCGGATCAGATGCAAGGCGTTGGCTACTATGATTTTCTGTGTGACTTAGATGATCATTTTGAGGAACGCAAAGAGCATCTAGTAGAGATTCTAGAGAAGCTTTATGAGAATATTTTTGCAAAAGAAAGATTGCTCGTTGATGTCACGACGAGTGAAGATGGATATTCTGATTTAGAGCAGAGTTTAGATGGGTTTCTAAAGGTATTGCCAGAGAGTCGAGAGGTTCCATCCTTGTCATGTACTTGGCAGATGGAGAAGCCAGAGAAGAATGAGGGATTCAAGAGTGCTAGTAAGATTCAATATGTTGCTAGAGTAGGTAACTATTTCCGCAAGGGAATTCCATACAGTGGAGTAAATCGTGTAGTGAAGACGATTCTTAATTATGATTTTCTGTGGAACCAAGTAAGAGTGAAGGGTGGCGCCTATGGTGTCATGTGCAACTTTGGTAATGATGGTCGAAGTTATATGGTTTCTTATCGTGATCCGAAGTTGGCAGAGACAAATGATACATTTTGTGAGGTTCCCGAATATCTTCGGAACTTTGATGCATCTGATCGTGATATGCTCAAGTATATCATTGGAACGATTAGTGAGTTAGATACACCGTTAACCCCACGAGCAGAGGGTGTTCGTTCTTATCAGGCGATGTTGATAGAAATCACAGATGAGGATGTACAGAGGGAACGAGATCAGATTCTAGCAGCAGATGTGAATAAGATAAGAGAAGTGGCACCGACTGTGGAAGCAGTTTTGTCGGATGAATGCATCTGTGTACTTGGAAGCGAAGAAAAGGTAAAAGAAAATGAAGCACTATTCAATGTTATTAAGACATTGAAATAAGAAAAATGGAGGATTTATGGAAGATAATTTCAAATCAGGTTTTGTAACACTTATTGGTAGACCAAATGTAGGTAAGTCAACACTCATGAATCAGGTGATTGGACAGAAGATAGCGATTACGTCGAATAAGCCCCAGACCACGAGAAATCGTATTCAGACGATATACAATGATGAAAGAGGTCAGATGATTTTTGTTGACACACCGGGTATTCACAAGGCGAAGAATAAGCTTGGCGAATATATGGTTTCTGTTGCAGAACGTACATTTGAAGATGTTGACTTAATCTTATGGCTAGTAGAAGCAACCACTTTTATGGGTGCAGGAGAGCGTCATATCGCAGAACAATTAAAGAAGGCACATGCTCCTGTAATATTGGTTGTCAACAAGATTGATACGGTGAAGAAAGAAGAACTACTCAAGATTATTGATACGTACAAGGATGTTTTGGATTTTGCGGAAATCATTCCTGTATCGGCATTGAATGGGGAAAATGTGGAGCATATGAAGGATGTAATCTTTGAGCATCTAGAGGTGGGACCACAGTTTTTTGAAGAGGACGTGCTGACAGATCAACCAGAACGTCAGATTGTTGCGGAACTCATTCGTGAGAAGGCACTTCGTTTGCTCAGTGATGAGATTCCTCATGGCGTTGCAGTCACCATTGAAAGTATGAAGAAACGTAAGAATAATCGTAAAATTATTGATATTGAAGCTACAATTATATGTGAGAGAGAATCTCATAAAGGAATTATTATTGGCAAGCAGGGAGCGATGTTAAAGAAGATTGGTTCCCAGGCACGACATGATATAGAAGATTTTCTTCAGAAAAAAGTGGATTTGAGATTATGGGTAAAGGTGAAGAAAGATTGGCGAGATAGTGACATGCTTCTCAAAAATTTTGGTTATCGTAAGGACTCAGAGTCTGATTTCTAATGTATAGAAAACTCCAATCGGGCAATGCTATTAGTGAGGATGGAACATAGCAGATTGGAGGAAATTTAAGATGAATGAATCAGAATACTGGAACTTATTTTGTCAGACAGGCAAAGTGGATGATTATCTTCATTATGCATGCACGAGTGAAGAGGGTCAGTGTCAGAATAAAAAGGAATGCGAGCAAGATGGACGAGACAGTAATGGGAATGGTATTGTCCGTATCTCCCATTGGGGAATACGATAAGCGTGTTGTGTTATTAACAAGAGGGTGCGGAAAAATATCGGCATTTGCAAGAGGGGCTAGAAGACCAAATAGCCCCCTTTTAGCATGTACACAACCATTTACCTTTGGCGAATTTTCATTATATCGTGGACGTAATTCCTTTACGATGAAAAGTGCACAGATTCGCAATTATTTTACTGAGCTTCGAGAAGATGTGGACGATGTCTACATGGGATTATATTTCTGCGAGATGGCATCATATTTTGCCAAGGAAAATCTAGATGCATCAGATATGTTAAAGCTTCTCTATCAATCTCTACGAGCATTGAAAGTTCCATCGTTAGACCGAAGTCTGGTTCGTTACATATATGAATTGAAAATGATGACGATTAATGGTGAGGCGCCGAGGGTATTTTCCTGCATTCAATGTGGTGGCAAGGAAAATCTACATTCATTCCTAAGCAATGAGTCGGGAATACTCTGTGATGAATGTAGCCATCAGAAACGTGGCATACAGATTCAGGAGACAACCGCCTATACGTTGCAACATGTGATTGGCACCCCAATCGAGAAACTATACACATTTACAGTATCCGCTGAGATTCAGAATGAATTTGGCAAGGTGATAGGGCAGTATTTACGTGACCATTTGAATGCTACATTTCATTCGCTAGAACTGATTGATTGAGCAGATAAGCTGTGTTATACTTGTCTCAATAAGTAGTATTATATAAGGAGAGAGAACATGTACACAATATTAAACGAATACTTAACTTTGAACCAGATTGTTATGATAGGGATTCTGGTAACATTTGCTATTACATTTTTGCTTCTCAAGCATCCATTTCCATTCCTGCCAAAGGACCAGGGACGTGATTTTGCAGTGAATGGACAGCTATCCAAAGGCAAAACAAGAGGTGTTGGGTTGCCCCTGATTTTGTGCTTTGTTGTAATGAGTTTGATTTTCATTCCGATCGATCGAGAATTCATCGTGTATGCGATTCTATTATTAGCGATTATGCTTAGTGGATATCTAGATGATGCAGCTGAGAATCCATGGAGCGATTATAAGAAGGGGCTCATAGACTTTGTGCTATCTGCAGTTGCGGTTGTTGCATTTGCTAATTTCAACTCGACAACGATACTGATTGGAACATTTTCTATCGTGATACCGAAGGTTGTATTCGTTATCCTTGGAGTTATCTTATTCTGGGTATCAATCAATGTGACAAATTGTACAGATGGTGTAGATGGTTTGTGCGGTGGACTTGCCATGTTGGTTGTGATGTCTTTTACCATTTTGTTTTCCACGCAGATGGAACGCTATGGTATGGCAAGCTTTTTGCTGGCAGCAGTTCTAGCGGCCTATCTATACTTTAATACATCGCCAAGTAGCATGTTGATGGGCGATGCCGGCTCAAGAGCCTTGGGATTTTTTATTGCAATTTTGGCATTGAAGTCAGGACATCCATTAATCTATATTCTGTTAGCGGGTGTATATATTGTTGATGGTGGGCTTGGCTTGGTTAAGGTATTCCTGCTTCGTTTCCTAAAGATTGCGATATTGAAAAATACGAGAACTCCGCTTCATGACCATGTGCGGAAGAACCTGGGGTGGTCGGATACACAGGTGGTTAGTCGTTTTCTGATTATTCAGTTGCTACTAGCAGTTGTTGCTTGTGTTGTGGTTGGATAAAAAATAAGACAAGAACCCCCTGGTACATATCAACTTGATATGAATCAGGGGGTTCTTGTTTTGAATGTTATCCTGACCGTCTTGGTATCTGATTTGACTTTACAAAAAACCTATAAGATAGTACAATGTAATAATGTAAATAAAGAATGATAATTGTGGAGGAATTTAGCATGGAATTAACAATGGAGAAAATCGTTGCTTTAGCGAAAGCAAGAGGATTCATCTATCCTGGTTCTGAGATTTATGGTGGTCTTGCCAATACATGGGACTACGGTAATCTGGGTGTTGAATTGAAGAATAATGTAAAACAGGCATGGTGGAGAAAGTTTATCCGTGAGAACAAGTACAACGTTGGTGTTGATTGTGCAATTCTCATGAACCCTCAGACATGGGTGGCTTCTGGTCATTTGGGCGGTTTCTCGGATCCATTGATGGATTGTAAAGAGTGTCATGAGAGATTCCGTGCTGACCAATTAATTGAAGCATATATGAAAGAAAATGGTATCGAGATTGAAGGCTCGGTTGATTCTTGGAGCAAAGAAGAGATGTCTTCTTATATAGAAGAAAAGGGAATTGAGTGTCCATCTTGTGGCAAGAAGAATTTCACTGAGATTCGTGAATTCAACCTGATGTTCAAGACGTTCCAGGGTGTAACAGAGGATGCTAAGAATACAGTTTACCTTCGTCCAGAGACGGCACAGGGTATATTTGTTAACTTTAAGAATGTTCAGAGAACATCTCGCAAGAAGATTCCATTTGGTATTGGACAGGTTGGTAAATCTTTCCGTAATGAGATTACACCAGGTAACTTTACGTTCCGTACTCGTGAGTTTGAGCAGATGGAATTAGAGTTCTTCTGTGAGCCTGATACAGACCTTGAGTGGTTTGCATATTGGAAACAATTCTGTATCGATTGGTTACAGGCGTTGGGTATTAAAGAAGATGAGATGAGAGTTCGTGACCATGATCAGGAAGAGCTTTCTTTCTATAGTAAAGCAACATCAGATATCGAGTTTATGTTCCCATTTGGTTGGGGAGAACTTTGGGGAATTGCTGATCGTACAGATTATGACTTGACACAGCATCAGAATACATCGGGTGAAGATATGAGCTATTTTGATGATGAGAAGAGAGAAAAATACGTCCCTTATGTTATCGAGCCATCACTTGGCGCAGACCGTGTGACGCTTGCATTCCTTTGCAGTGCATATGATGAAGAAGAGATTGCAGAAGGCGATGTACGTACAGTACTTCATTTTCATCCAGCGATTGCTCCAGTTAAGATTGGTGTATTACCATTATCAAAGAAGTTGACTGAGAATGCTGAGAAGGTATATGCCGAATTGAGCAAGTATTATAACTGTGAGTATGATGACAGAGGTAATATTGGTAAGCGTTATCGTAGACAAGATGAGATTGGAACTCCATATTGTGTGACATATGATTTTGATTCTGAAGAAGATCGTATGGTGACAGTACGTGATCGAGATACGATGGAACAAGAACGTGTCAAGATTGATGAGTTAAAGGAATACTTTGAGAAGAAATTTGATTTCTAATTAATAAATGAAAAGACAAAAACAGAGACGATTCACACGAACCGTCTCTGTTTTTTTGGAGAAATAGACTATTTGATCTCAAAGTAATCTATCAAAGCATCCCATGTTCCATTATCGGAATTACAAACAAGTTTGACTTCCTGATTGCCAAGGCCATGAGTTACATTATTAATCGTATAGGTCGCTGGATAACTGCCACCAAAGTAGAAGGTACCCTTCTTCTGACCACCTATGTACAGATCAACCTGAGCCATGTTGGAATTATTCGAGCATCCTCTTAATGAGAAGCTGTGTGTTCCATAGCCGAAGTTCTGAGTATACTTGCAAGAATCATTGTTGCCATATAATGCTACTCCAGAGAATGGAGAATTGATCTTGCCCGCATAAGAACCACCTAATGTCATGTTCTCACACTGAGTTACATAGGATGTAGGATTGCTGCTAGAACCTCCTGTAGAACCACCAGTAGATCCTCCTGTTGAACCACTTCCTGCACTGCTGGCATTCACTTTGATTGTGTTAGAATATACATTAGCGCTACCGCTACTCTGGTATCCTTCTACGTTCAAAGCTACTTCATAAAGATTGCCAAGAGACATTCCGTATCTTGCCCAAGCCTTGAAATGTTCACTTACAGTGATAGTTCCACTAGTCCGTTTGGACTGACGAACACTCCAGTACTGCTTGAATGTTGTGTTTCCCTGAATGGATGGCTGATTGTAACGGGTTGTCTCATAGATGTCATAAGTGCCTCCATCTACGGTAACAGTTCCCTTAGCTGTGCCTCCTGGTGGACGCCAGGTACCCCAACTGTCTACAATGTAGTATTCCACTAAAGGATTGGTTGACCAGCCATACACACATAAGTATGAATTGCCGGATGGGCGATAGTCGCATCCATAGGTACAAGTAATGTTACCATATGATGCGTAGTTCTTGGTAGCACCAAGGGTTAATCCCTTACGAAATAGTGCATTACCAATGTTGCTCCACTGACAACTGAAGTTACCGCCACCATTGACTGTCATGCTTGTGGTCCCATAATCTTTCCACAGCGTGTAGTCGTAGCCGTCTTCTTTGCCAGTTTGGTTATTGTAGAGTGTTGTTGCTGCCTGTGAAACCGATGGAATAATCATCGAAATACAGAGAACAAGTGCTACAAGTAACCCCATTTTTTTTAGCTGCATTTTTGCAACCCCCTTTCTCGAAAACAATGTAACATAAGTTTCGGTAAATGTAAATAAGTTATCGATAAGTTAAAAAATTAACAAGGCATATATAATATAATACATTACTTATGAAAGAAAAGGACAATGTATCTATCATATTTGTACAAGTAAATATTTGCTTTTTTTTCAAAATAAGTTATACTATAGGAAGAGATTTTGAACCGAGGAGGGTATGAGAATGCAACAATTTGATCTTACATATGGCGACTTTAATCCATCTTTTTTCTATGCTGTAAAGGGTAAACCAACAGAAGAAGGAATTTATCATGTACATGATTGTGTTGAGATGACATATATACTGTCTGGTCAGTGCCGTTATATCATTGAAGGTCAGGAATACATGCTCAACCCGGGCGATTTAATGATAGCAAATCCAGGAATCCACCATCAGTATAAGGTGGTAGACCCAGAGAATCCACCAGTAGAATTTTACATTGGCTTTTATGATTTCCATTTTCGCAATATGCCACCGAATACGATTCTATTGCCAGGTGATGGCTATACGATGCATTGCAAAGCGGAGCTTCGCCAAGAATTGAATCAGCTTTTATATACAACAGTGGCAGAGTATCGTGGCTCTAAGACGGGACGATATTTTATGTTGAAAGCATATTTGATGCAGTTGATTCTTTTGATTATACGAGAGAATACAGAAGAACCAGACAAACCACAGAATGGTTACATTTTCAAATCAAATAATAAGAATTATGTGGTTAAGAAGATTATCTCATATTTGAATGAGAATTATAATAAGAAGATTTCACTTGATCAGATTGCCCATAACATGTATCTGAGCCCGGTATATATATCTAAAATATTCAAGGAAGAGACGGGCGAGTCACCGATTAATTATCTGATTAAGATACGGCTTGAACGTGCCAAGGAGATTCTTGAAGGCAGCGATGGAGGTACAGTAAAGCATATCGCTGGCTTAGTCGGTTATGATGACGTGTACTACTTTAGTAAACTGTTTAAAAAGTATTATGGAGTTTCTCCGTTGCATTACAAAAAGGCTAAAAAGGGAAAATGACACATTTTTTTCACAACTTTGACCAAAATCTACCATGATGCACCGCTAGAATAGCATTGTAGCAATAAAAAATAGGAGGATTTATACAATGAAAAAGAAGATATTAGGACTATTCATGTGTGCATTATTTGCATGCTTTATGATGCCAGGTATGATGGCTAATGCGGCTACAGACCCAACACCATCACCAATTGCACCGACAGCAACACCAGTATCAGTAAGCTTTAAGACAGCATTTCCAGATGGAAACTTCCGTGGCTTTGTGAATGAAAAAGTATTAACAACAAAGTTGACAGATAGCGATGTTTTGACAGATGAGGTTAAGAAGGAATTATCTGATTATACAGGTGATTTGGACTTGACAGGACAGTCAATCAGCGACTTGACAGGTATTACATACTTGAATGGAATTCGTACTTTGACAGCAGATAATAACAGTATCACGACCCTTGTATTGAAGGATTTTGATAATCTAGAGAGCATCAAGATGTCACATAACAAGTTGACAACTGCTTCACTTAGTGGATTGCCTAAGCTGCAAGAGATTGATGTGGACTACAACAGATTAATGGTTTTAGATGTTAGTCAGATTATTTCTCTTGAGAAAATATCATGTTCAGCAAATGATATTGCAACCTTGAATATTGCAAAGTTAGCAGAACTTACTTCATTACAGGCGAATGATAATAATCTCTTAAGCTTGGATTTATCAGGAAATACAAAATTGGTTTTATTAAATGTGGAAGATAATAATCTTGCAACATTGGATATTTCTAAATTAACAAAACTAGTTGCATTCTATGGAGATGGTAATGAGTTAGTGAACTTTGATATTAGCACATTTCCAGCGAACACGTTTAATAATTTTGAATTGAGAAAGAGTTCAACACGCCTCACAGGTGTTGCATTAGGAACTCAGTATGGCGTTATTCTTCCTGCCAATGCAACAGAACCTGTTGCAACAAGTATTTCAAATAGTGGCTCATATCTTAGCACAACGAGAAGTATTGTTTGGTCTAGCCTGACAAAGGTGCCAGCAACCTTTACTTATCAGTATGCAATTAAGGGAAGCACGGAGCTAGTTACCGTAACCGTTGACGTTGATAAATCAACTATGGTTTCTGATGCGTTGACAGTAGCTACGCCAACTACCTTTACGTCAGCAGATTATTCGTATAATAAATTGAAATTGTCTTGGTCTGCAGTGAATGGCGCAACTGGTTATCGTCTCTATCGTTCGACTTCTAAGACAGGAACATTTAGCCTGGTTAAGACAATTACAAGTGCAACAAAAGTAAGCTATATCAACTCGGGACTTAGCTGTGGAACTACATATTATTACAAGATGAGAGCTTATCGTGAAGTAAATGGCGTGATGTACTTCGGTAGTTACACCAATGTGATTTCCCGCAAAGCGAAACCAGCAAAACCTACCGTGACACTATCTAAGTATAGCTCTCGTAAGATTAAGATTAGTTGGAAGCAGAAGGCAGGAGCAAGTGGATATGTAATCTATCGTTCTACTTCTAAGTCGGGAACTTATAGCAAGATTAAGACAATTACTTCAGGTAAAACCGTGAAGTATATCAATACCAAGCGTAAGAAGGGTACTAGATATTACTATAAGATGAGAACTTATCGTACGGTAAATGGTACAAGAGTATATAGTGCATATTCATCAATCAAGAATAAGAAATTGTAATTAAGAGAATTCAATAAATATGCAAGAGGTCCTAGATCGAAGTGTGGTCTAGGACCTTTTATTTCTGAATTCACTGATTCGTCACAATTTCAGTGTATTATAGTTATTCTAAACTTTTTTAAGGAGGAATTGAGGATGAATCGATTTAGACAGTGGATGACAGGGCGTTATGGTATGGATGAATTGGGAATCTTTATGGTCGTAGTATATTTCGCATTATCGGTTATTAATATATTTGCATCATCTAGAGTGATTTTATTCTTAAACTATGCTATATTTATTATATGGGCGCTTCGTGTTTTGTCACGCAACATATATAAGAGACAACGGGAAAATGATAAGTTTAAGGTACTATTTCACCCCGTTCAAGCGATGGCAAACCTCTGGAAGAGAAAGTTTCGAGAGAAAGACACGAGTCGTTTTTTTAAGTGTCCTCAGTGTAAACAGACAATACGAGTACCAAAGGGAAAAGGGAAAATAGCAATCCGATGTCCTAAGTGTGGTACGGAATTTGTGAAAAGGACGTAGGCCTATATAGAAAAGTTCCAGCATGGAGGAAATTATGTTTGGATATGTTACAATTAACAAGCCAGAATTGAAAGTCAAGGATTATGAACGTTATCATGCTTATTATTGCGGACTATGTCGGCGATTAAAGGAGAGACATGGACGTTTTGGACAGATGACATTGACATATGATATGACTTTCCTTATTATATTATTAACGTCTCTTTATGAAGATACGCTAGAGACTCAGAAGCATACATGTATTGTCCACCCACATAAGAAACATCTTATGCTGATGAACGATGTGACGAATTATGGTGCGGATATGAATATTGCTTTATGTTACCATCATTTTTTGGATGATTGGGAGGACGAGAAGAAGATGTCTGGCCTCTTGGGTAAGAGCACATTTTCCCATCGTTATAAGAAGATCAAAAAGCAGTACCCTACACAGTGTACAGCCATTGAACAGGCATTGCAGGGATTGGCAAGTTGTGAAAAAGAGAATTTGCATGACCCACTAGCCGTGAGTGAGTGGTTTGGACATCTAATGGCCGAACTCATGATTTTTCGCGAGGATGCATTTGCTGGAACGTTGCGAGAAATTGGTGATAGTTTGGGGCGCTTCATCTACTTGATGGATGCTTATATGGATTTGGACCATGACAGAAAAAAGGGATGTTACAATCCATTTTTGACTTGGTGTGATGAGGATGGATATGAAGAGATGGTGAAGCAACTTTTGGTTCAGCAGATTGGTAGAACTACAGTGGCGTTAGAAAAACTGCCACTCGAATTAGATGTCTGCCTCCTTAGGAATATACTTTATGAAGGAGTTTGGACAAAATACGAAAGGAAACAGATGAATGATAAATGATCCATACGCAGTCCTAGGTGTTGCCAGGGGCGCAAGTGAAGACGAGATAAAGAAGGCTTATCGTAAATTAAGTCGCAAGTATCATCCAGATGCGAACATTAATGCTAAGGCTCCGGAAGCTGTTGAGAAAAAGTTCCGTGAAGTACAGGAAGCTTATAATCAGATTATGGATGAAAAAAGTGGAAATGGTTCATCCTATTCAAGTTATGGATATGGTTATGGACAAAATGCACAGAGCACAGGGCAGTCCGAGGAGGATGCACACCTGATGGCAGCTATGAATTATATTAATGCACGAAGATACAACGAGGCATTGAATGTGTTGGAGTCGATAGAGAATAGAAGTGCCAGATGGTATTACTTTAGTAGTGTGGCGAACATGGGACTTGGTAGGCAGGATATTGGTAAGGAACATGCGAAGCGAGCAGTTGATATGGACCCTGGCAATGCAGAATTCATGAGCTATTATCAGAGAATCCAAAATGGCGGTGGCTATCAGAGTCCATTTGGTGGAGGCTTTGGCGGATATGGCGGCTATGGCAACTATGGTGGTGGCTATGGCGGTTACGGTGGTGCAGGTCGCTCTGGCTCGGAATGTGGAACTGGTAATATGTGCTGTGACCTTTGGTGTGCAGATTCATTATGTGAATGTATGGGAGGAGACCTCTGTTCATGCATGTAAAGACGAAACAAATGGCCTATTTAAGCTTGATGGCGGCTTGTTCTGTCATGCTTGTTTTCTTGGGTACTATGATTGAATCAAATACGTTATTTTTTACCGCTGCAGCATCCTTTTTGGTTGGTGCAGCTATTGCTATGTCAGGACCGAGAATGGGAATGGTCTTTTATGCAACCTGTCTGGTACTTGGCGTGATTTTACTTCCCAATAAAATGTATTGTTTCACCTATGGAGCATTTGGCATCTATATCATTGTACGTGAGATTGTACGTGCGCATATGAGTAAGGCGATGGTAAACTGGGTTATCAGATATATGGTGTTTAATGTGATTTTTATACCTGCTGTGATTTTGGTACCGGGACTATTCATTTCCGTTACGATATCGTGGAAGATTCTCCTTGGATTAATTGTGGGAGGACAGGTCGCGTTGTTCATTCTAGATCGCGCATATGAGTGGTTTATGAGGAATGCTTGGACGCCATTTTATGGAAGAATTAAATAGAAAAAGATTTCTATATAACTAGGAACTAATAAATGATATAAATACTTGATATTGGACAAAGCCAAGAGATAGATTTAGAATTATATATAAGATAAATCTTATTAAAATATTCTATTGATTGGAGGAGTTATTTTGAGTTCAAAATCACGTAAAATCTTGAGTATGGTATTGGCTGTAGCGATGGTGCTAACGTCATATGGGGTTGTTTCAAGATACGCAGAAGCAAAGAGTGCTGTTAAGCTTAGCAGCAAGTCTATCACAATTAGTGTGAAGGGCAAGAAGACCATTAAGGTTAAGAACAGTAAGAAGAAAGCAAAATGGTCTATTAAGAAGGGAAGCAAGTATATTTCCCTTAGCAAGAAGAAAAAGAGTAGTGTAGTAGTTGCAGGTAAGAAAGCAGGTTCAGCAGTTGTTCAGGCTAAGATTGGTAGCAAGAAGCTGACATGCAAGGTTAAAGTTAAGAAAGCAGCTAAGAAGACATCGAATACGAATGAAACACCTGTGACACAGGCACCAGTAACACAGACTCCTGTAACACAGACACCAGCAACACAGACACCAGGCAATACTAATACTGATCCAACAAAGGAACCTGCTGCAACACCAGAAGCAGTTAAGGATATTGTGATTGATATGTCAAAGGTTGCTACCAAGGTGTTTACTGCAACTGGTAACAAATTGGATTTACATGATCAGTTTGATTCAAGATTTGATTTGAGTTATTTTTCAAGACTAGAAGTTTCTTATGTTGCGACATTTACAGATGGTGATAGCTCCACATTAGGAAAAGGAAAAGTGGGAGTTGCAGAAGACGAGTCTTCATTAAGTGGTTATGGTGATGGAGTAGCCTATTCTTTTGGAATCGTTGGTGGTAAAACATTAGCAACAGTAGATTTGTCTGGCGTTGAAAAAGGAACTAAGGTATATGGTTTGAATATTCAGCCTATGACTAGTGACTTTAAGGTGGTTGAGAATTTTAAAAGTATCGAGATTACTGGTGTAAAGTTTATCGCAAAACCAAATACATTTTATCCATTACCAGGAGCTGCTGTAGAAGCAACACCAACACCAGGACCTACGATTGTACCTAAAGCATTTGTGTATGAAGGATTAGATCAGGAATGGATGGATAGTATTCCTAAGACTAAGAAATTAGTTGCCTATACATTTGATGATGGTCCAGTAGGAACAGCAGATACAAGTACTTCAATGATTATTCAGAAAGCATTAAAAGCACATAATGCTCATGCTACATTTAATTATATTGGTCAGGAGATTACGAATAAGGGCCAGGCTGGCATTGATGAGATTAAGATGGCGCAAGCGAATGGCTTTGAGATTGGTAATCACTCATTTAACTATGATTCACTTCCAGCTAATGAAGAGAAGATTAAGGATTTCATTGGTAAGACACAAGCTATGCTTACCGAGATTACTGGATTTAGTAATTTCACTTTCCGTCCACCAAATCTTTCGGTGAACAAAACAATGCAAGCATACATTGACGCACCATTTATTGATTGTTCGATTGATACAGTAGATTGGAACGGTGCGTCAGTGGCAGATATCGTGGCAGCAGGTAAGAAGGCAAAAGATGGAGATATTGTACTGATGCATATGACCCAGGCTAACACAGCAGCAGCCATCGATCAGATGCTGACTGATGCGGAAGCTAACAATATTCAAGTTGTATCTGTATCTGAATTATTTGCTATGAAAGGTAAGACTTTAACAACAGGACAAGTTTATAAAAGTGCTAACTAATATATAGTAAGAGGAGTCTCCATTTATATCTCAATTTGATGCGATGTGAATGGGGACTTTTCTTGTCTAGACGGAACTATCTAGTTGAC
>CAZUGH010000002.1:82878-84167 GCA_964619785.1 uncultured Lachnospiraceae bacterium | reverse complement strand
CAACACGCTGTCTCTGACCACCGGAAAGAGCCTTAGGCTTACGGTCTAATAAATGTTCAATATCAAGAATCTTAGCTGCTTCATGAACCAAACGATCAATCTGATCTTTAGGAACCTTTCTCAGCTTCAAACCAAATGCCATATTGTCATATACTGACATATGTGGATACAACGCATAGTTCTGGAATACCATGGCGATATCTCTATCTTTTGGCTCAACGTCATTTACTAATTTATCACCAATCCATAATTCACCGCTTGTAATCTCTTCCAAACCAGCAATCATACGAAGTGTTGTTGATTTACCACATCCTGATGGTCCTACGAAAATGATGAACTCTTTATCTTCAATCTCAAGATTGAAATCTTTTACTGCGTGGAATCCATTTGGATATACCTTATTGATGTTCTTTAATGATAAACTTGCCATTCGTTATTTCCTCCCTGGAATATAAAATATATTGTCATAACATCTGTAATATACTATACACTACTTTTTCGAAAAACTCTATATTCCATTTTCACAAATAACTTTTCCTACTTTTGTGTAATTTGTATATATTATTTTTTCCTTTGTTCATATCTGACGAAAATGTGACAATTTTATGAACGTTTCACGAATTCTTCTCCCATAACTTCCCTCACATCCGACACAATCACGAAAGCCGTTGGATCCTTGTCTTCAACAATTTGAGTCAATCGAATTACTTCCTTGCGTGACACAATACATAAAAGCATTCCTGTCGTTTTACCAGTATACATTCCGCGGACCCGAAGCCCTGTCACGCCTCGATCCATCTCATGCAAAATCACCTTGGCAATCGTCTCTTGATGGTCTGTTATCACATAAACCATCTTGGCGTATTTCAACCCTTCTAGTATACCATCCATCACCTTCGTTGTCACATATACCGCAATAATTGCATATAAGCCTGTACGCAAACCAAAGATACCAATTCCTAGAAGCACTACGATACCGTCAATAATCATCAATAGTCTTGCCACACTCATATGCGCCAAGTAAGGATGAACCAAGCTTCCTAATAGATCTGTTCCTCCCGTAGACATTCCCTGTGAAAATACAAGCGCCAATCCAACACCATTTAATACGCCACCAACAAGTGCCGCCATGAGATAATCCTCACCAACCACATCAATTTGAGGAATCAAGGACAGAAAAAAGGAAAATGAAGCCGCAGCAATCAAGGTGTTTTTCATGTAAGAAAAACCCTGTTGCTTCCATGCCCATATCACAAGTGGAATGTTCAATGCTGTCGTTGTTACCCATA
>CAZUGH010000002.1:79732-82778 GCA_964619785.1 uncultured Lachnospiraceae bacterium | reverse complement strand
AAGAGGCTCATAGACCAGATTAATACCCATCGCCATCAAACCAGTTCCTAAGATGGCAATCATGTAACTCTTTGTATGACGAAAAAAAGAACTGGTGTGAACCCAGTTCTTTCTCAAAAGGCTCATATAATAACTCCAATCTCAGAACAAACTATTCTTCATTCTGCTTTTTGTTATTATAATCTGCCATTTTCTTTTTAAATATTCGTGTACGAATCGAATACGAATTTGGGATTCGTAATAATTTACGATAAACACCGTCCAAGTGCAGTATCTTCAGCACATTTGGTATATGCGGATTCTCTCTTTGTATCAGTGGTAATACCCCGCCCACACAGATACATAATTTTGCATTCATCTTTTGTCTGTTCTCGTGAATCCACTGTTCCTGTGTCTCTTTATCCAATGCCAAAAAGACTAAGTCTGGCACCTGTGTATTGAGATCATTAATTACCATCTCATCCGTAGCCTTGCCATCTAATGCATAGATACCAACACATGTATCACCCATATGCATGCGACGAATCAAACCATAAAATCTCTTAGCTTCATTGCGATTGCGCATGATGAAATAGCTCTTCTTACCATCTAGTCGTATGCTTTCTAAGACAGAAAATACATTTCGATAGTTCACAACCATACCGCCAGCTTCTAAAACGCCAACATGATGCCCGTTAAGAATCGCATTTTCCCCTGGTAAAACCAAATCGGCTTCTGCCAGTGCCTGTCTCACATCATCACTTGACTCTTCTTCCACATAATCCATGGATACTAGATGCACAATATTTAGATAGTCATTAGTCAAGTATTCTGTCAACTGAGCCTGCAATGTCTCTTCTGTCAGAACATCAACCTCAAGTCCCATTACATGAACTCGGGTTCCCATAGTTGCGTCCTCCTTAATTAATATCCAGTAATTCGGTCCTCTGACCCAATAATTACCTCGATGTCAGCACCATCAGTCAATTCATCACTTGTCACTTGAATCTTGCCTGATTTAAAATATGTAAGTAAATCCTTACCCTGGCTCTTCTTTTTCACTAAAATTGTAGTCGTCGTCTGCATATCACCTAAATAATTCCCTGTTCCTTGAATGGTGTAACCTGCCGACTCCATTTTTTCTTTATAAGATGCTGCTAAGCCATTAATCTGACTAGCATTGGTCAACTGAATCTTCAGCTTCTTCGAATCGCCCGTTTTACTACTCTTTGTCGTCGTTTTACTTGCTGCAGTCTGCGATCTCTCATCTGCCTGCGTATACTCTTCATTACTATCTAATGAACGTAACAGTGCTTTGGTTTTATCTTTGGTAATTGTATAAGTATGCTTAACCTGATCTGCCACAACACGATATGTATGAATCTGCTCTGGCTTAACCTTCTTAAAGCTAGCCGCGTATTGTGTCTTCTGTGCGCAGGTAATATTGCAAATCATATCGCTCCAATAATCTTCAATCAAATCTGATAAATCATAGGAATCCTGGCACTTCGCAACCTCATCTAACATCTTCTGAGAAGGAGCATAATATGCCTCTTCCTTCGTACCACGGTTTACAAACAGCTCCTCAAACTTAGTTGACTTCATCGCTGTAAAATATCCTATATCCGTGCCGGTTGCCTCTTCTAATGCCATAATACCATATTCATAAGCAACGTCACCTGTAAAATATTTATTCAATCTAGATAAACGTACAATCTGAGGCACTTCCTGACTCGCCTTCAGCATCTCTGTATATGTCTTGCCTGAAACTTCAATTGTTGTTCCGGATGGAATCGTAACATAATCCATATTATTCGTATCCGAATGATAAATTTCTAAAACAATACGATTAATCAACATGCTTTTCTCGTCATAACTAAAAATCAAATTGCGAGAATCCGTTCCGGTTGTCACATCAATTACATGTGAGTACTGTGTACTACGCTCTGAACGTGAAGTGATATTATAAAACAGCATGGTCAAAAAGTATCCCACAAAGCCGACTGCAATGAGTAAAGCCATAACTCCTAAGGCTTTGAGAAATGTCCTCATAATGACACTTGCTATACTTTTCTTTTTCATTCAGGTCTCCTCCTGGAAATTTTGTGCACAAAATAACTTTTATAGTATAACAGAAAATTCTTCTGTTGACAATATTCTTGTGATATACTTATTCTAAAGTATGAAAAATGGAAGGTTTGTGAGAACTTATGAAATCAAAAATTGCTATTATTACTGGGGCATCTAGAGGAATCGGACAAGCGATTGCCCTTCGATTTGCCAAGGAAGGATATCAGCTCGGACTCTGCTGCCACCACAAAGGCCAACAATTAGAAGAAACCGCTAACGCTTGCCTTGTGTTTGGTATCAAGTGTGTAACCATGACATTCGATATCGGCGACGAACAGAAGGTTCATGAATTCATGAGCCTCGTGCGTACACAATTAGGTGAGCCCTCTGTATTGGTTAATAATGCAGGCATTGCACACATCGGCTTGCTTACCGACATGAGTACCAAACAGTGGCAGCTCATGATGAACACAAACTTGAATTCTGCCTTTTATACCTGTCGTGAAGTCATTCCATCCATGGTACACAATCACGCTGGTAGCATTATCAATATATCTTCCGTTTGGGGAAATATTGGAGCTTCCTGCGAAGTAGCATATTCCACTACCAAAGGTGGCATCAACTCATTCACAAAAGCACTTGCTAAAGAACTTGCTCCTAGTGGTGTCGCAGTCAATGCGATTGCATTTGGATTTATGGACACTGAGATGAATCAGGAATTAACAAAAGAAGACAAAGCCGAACTCCTCGAAGAGATTCCGGCATCTCGTGCTGGAACTCCACAGGAAGCTGCAGACCTTGTCTTCCGCATTGCTACCTCATCAACTTACCTGACAGGTCAGGTAATCACAATGGATGGTGGATGGTGCTAACGATTTTCCTTGGTGTCATCTCCTGTCAACGCATCACCGACATCTTCTGCGCCATCCTTCAAATCTTCACCAACATCTTCGGCATCATCTGCCAAATCATCTCCTACACCATCTACGTCATCAGT
>CAZUGH010000002.1:0-79632 GCA_964619785.1 uncultured Lachnospiraceae bacterium | reverse complement strand
TCAGTCGTTCCCGGCGTCTGTGATGCCTCTGGAGCTGTTGCATCATTGAGTCGTTCATCGCCACATGCCGTCATCAAAAACATCAAACAAATGGTCATACATACCAAAACAATTTTCTTTTTCATGGAATGAATCCTCCTAATATAGTTTCCTTTGTAGTATGCCTTCATTTTTAATTATTATTCAAAACGACATGGGAACGCAAAAATCCCCCGACTTTATGTCAGAGGATTTTCATTCTTCTATGCACCAAGGATAAAGGTGATTTCTGCAACTACTGCAATCTTACCGTCTACCGTTGCTGTTGCTTTTCCTACACCAACTGGTCCTTTTTGTTTAATAATCTCTGTCTCAAGCTTGATTTTATCGCCCGGAACAATTTTCTTTTTGAATTTAGCACTGTTAATCCCACCAAAATATGCCGTCTTTCCTTTATTATCCTCAAGACTCAGTACTGCAACAGCACCAACCTGCGCCAACGCTTCAATCACAAGCACTCCCGGCATAACAGGTTCTTGTGGAAAATGTCCTCGAAAGAAATCTTCGTGGAATGTAACACATTTGTAACCCACAGCGCGTTTGCCTGGTTCTAACTCTTCGATACAATCAATTAATAAAAAGGGATGTCTATGTGGTATAATCTCTTCTATCTGTTTCACATCTAATAGCATATGTCTTCTCCCTTCTTAATCCTGAATTTTTTTGATAATAATGGATGCGTTATGTCCACCAAATCCAAGGGAGTTGCTGAGCGTTACATCTACTTTTGTATTTTCTCCAGAACCTTTCATACAATTCAAATCGCACTCAGGATCTTGTTGCTCAAGCCCTGCTGTCACATGAACATATTGATCCATAATTGATTTAACACAGGCAACTGCTTCGACGCCACCAGCTGCACCCAATAGATGTCCAATCATGGATTTTGTTGAGTTTACTTTCAACTGGTATGCAGCATCACCAAATACCAACTTGATTGCTCTTGTCTCAAATAAATCATTCATATGTGTGCTTGTTCCATGTGCATTAATATAATCCACATCCGCCGGTTTCATACCAGCATCTTTCATAGCAAATTCCATTGCTTTCGCTGCGCCAGAACCATCCTCTGCTGGGGATGTAATGTGATAAGCATCACAGCTTGCACCATAACCAGCCATCTCAGCATAAATTGTTGCGCCACGTTTCTTTGCATGCTCTAATTCTTCTAATACAAGAACACCAGAACCTTCACCCATAACAAATCCTGCACGTCGTTCATCAAATGGCATGGATGCATGCATTGGATCGTCCGTTGTATTGACAGCAGTCATCGATGTGAAACCTGCCACACCAACAGGTGTAATACATGCCTCAGCACCACCAGCAAGCATAACATCTGCTTCTCCGTACTGAATGGAACGATATGCTTCTCCGATACAATGTGTACCAGATGCACAAGCAGTTACAATATCTATGTTTTTACCTTTTAAACCAAACTGAATGGCTACATTACCAGCTGCCATGTTAGAAATTAAAGATGGAATCATCAAAGGTCCAACACGATTTGGTCCCTTTTCTAATAACTTGGTATGCTCTCTCTCGAGACATTGCAAACTACCAATTCCACTTCCGATTGAAACTCCTACCATAAATGGATCTTCTTGTTCCATATCAAGTCCACTATCTTCAATAGCTTCCTTTGCTGCTGCTACTGCAAACTGAGCGAAGCGCTCAAGTCTTCTTGCCGACTTAGGATCCATATAATCTTTAGGTTCAAAATCCTTAACTTCCGCACCTAAGGTTGTCTTAAAATTAGTTGTGTCAAACTGAGTAATTGGTCCAATTCCGACTTTACCTTCTTTTAATCCATTCCAGTATTCATCTACTGTATTACCGATAGGTGTCAATGCACCCATACCTGTTATCACTACTCTTCTACTCATTGAATTTCCTCCATTTGATATCTACATTGCAATTCCGCCGTCAACACAAATCACTTGACCGGTTATGTATTTTGCTTGATCTGATGCTAAAAATGCTACCGTATTTGCTACATCTTCCACCTTACCAAATGCCTTAAGCGGAATCTGAGCGACTGCATTTTCCTTTACTTTATCGGATAGCACATCGGTCATCTCTGTCTCAATAAATCCTGGTGCTACTGCATTCACAGTAATACCACGAGATGCCAATTCTTTTGCTGTACTCTTAGTCAAGCCAATCACACCCGCTTTGGATGCGGAATAATTAACCTGTCCCATATTACCCATAATGCCAGATACGGATGAAATATTGATAATTCTTCCGCTTCTCTGTTTCATCATCGTCCTTGTTATATGCTTGATACAGTTAAATGTTCCACCTAAATTTGTTTGGATGACACTTGCGAAATCTTCATCTGACATTTTCATAAGAAGATTGTCTCTTGTGATACCTGCGTTATTCACAAGAATATCAACTCGCTCATAACGTTTCACTACATCTTCCATAAAACCCTTGGCTGCTTCATAATCGCTTACATTGCACTGAATCGCTTCTGCCTGTCCTCCTAATGCGTGTATCTCAGCAACAACTGCCTGTGCTCGTTCCGTCGAACCATTATAATTGATAATAACGGTTGCGCCTTCCTTTGCCAGTGTCAATGCAATTCCTCTGCCAATACCGCGGGATGCGCCTGTTACAACGGCTATTTTTCCCTCTAAACTCATGGTTTGTCCTCCCATCAATTATGCCAATGCTTCTACAACAGCATCTACATCAGCTAATGTCTCAACATTATATGTCTGCAATTCCTTATCCAATGCTTTCCCAATCTTCTTATTAAAACCAGCCAGTGTCTTGCCTGGTCCAATTTCGATAAAGGTATCAACACCATCATTAATCATCATCTCAATCGTCTGCTGCCAACGAACCGAAGAAGACACCTGCTTGACAAGAAGTGGTTTGATATCATCCACATCGGTCACATATTCTGCCGTTACATTTGCTGCGTATGGGAACTGTGGTTGGTTTATCTGAATTTCATCTAATACTTTCTCTAATTTTTTTCCTGCACCTTGAAGCATATCTGAGTGAAATGGTCCGCTAACCTTGAGCATTAGACATCTTCTCGCTCCAGCTTCTTTCAATTTTTCGCTGGCTTCTTCTACTGCTTCCTTGCGTCCTGATATGACAATCTGACCAGGGCAATTATAATTTGCAATCGAAACATGCTCAATATCGGAGATGCTCTCTTCAATTGTATCCTTATCCATACCAATAACAGCTGCCATCGCACCAACACCAGTTGGAACTTCTTCTTGCATAAGGATTCCTCTTTGACGAACTGCTTTTGCCGCATCTAAATAATCCATCGCACCTGTTGCAACGAGTGCACAATACTCTCCTAGACTCAGTCCTGCTGCCACATCTGGCTTCACGCCCTTATCCTCTAACACTTTCATCATCGCTACACTTGTTGTTACCAAGGCAACCTGCGTGAATTCTGTTATGTTTATATTGTCATTTTCTTCAAAACATAGTGCCTTCAAATCAAGCCCAACAGCTTCACTCGCTTTGTCAAAAACTTCTTTTCCGATTTGAGTATTCTCATAGAACTCCTGTCCCATTCCAATCTTTTGAGCTCCCTGTCCAGGGAAAATAAATGCTATTTTGCTCATGTGTTACCTCCATGCATATGACGACCTGTATATGTTCTAATTCCATCCAAAACTTAAAAAGGTGGCAGCCAGACACCGCCCGACTGCCTCCGCTAATCATCTCATTATATCCAATGAATTACTGATTATTCTACACCTTTTTCCTTTAAGAAATTGATAACATCGCCAACTGTGTTGATGCTCTCTAAATCATCTGTAGGAATCTCAACATCATACTCTTCTTCAAGAGCCATGATAAGTTCATAAAGGTCAAGAGAATCTGCACCAAGATCATCTTTAAAAGATGAAGCTTCTGTAACGCTTCCTGCGTCAACACTCAACTGATCTGCGATCATTTCCTGCATTTTTTCTAACATAGTAATAATCTCCTTTTTCTTGATTTTCTTAATTTTAATACAATTATTTGATGGTCAAAGTATTTGACCTTATTGCATTGTATCTTAATATATTCTATTTGTCAAGAATTCCACCCTCTCCAAGGTATTTTTGCTCCACATTGTGTTTTTCCACGATTCATGCTATGATTATGCCCATATTATATATTTGGAGGAAAAAATGAAAGACTATGTTATTCGTGGAACTGCCTACGACAATCAGGTACGTTTCTTTGCTGCTACCACGAGAGAGACCGTAGAAACCGCACGTGCTGCTCATGGTACAAGTCCCGTTATCACTGCCGCTTTAGGGCGTTTGTTGACCGCCGGCGCGATGATGGGTTATATGTGTAAAAATGATACTGACCTCATCACACTACAGATTCAATGCAACGGTCCTGTTGAGGGCTTGACTGTTACCGCAGATGCTGTTGGTAATGTCAAGGGATTCGCCAATAATCCAGTTGTACATCTCCCTGCAAGCGATAAAGGCAAACTCGATGTTGGTAAAGCAGTAGATCTCGGTGTATTGACAGTCATCAAAGATATTGGAATGAAAGAGCCCTACAGTGGTCAGACCCATCTTGTTTCTGGTGAGATTGCAGAGGATTTAACATTCTATTTTGCTTCTAGCGAGCAGATTCCGACCTCTGTCAGTCTTGGTGTATTAATGGAAAAGAACAACACAGTTCGTCAAGCCGGTGGTTATATCATTCAGCTGATGCCATTTGCCACAGAGGAAACCATCTCAGCACTTGAACAGAAACTGAACAATTTTCCACCTATCACTTCTCTTCTCGATCAAGGATTTACTCCTGAAGATATTATGGGAAAAATATTTGCAGATACCGATTATCACATTAACGATAAACTAGATACCCAGTTTCACTGTAATTGTTCTAAGGAACGCATGTATAAAGCTCTTAGTCGAATCAGTAAAAAGGATATCCAGGATATCGTCGACGATGGAGAACCCATCGAGATGAATTGTCATTTTTGTAATGCAAAGCATGTCTTTAGTATTGAAGAATGCAAGGCCTTGTTATAAGGTTGTATAAATCGAAAAATCAACTTCACCAAAGAAGCCATCTAGCCCGCCATCCACAAGTTCCATTGCCATCAGGCATTCTTCACTTGGCATCTGGATGGCTTCATTTGCGAAAATTCCGAATTCTACAGATGTAGTAAAACCAAATCTATGATAATAATGAGGATCACCCTCTACGATAATTCCTAAATATTTTTTATTCTTAACCTTCTTTAATGCTTCTCTCACCATCTTAGTTCCCATGCTCTTATTTTGCCAGCTTTTCTTCACAGCAACGGGTGACAAAAGTAGCATCTCTTCCTGACAATCTTCAAATGGTAATATTGATATCATGCAATGGCCAATCACTTCATTTCCTTCTGTTGCAACCAAATCATATTCTGGCAGATAGTATTTTCCCTCACGAATCTCTTGAATTAAGGCTACAACATGATCACCCTCCTCTATGCCAAAGGATTCACGAACCAAATCATTCACTTCTTGCTGTTGCTTCTTATTATATTTACTAATCTTCATCCGCTTCCCCTTCCTTATATATCATCAGATACACATCGATATTGTGTGTCTTGCAAAATTCACGAATCGTATCTTCTGCAATCTTTTTAGCTTCCTCCATTGGGTAAGCAAAAATCCCTGTTGAAATCAAGGGAAATGCAATCGAACTCATGCCATATTGGTCCGCCAGTTCAAGTGACTTCTGATAACAGCTTCTCAGCAAGAATTCCTCGCCCATCATGCCGCCTTGCCACACAGGGCCAACGGTGTGAATAATATATGGTGCTGGCAACTGATACCCTTTCGTAATTACGGCGTATCCCATCGGACAGCCCTTGAACTTGTCACACTCTGCTTGCAGTTCTGCAGCACCTGCTACCGCAAAGATTGCTCCACACACACCACTTCCCCGTTTCAACTTTGTGTTTGCTGCATTTACAATGGCATCCACCTTCATCTTCGTGATATCACCATGCTTGATTATTAATGACATATTTTTTCTCTCCTCCGAAAAAAAACTGACCTTAGGGGCCAGTTTCTCATATTCTATAAAGCTGGAAATGGGACTCGAACCCACGGCTTGCTCATTACGAATGAGCTACTCTACCAACTGAGTTATTCCAGCATCGGTTATTATTATATCCAATGAATCTCAGTTTGTAAAGCATTTTCTTATATTAATACGCAACGATAATTCCACCCTCATTTGCATAGAGTGTACTGAGACCTCTCTGCTCAAGAATCAGAATCTCGCGGAAGTTGATTACTTTCTCAACCTGTTCTTTGACATAGCGTGCACGTTCTGCATTATTACAATGAGAAATCGCTAGTATCTTCTCTTTTGCATTGCCAACATCTTCAGCCATACTCGCTACCATCTTATTCAGTGCATTCTTCATGCCACGTGCCTGACTCAACTTATCAATCGTTCCCTCTGGTGTGGCACACATCACAGGCTTAATATTCAATGCATGACAAATCAGAGCAGTCATTCCTGTCAATCGACCATTCTTATGAAGGTTATCTAACGATTCTAATACAAACTTCGTGTCAATCTGATCACGATATTCTTCAATCTTATCAACTACCGTCTCAAACGAAAGCCCGTTACTCTTCAGCTCTTGAATCTTCCTTCCAATCAAAGTTTCACCGCAAGAAGCCGACTTTGAGTCAATTACATGAATCTTCACTTCGGGATGCTGATCCTGATAATCCATCATAGCAAGCTTTGCACTATTATATGTTCCACTAAGCTGTGAAGATATCGATACAACAAAAATCTCATCTGCACCTTCAAAAGTCTGTTCAAAAGCTTCTGGTGCAGGGCAAGATGACTTTGGACATTCTGGTGAGCCATTCATCTTTTCTAAAAAAGAAATCTGATCAAACGTCTCATCATCAATAATTGTCTCATCGCCAATATGCAACTGTAGAGGAACATTAGTGAAAACACCACTTTTCCTCATATCATCTGTAAGTTCCATGCAACTATCTGCTATTATTTTATATGCCATACTATTTATCCAATCTGATTTGTTATTATAGTTTTACCTATATATTTATCATACATTGTATATGCCATCCTGTCAATAAACACATACTTTTCTTTTCCTTCTAAATAGGCTATACTGAAGATACTAATTAACTGTGAAAGAAGAGGGATACCATGAACGAAAAAACCACACTGAAATCTGCATTTTTAGAAATGTCCTTACGTGAACGAATCATCCTGATTGTTCAGACACTTGTTTCTGTTCTTGTTTTAATTGTAGCGATTCTAGGTCTATGCGGAATTGGCAACGAATATCTTATGAACTGTATTGCTATGGCGCTTCTAGCACTTTTGTTACTCGTCAACGCAGTCAGACTTTTCCCAACAAGAAAATTGTCCTCGATTATCTATGTACTTGTAGCCGTCGTCATTGCTGTTATGCTCATCTCGGCACTAATCTAGAAAAAAACACGCCATCACTACTCTCATAGTCACGGCGTGTTTTTTATTATTTTATTTTGTTAGAAGCATCATAATCTCATTGCTTCGTTCAATGAATTTGCTCATTGCCTCTGGTGATAATGGCTGATTTGATAGCTTAGCTAAATCGTACAGCTGCTGACAAATCATTGGAATCTTCTTGCTCTTCTTGTGTTCAAATACAAACTGAACCAAGTCGTTGTTCGCATTCAGAATCAGGGTCTCTCCCTGTCCTTCCATGTCCATGCCAAATCCCATTCCATTCGCAGCATACATTTTCATCATATCCTGCATTCTTCTGGTCTGTTCCGACATCGTAATCATAGAAGAAACCTTTTCATTTTTTAATTTTTCGACCTTAACCTCTAAGTTGTCCTTACCAAGTGCCTTCTTGAACATATCCGTTAAAGTCTCTGTCTCTTCCTTCAATTCATCCTCAGCAACCGTTTCCTTAAAGTCATCTGTCAATTCAGCATCAATACGAAGGAACTGAACATTTTCCTTGCTCTGCTCTACTGCATTGATAAATGGCTGGTCAATGTTATGCGTCATGATGAAGGCATCCTTGCCCTCTTCCTTAAACATGTTGATATATTGACTCTGCTGTTGAAGGTCCGTTACATAGTAAACTGTTGTCTTAGGTTTCTCTGCTTCGTCATCCTTCTCTTCATCGCCCGCATCAACTACCTCAACCTCAGGAACTCCTTCTGCATCAAGATATTCCTGCAAGGTCATGTATTTATCATTTAAGTCTTTATATAGGATATAATCTTCTACTTTTTCCTTGAACTTGTCGTCCTTGAGGCAACCAAACTTGATAAATGGACTGATATCATCCCAATACTTCTCAAAGTTCTCACGATCTGTCTTGCACATTCCTGTCAATTTATCAGCTATCTTCTTCGTAATATAATCCGAAATTTTCTTAACAAATCCATCATTTTGCAAAGCACTACGAGATACATTCAATGGCAAATCCGGGCAATCAATCACACCTTTTAATAACATCAAAAACTCTGGAATTACTTCTTTAATATTGTCTGCGATAAATACCTGATTATTGTAAAGCTTAATCGTACCTTCTAGGTTGTCGTACTCTGTATTCAATTTAGGGAAATACAGGATACCTTTCAAATTAAATGGGTAATCCATATTCAAATGAATCCAGAATAATGGTTCCTTGTAATCATGGAATACCTTGCGGTAGAAATCCTTGTACTCATCCTCTGTACAATCATTTGGATGCTTGGTCCAAAGTGGTGTCGTATCACTCAACGATACCGGACGCTTCTTAATCTTTGCCTTCTTAATTGTCTTCTCAGGCTCTGCTTCCTGTGTCTCAGTCTTCTCTTTCGCAGGAATCTTCTCATCAAACTTCTCGATAACCTCATCGGTATCTAATAGTTCTTCCTCGTTCACTGTCTCAGTCTCAGGTTCTCCATCTGTCTTCGTCAGGAAAATCTCAACTGGCATGAAGGAACAATACTTTTCAAGAACTTCGCGAACACGATAATCATTGCAAAATTCATAGCTGTCCTCATTGAGATATAATGTCATCGTAGAACCAATCGTATCCTTCTCGCATGGCTCCATCTCAAATTCGATACCACCTTCAGATTCCCAGCGAACTGCTTCAGAACCATCTCGATATGACTTCGTCTCAATCGTCACTTTGTCAGCCACCATGAATGCAGAATAGAATCCCAAACCAAAGTGACCAATAATCTGCTCTTCACTTGCTTTATCCTTGTATTTCTCCAAGAAATCTGTTGCACCAGAAAAAGCTACATTATTGATATACTCTTTCACTTCATCTGCTGTCATTCCGATACCATTATCGACAAACTGAATGGTTTTATCCGTCGAATTCACATATACCTGAATACTTGGCTGATAGTCATCTGGCATTGTGTACTCACCCATGACCTCTAACTTTTTCAACTTCGTGATAGCGTCACAACCATTGGATACTAACTCACGAATGAAAATATCATGGTCCGAATACAACCACTTTTTAATAATGGGGAACATATTTTCCGACTCAATACTTAAGCTACCCTGTTCTTTTGTCATCTTTCATTCACTCCAATTCTTATGTTTTTCTTTTATAATGGATATCATAATACAGAGAAATCAAGATGTCAATAGAAAATTAGCACTCATTTTGATTGAGTGCTAACAAAGTTCGTGTTTAACTAATTTTCGTATATGAAATTTCCTTGCTTACAAGATATTGCATACACTGCTGGTCCCAATCTTGTTCTTTCGTTTTATCCAAAGAAAATTCAGCCATACTATACCCCGTTATTAGACGCAAACCGTTCTCTTCATATCGCACTTGTAATGCACCACGATTACCAGCCTCCAATATTTTTGTAAAATTCAGAACCATAGACTGTGGCGTTTTCTTTCCTTTAATCAATTGAAAAACAATTGGTCTTACATCAGACCAATGTACAAATTCTCCCGCCTCTTCCTCTGTATCCAGCCATTTTGTATTGACACGTCCAGATATCGTCGTAAGATATAAAGTCTGTACTTTAATATCATGAACATCAAAGGTATCAAACATTGAATCACTATGAAACAACTGTCCCATAAATTCTTTCACATCTTCTATCTCTAAAGAAACCATTTTGCCTCCATCGCTTGTATAATTTTTTTCTTCTGACGCATACTAATCTTGATTCCAATGGAAAGGAGACCAATCTATGCTAAATCAGGAAACCTACAAAAATATTGCAGAAAAATGTAGTGCTTATGACACCAAATCTGGATGCTCCTGCAGTAACAAATCAGGAGATAGCGAAGTGTCATGTACCACCTGTACACATTTCACAGACAATCATCTGTGTGAGCTAGATCTTATCGATCCAATCGTAGAAAACCACGATCTTTAATCTGGCTTCTTTGACCCAGGAACTTCTTCAAAAACAGCAACGGTTCTTGGGTCCATTACATACTTTTGATACTTACTATTAAAAGCCTTATTCTTACCACTCGTATCCATCAGCACTTTCCATGAATTTCCGTGGTCCACCACAGGCAAAAAGAACTCATGTGATTCCCAATGCATATTGATCGCAATATAAATAGAACTAGTACTATCAATATACGTTTTATAAAACATGATTCCTAACTCTCTACTGTAATTCACAAATTCATTCATCCAAGGTTCGATACCATGGCATGAAATATCCGGAGCCCCTGCTCCTTTACCATCCATCCCAGTAAACGTTCTACCATCGTAAACTCTGCATTTTACGCGAAACTCAATCAGTTTCTTGACGTAATTGTAGACATCCTGGTTCTTCTCGAGCAAATCCCAATCCAGCCACGTCGTCACATTATCCTGGCAATATGCATTGTTATTACCTTTCTGAGTATTTGCAAATTCATCGCCTGCCAAAAGCATTGGTGTCCCCATGCTAAGTAATAAGAAAGCAAGTCCATTCTTCATCTGCTGCTTACGCATAAGCAAGACTGATTTCTTCCTAGTAACGCCTTCAACTCCACAATTCCAACTATAATTATACTCTGTTCCATCTTGGTTTTTCTCACCGTTTATTTCATTATGCTTCACATCATAGGAAACTAAATCCTTTAATGTAAATCCATTTTTCTGTGTCAGATAATTAATGACTGCCTGATTGCCACCTTGATTCTTAAATCTCTGATAAAAGTTTCCCGTCATCCCTTCATCACTCTTAAGATAACGTCTCGCGTCAATCATGAAACCATCATTAAAAGTAGCCAATCTAGGCTTGTGATTTCCCTCACACAAATCCGGCCAACCCGTCCCTAGCAATTTTACATTACGAAGAATGGGATCATTCATAACTAATTGCGCAGACACGACATCTTGGTTCACCAAGAAACCATCAACATGGTATTCCATCACATAATATCGCAAGCAATCGAGGATAAACGATTGTGACTTATCTTGAAAATGAATATCCATCAGTATGTTCATCCCCTGCTGATGCAATGCCTTGATCATCTTCTTATATTCTATACCAGGTTTTTCTCGTCCTGTACCATATGAACTCTTGGGAGCAAAATAATACGCATCTTTTGTATATCCCCAATAATTTACTATCTTCTTACCATCACCACGTTCACCCACCTCGTTAAAATCATACAATGGTAAAAATAGCAACGTGTTAACCCCTAAATCCTTCAAATATGGGATTTTATCAATAACTCCCTGATAGGTTCCCGGTGCGCTGACACCTGATGAGGAGTGCTTTGTAAATCCTCTCACATGGCATTGATAGAGAATCATCTCTGAGAAATCAAGCTCGGGACGCTTTTCATCACTCCAATCAAACGTATCAAAGGAAAATGCGCCTCGTGCTTTCCCCTTCTGACCAAATGTATCTCTCCCACTGATACGCCTTGCATAAGGATCGATGAATTCAACACCACCTGCTTTTATCATATATTCACAGTCAGCTAGTTCCTCCGTAATGTGCTCACCAACAAATCGTAGCGAAAAAATATCCTTCGCGCCTTGTTGTTCCATTGAGGACATTGCAAACACGCGAGCCTTCTTCCCCTGTTGATATAAACGCAATTCACACTTTTTCTCATCTTTAGCCCAAACGGTAATCTGAACATAGTTTCCATCTTTAGATACGGTGACACCCAGTGGTAATGGCTCTCCCTGCTGTATATTCATATGGTATCCTCATCTCTTTCTTAGACTATTGTACTACCATTATAACGAAAAACTACATTAGTAACAATATTTATTTGAAAAATCCTTGCAAAATACCTAATATTTAGTAAAATAGAGTTGCTATGTATTTTTAATAAGAAAGGATGCACAACATGATTCAAGTTAGTAACGTCTCATTGCGCTTTGGTAAAAAGGCGCTTTTTGAAGAAGTAAGCATTAAATTTACCCAGGGAAACTGTTATGGTATCATCGGCGCCAATGGTGCTGGTAAGTCCACATTCCTAAAGCTCTTATCTGGTGAATTAGAGAGCACCACTGGTGATATTATTATCACACCGGGCGAACGTCTCTCTGTATTGGAGCAGGATCACTTTAAGTATGATGAATTCCCTGTTCTAGATACTGTTATCATGGGTAACAAAAGATTATATGAAATCATGAAAGAAAAGGATGCCATCTATGCAAAAGAAGATTTCACAGAAGAAGATGGTATTCGCGCGAGTGAACTTGAAGGTGAGTTTGCTACGATGAACGGATGGGAAGCCGAATCCGATGCTGCTACCCTATTAAATGGATTGAGCATCGACACCGAGCTTCATTACAAAAAAATGAGTGAGTTATCTGGTAGTGAGAAAATCAAAGTTCTCTTAGCTAGAGCATTATTTGGTAATCCAGATATTCTTCTTCTCGATGAGCCTACCAACCATCTTGACTTGGATGCAATTCGTTGGTTAGAGGAGTTCTTAATCAATTTTGATAATACTGTTATCGTAGTCAGCCATGACAGATATTTTTTGAACAAGGTATGTACCCATACCGTAGATATTGATTATGCCAAGATGCAGCTCTATGCTGGTAACTATGATTTCTGGTATGAATCAAGTCAATTGATTGTAAAGCAAATGAAAGAAGCCAATAAGAAAAAAGAAGAAAAAATCAAAGAGTTACAAGACTTTATTCAGAGATTTAGTGCGAATGCATCAAAATCAAAACAGGCTACCTCTAGAAAACGTGCTCTCGAAAAAATCGAACTAGATAATATACGACCATCTAGTCGTAAGTATCCATACGTGGATTTCAAACCAGAGCGAGAAATCGGAAATGAAGTTCTCACTGTTACCAACTTGTCTAAGACAATTGACGGTGAAAAGGTTCTCGATAATGTATCCTTTATTGTAGGCCGTGAAGATAAGATTGCTTTTGTTGGTTCTTATGGAATCGCTGCTACTACACTCTTTCAGATTTTATCTGGCGAGATGGAGCCAGACGAGGGGGATTACAAATGGGGTATCACAACTACTCAGGCATATTTTCCAAAAGACAATACCAAGGACTTTAGTAGTAACGATACCATCGTTGATTGGCTCATGCCATACTCACCAGAGAAAGATGCCACTTATGTTCGTGGTTTCCTAGGACGTATGTTATTTGCTGGAGATGACGGTTTAAAGAAAGTCAATGTGCTCTCTGGAGGAGAAAAAGTCCGTGTTATGTTATCAAAGATGATGATGCTTGGTGCTAATGTACTGATGCTCGATGAGCCTACCAACCACCTTGATATGGAAGCCATCACATCTGTGAATAATGGATTAATTAAATTCCCTGGAGCTATTATGTTTACCTCCCAGGATCATCAGTTTATTCAGACAATCGCCAATCGAATCATTGAATTGACTCCGAATGGAATGATTGATAAGATTACAACCTATGATGAATACTTAGATAACGATGATATGGCTAGAAAGCGTCAGGCTCTGAGCTAAACGCGCTTTCTTGACACATAAAATCATGTATTGTACAATATGATAGATAAAATAAAAATTGGAGATGATTATTGTTGGACCCGAGTGATGCGGTGAATATTATTGTAATTATTGTTTTAATTACCTTATCCGCCTTTTTCTCTTCTGCTGAAACAGCTCTTACTACAGTAAATAAATTACGTATGAGAGCCCTAGATGAAGAGAAAGTGAAACGTGCTGCTACTGTATTAAAGCTTATTGAAGAACCTCATAAGATGTTAAGCACTATATTGATTTGTAATAACGTAGTGAACTTATCCGCTTCTTCAATTTCTACAGCCTATGCATTTTCCATCTGTGAACGTATGGGACTCAGTCAGAATGCCAGTCTAGGTGCTGGAATTGCTACTGGAATCCTCACATTCCTGATTTTGATTTTTGGTGAAATTACGCCAAAATCATTTGCCACTATGAATGCCGAAAAAATGTCGCTCATGTATGCAAGCGTGATCTTGTTTATAACAAAGATATTAACACCTATTGTATGGTTAGTAAGTGGATTATCCAATCTGATACTTCGTCTGCTACGCGTTGATATGTCTGAGAAGGCCACCATCACCGAGGACGAGCTTAGAACCTTTGTAGATGTTAGCCACGAAGAAGGTGTCATCGAAAGTGAAGAACGTCAGATGATTACCAATATTGTTGATTTTGGCGATTCACTTGCTAAAGATGTTATGATCCCTCGTATGGACATCGAGATGGTGAGTACGGATATTTCATATGAAGAACTATTGGCACAGTTTACAGATAACAAATTTGCACGAATGCCTGTTTATTACGAAAGTATTGACAATATCGTAGGTATAATAAATCTAAAAGACTTTGTATTCTATCAAGGCGACCGTGAGAGCTTTGATTTAATGAGTTTGGTGCGAGAAGCACATTTTACTTATGAATACAAAAACACTTCTGAACTTTTCATCGAGATGCGTAAAGAATTCATCTCAATGACAATTGTTTTGGATGAGTATGGTGCCTTGGCAGGTCTCATTACTATGGAAGACTTACTTGAAGAAATCGTAGGCGATATCCGAGACGAATATGATGAGGATGAAGAAGATGATATTCAAATCATCGCAGATAATGAATATATCGTTCTGGGCTCTACTAGCCTAGATGATATCGAAGAAAATCTTCATCTACCGATTACATCTGATGACTATGATTCCATTGCTGGTCATGTCATCAATCTACTTGCCCACTTCCCAGAAGCCGGCGAGAGAACAGAGGACGAATATGCAATCTATACTGTTCTCGAGGTACACAATAACCGAATTGACAAAATTCAGATTCATGTGAACCCACCATTGACAGAATCATCTGATTCTCAAGAAGACTAATACTAGAACCGACTCTTATAGGGTCGGTTCTTCTAATATCACAGTTCTTCTCAGTTTGAGTTCTCGCTCTTTACCGATATAATCTTGATATTTCTGAATCACTTCCACATCTAAAAATCCTTCTTCCATATCTAACGTCACAATCTTCACTGTTATTTCCCCATCTGAATTCACTTTACTCAATAAACTTCGTAAAAATGCTGCTGTAAAAGTTTTCTCATCTACAATGCCATAACTTCCCTGAACCATACACTCTCTCATTGTCTGACTCATCGCAACTCCTAGTGCATCCTGTAGTTCTCCCTTTCGAACCGAGTAGCTCGTTATATCGGAATGTGCTTGAACGGTAAAGAGTAAGCAAAGTACACAAATAAATGATATCATTATACTTTTCATAAACTTCCTCCATTCCTATCTAGCATAGCCTTGTATTGAATAAGTCTTTTGTGTATGAAGTATGGGAATCTCATAAATAAAAGAAAGTGTCACCATAGCATCCTGATTAGTCCCATTGTAATATCGTTCAATATTTAAATCATATCCAACCTTTTCTGCCTTATCCTTGCATTCCGCGATGATATCTTCTGAAAAATTGCTATCCTCAATTTGATTAACAACTCCACTATGGTATTGTCTTGCACTAGAATAGGACAGGTTTTGCATGACATACATAACACCAATCCAAACAAATACTAACAGTAGAAAAAAAGTAATAAAATGCTCAATCATCATTCTCATAGTTGTTTACTCTTCCTCCAATCCACGATAACGATAGCTTCCTTACAAGTAACTAGACCACTCTTTCCTTTTACTTGAAATTGAAGCCACGATACACCCTCTTTTGTCGTATCAATCAAGTAAGACTTACCATCTTTACCAAGAAGATTACCTGAAATCTCTTTATAGGTAATCTCTTTGCTCAAATCTTTTCCATCTACATCAGCGGCATGAGCTAAATCTCTCACATCCAATACGTCACCAACCTTTACTTGACAATCTTGTGTTTTAAGTATCGGATACCCTCCGCCAGTTGATGCCCTTCCCTCGAATTCCATTTGTTTACCATCTGCAATCACACCTGTCTTCTCCCATTCATTTTGAAACGTTTGATATACGCCACAAATAAGAAAAATCCCAATCAGTACTGCCATCATAACAAGTCCATATTGTCGAATCAACGTACTCACAAAGCATTCCCTCCCATCAGTGAATCACCCAAAGCATTCATGAAAAATCCCAGATATTGCCACATAAATATAATGACCGACATAATTAAAATTCCAATTAACGCCATGATAATCAAACGTCCATACTCTGCAATCCATTCACTCACAATCTATCCTCCCTGTCAAAACATTTCTCCAATCATCTTTGCTAGTCCCATAAAAATGGCTAACATTCCAGAGCCCATCAATGTCATAATTAACATTTCACCATATTCTTCTATAAATTCTTCCATACTCCCTCATTTCCGAGCATTTTGTTGCTCAAACAATCTGTTGAAACATTCCCATGGTAAGTGCTAGCAAATTCACCAAATCAGCTAACAACTTGACGCATGCAATCATCATTGGCATATGCTTCAGCATTGATAGGCCCGCCACTTGGTTTTCATAATGATGAGATTGACTACGATCCATGCACTGGTTATTGTTTGAAATCAAAAAGTCCAACTGTCTTCTCGAATCCTCATAACCGTTTTGACAAACAGAGTAAAGTATTTTCATTCCTGTCTGTACCTCTGGTATGGATAACTCCTGAAAAAAATTTAGGTACGGTTGTAAAGCAGATGGCTCCTGATATATCTCCTCTAATAACACTCCTACTTCCCGTTTAAAAATTCCTGCTATGGAATGACAGGATTTTTCAATTGCCGAATAAACACTCTCTGTCTGCATCTGTAATGTAACGGATAAAAGCCAGTAAGGATATATTTTCTCAACCTCACGTCGACAAATTCTCAATGCCAAGTTGTGCTTAATTCTAGACTTTGTCTCAATATGCCCTTTCAAGATATCATACTGCTTATCCATACTCTGCTCTTGTTTCTCCGTTACCATCTCATCTGAATCTAACCAGCTTCCCGTAAGCTTCTTCCACACCAATACAATGGTGCCTACAAATGCCCCTAAAACAACTGATGTAGCAATCTGATATAACATTGTTTCAGGTAATCGAATACCCAATTCGGATGGCGTCAAAAGCTTTGAGATATAACACATCAATGCAGAGAGTCCCACGGCAATCATAGTATCAATACGAATAAATGACTTTTTCTTCTGATAAAGTTGTGTCCTTTGTCTCCAAAGCTGAATCTCCTCTAACAAAATATCTAATGCATCTTCTCGCTCACCACCAGTGGCTTCTGCCTGACAAATAAAGCTATGAATCATCTTCATACGCCGACTCGGATATGCTCTCTCCATAATCTCAAAAGCAGACTTGGTAATATCTCCATCCTCAACACCTTCTCCAGTCCTCATAACATGTATTGTCTTAAGTATCGTCTGTTTCATATCATCATCTTGAAAAATACTCACACAATCCTGTAAGGAAGGCAATATCTGTCCTGTTCTCTTATATGAACACAGAAGTTGTTCCATATATGTTGTCACCTGGTGATATACTTGCTCTTCCTCGCGTGATTTTCTACGATAATAATTCATTCGTGGTACAGCAAAAAGAGCTATAACCCCCAATCCCAGACCACACCACCACCACAATTCATAAATCATCATCACCAACAATACACCAATAACGGTAATGCCAAAGCGTATTATTCGACCTCTCCATTGATTATCCAACAAATCCCTCCCTCACAAACGGATTATCTATCCCCATCTCATGAAATCGTCTCTCTATGTTATGGTCAATATCTCGACCAACAATGGTTCCATTATCTACAATCATCTTTACCTGGTTCACCACATGCATCAAATCTGCTCCGAAGCGGTCAAACACACCAATCTGTTCAATCCTTCTTGTAATTCTTCCATCCTTTTCAACAATACTTTTCACTAAAATCCCCACATTAATAAAACGATATGTATCATTCACAATACGTGTGGCATCCATCTCACCACCAGCCATGTTCTTTATCCGATCCGGGATATTCCGAACATCATCCGTATGCAACGTCGTCATTCCATATGTACCTGTGCTAAAGCACTCCAATAAATATCGTACCTCTGTTGAGCGTGCTTCTGATAGAATAATCCACTTGGGAAGCTGTCGCAGACACGCCTTAATTGCATCTGTGTAGGTGAATTGCTCCGCGACCTTCATCTCTACACAATCCTTGTTAGGATTAATCTTCTGATAATGTATTTCTAGTGTGTCTTCAATGGTAATCACTCGTTCTGTATCCGGTATATATTGTGTCAAGAACTTGAGAAGTTCCGTCTTGCCAGCACCTGGCATGCCACATATCGCAATATTAAAGTGTGCACGAATGCAATTCACTAGGAAGTTTCGAACCTCTTTATCGCAATATCCAGAGTGAATCATATCCTCACTCGTCATTCGTCGAACAGCAGGAATCTTACGCAATGAAATCGTTGCACCAGAATGTGCCACACTTCCATGCACAATACTAATTCTCAACTCTTCTGTCTCTGCTTCAAGAACTGGACTCATGCGATTATATGGGACACTAACTACATTCGAAATCAAAGTAGATAACCGCTCAACAAATACAGGCTCTAATACTTCAGGTGCCAGATATCTGCCTTTACTCAAGTCATCAATCCACAGCTGCCTCCCATTCCAATTAATATCTGTCACATTATCATCTACTACATAGTTATATAGCAAACCGTAATCTTCCCGATTTAATAAATACTTTTTATGAAAATCACTCATATGTCCTCCATCTAAGGTGTATATCACACTTGTGTATTCTTTTTCAAAGGCCGGATGGGTAAATCCACCCGGCAAAATAATTCCTTATGGATTAAAGGTTGGTGCAGGCAAACCAGCACTTGAACCTACTGAAGAAAAGAAATTGTTGAATAGATTGGCAAACATATTAGACATCGGTGTACGGAATAATACAACAATCGCAACCAAAGCTAAGATAACCAGAACAGCAACAATAATCTTGCCATACTCTTGAAGAAACTCTGTCATTCTTCATCCTCCTTTCGAATTATTGGGTGAAACCGTTGGAGAAAATTCAGATTAGCCTCTTCTCCAAACAGATCCTCACCACTTTCATTCAACGCTTGTACTGCATCAATCTGTGTTTTATCAAAACACCAAATCGAAGCACAATTACCACCCACTGTTTCTCTCTCAAAATACGTTTTGATTCGTTGGCTTAATTGAGTACCTCTCCATTTGGAAGATTGACTAAGCGTATCTATATGAGCACTAGATATAAATCGTACATACCCAGCGAACTCATCATGATTTTGTGTATTAGCAATGATATGGAATAAAAAGAGACAATCACTTGTTTTCCCTGAGCCATACCTCTTCTTTTCATTTGGTTTCATATAGAAACGATGTCCATATTGGTCTCGCACGTTAATATATACTGTATGATTTCCTGTTCGATCAATCGGAATATCAATCTTATTGATATAATAATCTTTCATTAATTCATCTTTAGATTCTACGTCATCCCGAAATTCTACAGTTGTAGTTAGTTCGTCTACCACCTCATCAATCGTCATCTCTTTTAGTTCATCCAAAAAGTAATAACGATCTTTTCCTTTTATACTAGGCGGTTGATTCTCTTTCAATCTTACCGATAAATAGTAGTCTGTATTTCTTCCACTTTGATTCTTACATTTATAATGAATCTGAATTGTGCCAATGTATTTTGCTGCTGTGTCAAGATGAATCGGATAATACGCAATCGCCCCTCGATATATAATCTTTTCAATTCGTACACTTTGACTGATATCTCCATCTAGCTCATCATAAACCGTTACAAGACTCTTTAAAATCTTCTCATCAACATATTCACCCTGATAGAATTCCACATCCGAATATACTGGTTTAAATGTAGGAACAGACCCCCATACAGCATACAATGTTATGACTGTCTTCTCATCTGCTAATGATGGTACAATCTCTTTTTCCTTATAATCTGGTTTCTCACTCAAGACCGGTTTCGAAAACCTCACCTTTGACCATCCAAGGAATACACAGCCATTTCGAGTAAATCCACACTTTGGCATCGTAATTGGCATTCCTGCTATCGAAACAATCGAATCTGTGTAGCCCTTTCCACCATTACTATCAAATTCCACAATATATCGAATAACCGTAATATATAGTTTTTTACCTGCACTTTGCATGCGATAAGGATTCTTAGGTTCTAACCGAAACTGCTTCATGTTGAAATCAGCGTCTTCGATATCCGAACGAACAAGTACTCTACCCTCATAATAATCGTCTGGGCAAAGTAAACCCCCGTTAATATCTACTCCTCCTGCAACGTGGACAATCTGACCACTCGCAAGATAAATCGATGGAATCGTCACTTTTCCACCTAGTACCAAACTACCAGCCAATGCGTTGACACCGCGTCTTCCATGAGAAGCGCCACCATATATCTCAAGATCACCATGATTCTTAATTCCATCTATGCTCGCGCTTATATTTCCTTGTCTCATGACCATTTGCTGATTATTCTCGACTCCAATTTTGAAACTTCCATCAATTAATGGTGCTGAACCTGATATAGACCCATACATGAGTGTTGCATAATTAAGAACTGCTACCTCACCCTCTCCATGAATACCACAATTTCGTTTAAATTTTAGTTCCATCTCACCCATATTAACAATTGCCCTTGCTCCAACTGCACTACTATATAGATTGCCACCAGTTGCACGAACAATGCCACTATTATATATCAGACTTGAATAATTCGGTTTTCCTGTGTTCGGGCATAAATTATCGCTTTTTCTATTCTGGCGATTGATTCCAAACACACCACCACTAATCTCTGCTGTAGCACCATTGACACGAAGGCCACCACCTGTTAGATTCGTTGACTTACTTGCTACATTGCCATGAATCCATCCACCTTTCATCTCCATTCGTGTCTCTTGTTTACTGAGATACACACCGCCACCCGTTCCTGCCTGGTTGCCACCTATCTCACCACCTTCAAAAAGCAATCGTCCACCATTATTAATAAATAAGCCACCACCGCAATCTCCACAAGTATTTTTCACAATACTTCCTTCTTTTATTTGCGTAAGGCTTCTACTTCCACTTGAATAAATAGCTCCGCCACCTAAAGATGCCAGATTCCCTTGTATCGTACCTGACGCAATCACAAGTTCACCTTGATTATAGATTCCACCACCGAGACCACCATTGACACCATCTCCGTTAGCGACATTCCCAAGAATCTCACCTTTCTTAATCTCAACATAACCAAAATTGTGAATGGCACCTCCAAGCCCACCATATATATCATCAAGCTGATACTGATTCACTTGGTTTCCTTGAATCAACCCGTTTGTCAGTGTAAACGAACCTCCGGCTTCGACACGAATGGCCGCACCACCTGTCTTAGAACGATTCGAAATAATCTGACTACTGCCTCTCATCTCGGCAGTGCATCCATTCAGTACCGTGACTCCACCACCGCCATCCATTATTCGATCCGAATTAAAATTATTCTTAAGAACAGCACCATCCGTCAACACCAAGGAAGAACCTGGCTCTACAACCCGAATCAATCTTCCATCAACCCCAGCTGACATGGAAGCTGCTTGTCCATTCCCACTAATTACAGCATTCTTAACTGTCAGATGACCTGTGTAGGCGCCCGCTTTACCAACCTGAAACAACACACCATAATACTGCTTTCCCGTTGTGGCATCACGATTTAGATTATTGTTCATGCCATTGAGAGTCTTCGTACCCCTAACATGAATAACACCCTTAATTAATATCTTCTCCGTAACATTTACCGTTGCACTCCCACTCTTCTCTAACTCCTTTTTCAACGAAGAGTAACTATTTACATCTACTGCTTTAGCAAGATTCCCGGGCAGCAGCATAATAAAAAAGAGTGCGAAAATAAAAGCTATATGAATTCTTCTCATAGCTACCTCCCTATTAATTTAAGCTACATTGAAACTTCTGTGCAGTCTCGACAACCTCCTGAATAAAGTTATAATTTACATTGGTTTCCCTACAATACAAGTTGTCCTGTAGGAAAGAAATCAGCCGGCCCTCTGCCAGCGAGTCTGAGAATGGTACATGATAGGGGATAACCCCAAGTTGATTTTTTGAAATACCATACTTATGGCATATATGTTCTTTTGTGAAAATAGAATCAGCACTGTAATTGCCGATTAGATAAAATGCTTTCTTCTGAACCTGTGAAAAATTGCGAAAGAAATGTTGTAATACGAGTGGGTTCTGAGACAAGTTCACAACAACACAATCTGCTTCTTGTAAGATAATCTGAGAACTCTCATAGTGACTTGATGCCGTATCAATATATATCTTCTCTACATACTCCTCCATCAAAGACAATACGGATACTAACCGCTTCTGCATCCATTCTGATATGGTCTCTTCCTGAAGGCTCCTAGTCCCTGGGATATATAATAGATTGTTTTCAAGTAAAGAAATGGTAGACTGTCCGAGAGAGCCTCGACCAACCACTTGTAGAATATGATTCCACTCATCCTTTCCAATCAGTGGACTTGTTTCACATAATAGTTCTCTAGCTTCTAATTGTGCCGAAAATGCACTAGCCAAATTATTCATATGACAATGATTCTCAAGTAATACTGCCCTCTGCTGCTTAAGCAGACCAAGCAAAACACTAATACACACCAAATTGCTAGTAACCCCATTCCTTCCTCTTGAATTACTCCAAAAGGCTATCTTCATACAGCCCCTCCTTTCAAGTGGAATGGCTCTATCTTAACACCCTTTTTACCCGGTGTAAATTAGCAAACATTTACAAAACCACATGTCTGATTTTGTCACATCTTACGAAATTTTGACGCAAAAAAACAGAGATGCCTAGAAACCCTCCATTCACCTCTGTAAATAAATGTATTTTATTTCACACCATACTCATTATAATAAGCATCAATGCGATTCTTTAGCTCATCATCAATAATAACCTGTCCTTTATAAGGCTTGTTATAAAGATGCTCAACTACCTCAGCCATACTTACAATCGCATTGGTCTCGAATCCATAAAGATCCTTAATTTCATCTAGCGCGCCTTGATTACCTTTGCCTCGTTCCATACGATTTAAAGAAACCATCAAGCCAACAATCTCAACATCTGCCTGGGCACGCACAATAGGAATCGTCTCTTCCATTGACTTGCCGGAAGTAGTTACATCCTCGATTACAACAACCTTATCGCCATCATAGATTGGACTACCTAATAAAATACCGGTATCACCATGATCTTTTACCTCTTTACGATTCGAACAGTAACGAATTTCCTTACCATATAATTCATCAAATGCCATTGTTGTTGCGACACTCAGCGGAATACCTTTATAGGCAGGTCCAAATAACACATCAAAATCATCACCGTATTTGTTATAGATTGCTTTGGCATAATATGCACCTAGCTTACGAAGCTGTGCACCTGTCACATATAAACCAGCATTCATAAAAAATGGAGATTTTCTACCACTCTTTAATGTAAAATCACCAAACTTCAAAACTTTTGAATCTACCATAAACTCGATAAATTCCTGCTTATAACTCTCCATAAATTCATTCCCCCTGTTTTCTTATCTCACACAACCAACAATGTCATGTATATTAGTAAGTTTCTCTTGTTTTGCATACTCTTCTAAGCCATCGATAATCTCACTTGTTGCCATCGGATTAAAGAAATTGGCTGTTCCTACGGCAACCATCGATGCACCTGCCATCATAAATTCCAATGCATCTTCTGTATTCTCAATGCCACCCATACCAAGGATTGGAATCTGTACAGCCTGTGCGACCTGATAAACCATTCGTATTGCAACTGGTCTCACGCAAGGTCCACTCATACCACCTGTTTGGTTAGCAATCGCAAAAGCACGTCGTTTCACATCAATCTTCATACCGGTCAATGTGTTAATTAACGATACCGCATCTGCACCACCAGCTTCAACTGCTTTGGCCATCTCGGTAATATCTGTCACATTCGGACTGAGCTTCATAATGATTGGCTGCTTCGCAACCTTTTTCACAGCTTTCGTAATCTCCTCTGCCATCTCTGGCTTTTGTCCAAAGGCAATGCCGCCTTCTTTTACATTCGGGCATGAGATATTGATTTCAAGTAAATCCACTTTCTCTTCTGCCAGCCGTTCTACCACCTCAAGGTACTCCTCCGTAGAATGACCACACACATTCACAATCACTCTGGCACCAATCTGATTCAAGTAAGCCAAATCACGGTGAATAAAGGTATCAATACCTGGGTTTTGCAATCCAATCGCATTGAGCATTCCACTGTGTGTCTCTGCAATTCGTGGCGTTTTATTACCTGGCCATGGTACATTTGCAACACCCTTGGTAGTTACAGCACCTAATTTTGTCAAATCAACAAAATCTTCATACTCAAGCCCTGAGCCAAATGTGCCCGAAGCTGTCGTTACCGGATTATCAAAACTCACACCAGCAAATTCTGTCTGCAAAAGTTTACTCATAGTGTCACCTCCGTAGATAAAAATACTGGGCCATCTTTACAGATTCTCTTATTATGGACCTTAGAATGGTCATCTACATCTGTAGACTGGCAAGTACAGGCAAGACATGCCCCAATTCCACAAGCCATCTTCTCTTCCATAGATAGATAAGTCGGTATGCCATTTTTCTCTCCATATGCCTTCACACCACGTAGCATTGGTGTTGGACCACAGGAGTAGACCACGGATCCTTCGAGCTTTTCTTCTTGAATTGCATCAATAACATTACCCTTTGTACCAACGCTGCCATCTTCAGTAGAGATAACAACGTTAGCATAAGGTTCAAAATCCTCTTTTAAAAACAAATCATCATCACGATAGCCAAGCACCACGGTTACGTCGCCTGGCAATTCCTTAGCAAGCTGTAACATAGGTGGAATTCCAATTCCGCCACCAATCAGGATTGCCTTACCCTCTTGCAATGGAAAACCATTGCCAAGTGGTCCTAGCACCTTGATTGTGTCTCCTGGTTGTAAATGTGAGAATTCCTCTGTTCCCTTACCAACAACTCGAAAAACAAGTCGTAATAATTCTTCTTCACGATTAATCTCACAGATACTAATTGGTCTCGGTAACAATCGATCTTCATTGTTGCAATACAGGGAAATAAACTGTCCTGGTACTGCTTCAGAAGCGATACCCTCGACACGGAGCCACATACTATAAATATCTGTTGTCACTTTTGTCATCGCTGTGATATGCGCCATCATTTGTTTTTTCGCCATGGTGATTCATCCTCTCTAGGAAAATATTACTCTGTTGCTGAAGTAGTCTCTTTAGCAGCAAGTGCTTCTGCTGGAATTTCAAAATCAGTTGCTTCATTGTAGTTCTTGTAAACGATATCAATATCACATTTACCAATCTCAATCTTTAGGCTCTTCATTACTTTCTTTTGCTCGGCTGTCATACCATCCGCATCAGAACCAGATGCCATTGATGCAAATAACTGGCTCATCAAGGAATCCATCATCTCTGCCATAGAATACTTCACACGATAGATAACAGCTTCTTCTTCATCGACCCAAATTGTGTAGGTAACATCTTTTATACTATCAAGAATGCTATCTAATTTATCTTTGTCAAGCTTACCGCCTGTCAGAGAACTTAAGCTGTCCAATGAATTTCCCATTGAACTCTCCATTGCTTCTTTCATCATTTCTTTCGTCATCACTGCTGTATAAGTTTTATAAGTCTTATCGTTCTCAGTAGCATCTTCACCTGGTTTCAAGTCTTCTTTATTCTTAACAAAACTTGCAACATTGTAAGCATCACTCTGTGCTTTTACCTTATCCATCTCATCTGCACTAGCAACTTTTACCTTGCTCCATGTCGTACCAGAATTGGTATAAGTCATATAGTTTTCGCCTTCTTTTGCCATATAACTTTCCATCTTTGTATCTTGTCCTGCCATCTTCATCGACATATTCATTTTGTATTTTAGTGGGTCCGTGAAAATTGTCATATCGCCATCCATATTCATATCTAACGTCTGTTCTTGACCAGCGACACTCATCTTCATTGACATATCCATCTTTAGTGTGGCATCCATGTTCTTCGCACTCTGTGCGGTTTCAACTGCTGCCTGTAATGCATCCTTTTTTCCACATCCTGTCATACAGGATACAACCATTGCTAATACTAATACAACTGCACTAATTCTCTTTTTCATCTCTACTCTCGCTTTCTAAAAAATAGTTTGAATGTCTGCCTTCATATCAAGCACTGCCTGACGTGAAGCATCTGCATAATTCTCAGGTCCAAACTTACTATACTTATCCTGTTTATAAGCTGCGATAATACCACGAGAAGAATTAACAATTGCACCAAGTCCATCTTCATTGAAAAATGGTTTCAGATCTTTCGCTGTTCCACCCTGTGCACCATAACCAGGCACTAGTATATAAGTTTTTGGCATAATTGACCGAAGAACCCTTGCTTGTTCAGGATATGTGGCTCCTACCACAGCTCCTATGTAACTATATGAATCCCCCATATGAGTGGTTCCCCATTCAGCGACACGTTCACCTACAACTTCATATAGTGCACGTCCATTCATCTCTTGATCCTGGAATTCACCGCTCGATGGATTGGAAGTTTTCACCAAAATAAATAATCCCTTGTTTTCCTCCCTACATACTTCAATAAATGGTTTCACACCATCAGAGCCTAGGTATGGATTAACCGTAGCGAAGTCTTCATCGAAACCGTAAAACTTCTTACTTCCTACTTGAACCTGTCCTAAATGTCCAACCGCATAGGCTGTAGATGTCGAACCGATATCGCCACGTTTCACATCTCCGATAACGACTAAATCTTTCTCATGGCAATAATCTACTGTCTTCTTAAACGCCATCATTCCAGGAACACCAAACTGCTCATACATCGCAATCTGCGGTTTCACAGCTGGAATCAAATCACAAGTGGCATCAACGATTCCCTTATTAAACTGCCAGATTGCTTCTGCAGCAGCTTCTAATGATTCGCCCTTTTCTTCAATTGCCTTATTTAAAATGTAGTCTGGGACATAACTCAACATTGGATCTAGTCCAACAACAATAGGTGCCTCTAACTTCTTGATTTTCTCTACTAATTTATTAATCATCTTGATCTCCTTTTCTGGTATGCTCTTATACTGTCTCCATTTCATAGACAAACTGTCCATTCACCATCGTCTTCTCAACTCGTCCTACGGCTTCATGTCCAGAAAATGGTGTGTTTTTTCCCTTTGAAACAAACTCATTTGGATTAATCTGATATCTCTCATTCATGTCCGCAATTACCAAATCTGCTACTGACCCCTCTCGAAGAGTTCCACCTTCTACACCGAGAATTCTAGCTGGATTGGTACTCATCTTCTCAACCATCTGCATCGGTGTCAAATAGCCCTCTAATACAAGATGTGTCACCGTCAGACAAAATGCAGTCTCTAAACCAACAATACCAAATGGCGCTTCCGCAATTGGTCTTTGCTTTTCTTCCTCGCTGTGTGGTGCATGGTCCGTTGAAATCACATCCATCACACCATCGCGTAGGCCTTCCTTCAACGCCTGAACATCCGCTGCGCTTCTCAGTGGTGGATTCATCTTATAGTTGGCATCATCCCCAGGGATGTCTTGTTCTGTCATAGCAAAATGATGTGGACATACTTCACCGCTTACACACACACCTTCTGCCTTGGCAAGACGAATCATCTCAACGCTATCTTTCGTTGAGCAGTGACAAAGGTGAAGTCTAGCACCAGTCTCTTTTGCTAATAAAATATCACGCGCAACGATGACATCTTCAACCGCATTGGTAATCCCTGCAACACCAAGTTCCTGTGCTTTATCTCCTGCGTTTAGAGCACCTTTTCCAACAAGGTTTTTATCCTCACAGTGAGCCATAACCGGAATATCCATTCGAGCTGCTTCTTCCATCGCGCGTCGATATAGACCAGCATCCATAACTGACTTACCATCCTCACTAATTGCCTTGGCACCCGCGTGAACCATACCTTCAATATCCGTCATCTCTTGACCCATCTGACCGATTGTTACGGCACCGACTGGATACACTTTACAGAGACCTTCGCGACTAGCAATCGTAAGAACCTTATCAATCATCTGTGGACAATCTGTACTAGGCTTAGTATTTGGCATCGGGCATGTCCCTGTAAACCCTCCACGAACTGCTGCTTTTGTTCCTGTGGCAATCGTCTCCTTGTACTCAAACCCTGGTTCACGATAATGTACATGCAAATCAATGAAGCCTGGCATAACATATTTGCCTGTAGCATCTACTTGCTGACTTTCCTGTAATTCTTCTTCACTTACGTATTTACTTGGAAAAGAACCAACAGCTGCTACTTTGCCATCTTTAATAAAGATGTCAAACATACCATCACGGTTGGTTCCTGGGTCCAGTAAATGTCCATTTTTAATCCAAATGTTCAATAAAAATATCCACCTTTCCAAAATCTTCGAGATCAAAATCTCTTGTCAATCCTGCTCGGTCAATATCTTCAAGCACTGCTTTATTCGTAATATAGTCACTCATCTCATCACGCGTGACCCATTTATAATCACGGTAATCCTCCGCTAGAGTCACTTCATCCGTCGCCGACACGCATTGATATGCAATGCCTAACGTACAAATCTCTCCAGCGGTGAATCCCCATGTATAGAGTATGTCATCGATTGCTACGGTAAGTCCGGTCTTTTCTTGAATTACTCGAAGAACTGCCTTATCCGGCACCTCTCCAAATTCTAATTCACCATCAACAAATTCCCACTGATATGGGTCAAAAATGCGATCATCATACCAGCGTTCGACCACTAGAAACTGATTCTCATGTTGAACAATTCCCTTGACTAATACCTTAAATCTCTTCACCATGACACCCCCTCAAACGTCGTACATATTACTTCGCTGTGATATATCCTTTTGCTTTCAGAAGCTCTGCACTCAAAACTCCACCACCTGCAGCACCACGTACTGTATTGTGAGAAAGTCCAACAAACTTCCAATCAAAATATGAGTCTTCTCTCAGACGACCTACGGAAACACCCATACCATTTTCATAGTTTACATCTAATGATACCTGTGGGCGATTGTCATCTTCAAGATACTGAATGAACTGCTTTGGCGCACTTGGTAACTCTAATTCTTGAGCAGCACCCTTATACTCAACCAATGCCTGAATCAATTCTTCCTTGGTTGGTTTCTTCTTGAAATTAACGAAGACAGCTGCTGTATGTCCATCTAAAACAGGAACACGGATACACTGACTTGTAATCAGTGGAGTTGTTGCCGGAACGATAACACCGTCTTCAACTTTACCCCAGATACGAAGAGGCTCTTTCTCACTCTTCTCTTCTTCGCCGCCGATATATGGAATGATATTATGTTCCATCTCAGGCCACTCCTTAAATGTCTTGCCTGCTCCTGAAATTGCCTGATAGGTTGTAGCAACGACAACTTCTGGTTCAAATTTCTTCCAAGCAGTCAATGCTGGTGTGTAACTCTGAATGGAGCAATTTGGCTTAACAGCAATAAATCCTCTCGTTGTTCCCAAACGCTTCTTCTGATGCTCAATAACTTCAAGGTGCTCTGGATTCAATTCAGGTACTACCATAGGTACATCAGGTGTCCAACGGTGTGCACTGTTGTTGGATACAACTGGTGTCTCTGTCTTGGCATATGCTTCTTCAATGGCCTTAATCTCATCCTTGGTCATATCAACCGCACTAAATACAAAATCAACTTTGCTGCTTACTGCTTCAACTTCGTTGACATTCATAACTTCAATCTTCTTTACCGCCTCTGGCATTGGTGTCTGCATCTTCCAACGTCCGCCAACGGCATCTTCATAGGTCTTCCCTGCACTTCTTGGACTAGCTGCGATAGCAACTACTTCAAACCATGGGTGATTCTCAAGAAGAGAAATAAAACGCTGTCCTACCATTCCGGTACCGCCAAGGATACCAACTCTAAGTTTACTACTCATTACTTTGCACCTCTCTCGTTTATTCTTCTTTAGGCATAAACCTTTTTACCATTTTACTATACTTTACATAAATGTTCAAATAAAAGTTCGCGTAAGTCGTCAATTTTCTCAATTTCGTTAATTTTGCCTCGTAAAGCCGCCGAATGAGGGTATCCGCTTGTGTACCATGCTACATGTTTTCGCATTTCTCGCATGGCTGCGAGCTCACCATTCCACTCAATCTGCATCTGACCATGTCGTAATATGGTATCAACCACTTCTTGCATAGATGGTTTTGCTGGCACCACGCCAGTTTCAAGGTAGGTAAGTATCTCATGGAAAATCCAGGGATTTCCTTTTGCTCCTCTCGCCACCATCACACCATCACAACCAGTCTCGTCCATCATCCGCTTTGCGTCTTCTGCGTGAAAAATGTCTCCATTACCAATCACTGGTATTTTTACTAATTCCTTCACCTGGCGGATAATTTTCCAATCCGCTTCTCCACTATAATATTGCTCTCTCGTCCTTCCATGAACAGCAACTGCTGCCACGCCAGCCTCTTCTGCCGCCTTTGCTAACTCAAGTGCCTGTGTTTCTCCATCCAAAAAGCCCTTACGAAACTTAACGGTAACTGGCTTATCAATAGCATCCACAACAGCTTTCATAATCTCGTAAGCCAATGGGATATTTTTCAACAATGCCGACCCCTCACCATTGTTTACCACTTTGGGTACTGGGCAGCCCATATTAATATCAAGAATATCAAAGTTATGATTCTCAATTTGTTTCGCCATCTCACTCATAATCTTGGGATCTGAGCCAAAAAGTTGTAATGCAGCTGGGCGTTCATTTTCCCGAATCTCCATAATCTTCTTCGTGTTTTTGCTATTATAAAAAATCCCTTTTGCACTAACCATCTCTGTGGTAATCAAACCAGCTCCCTGCTCTTTGCAAAGCAGACGAAATGGCAGGTCGGTTACTCCTGCCATTGGTGCTAATATCACCGGATTATCTAATGTGACATTACCTATTGTTAATTTCATCGTTTTTTCATTCCAATCGTTTTTTCAAAAATAAGTCGCAGCCCCTGAAGCGTCAAATCCGAATCATAAATATCAATGCTGCCTGTATTTTCAGAAATCAATCTTCCCAATCCGCCAGTTGCAACCACCTTGAGATTGTCAAACCCAGATTCCTTACGTATCTGCTTGATAATGTATTCTGTCTGTCCTAGTGCTCCATAGAACAAACCAGCTTGCATACTAGTTACCGTATTCTTCGCCAAGATGGAATCAGGTTTCTCAATCTCAATCTTTGGCAATTTAGCTGTACCATTCCAAAGCGCATTGGCAGATAGCTTAATACCAGGACTCGTTATTCCTGCTAAGAAAGAACCATCCTCACCAATCAAGTCATATGTCGTCGCTGTTCCAAAATCAACAACAATCAGTGGTCCTCCATAAAGATCAAGACCTCCTACCGCATCTACAATACGGTCTGCACCAATCTCAGTCGGATTACCAGTACAGATACGAATACCTGTCTTAGTACCAATACCCACAATCAATGGTTCTCGCTTGAGATATTTGCGAACACCATTACTTAACGAATACATCACCTGCGGAACAACAGAGGCAATGATAACATGCTCAATCTGCTCCCCTGTGATTCCCTGATGTTCTAGTAAATCCAGTATATACACACCAAACTCATCCGAAGTACGTGGAATCGCGGTTGTTAATCGAAACCTGGTCATAATCACCTGTTCTTTAAACACACCAAAGGTCAGGTTGGTATTTCCTACATCTATTACAAGAAGCATTATTTATCCCCCTTGTCTAGGTAAAATGATTGATAATACATCTCAAGTCCTTCTAACAACTCAGACTTATCATATTGTAGTTGCTTCACCTTTAAGTGAGCACCAATCTCATCGTAAAGCAAATCTCCTTCTGTCGCAAATGTCGACAGAAAAAGCTCACCATTTTCCTCAAACTCGATTGTGAAGATTCCACCAACCTCCGCGGTCAAACTTACACACATAATCTGTAGCTCTTCACGGATCGATTCTGGCAGATTGGCGAATCTTGGATTTAAATAAAATTTTTCTTCATATGAACTGCTTCCGCAGAGAATTTGTTCTTGGTTCATACATCCTCCGTAATCGTTGCTTATCTCTCGTCCATTGGTACATATGGTTTATGTTTACTAACGGCTTTGTATGCAGGACGAATAATCTTACCTGCATTAATCAACTCCTCTAAGCGATGTGCACTCCAACCTGTGATACGTCCCATTGCAAAAAGCGGAGTATATAATTCGTTGGGAAGCTCTAGCATATTGTAAACAAAACCACTATAAAAATCGATATTAGCACTAACGCCTTTATATATCTGTCGTTCCTTTGCGATAACCTCAGGTGCTATTCGTTCTACCATCGTATATAAATCAAACTCTTCCATCCGTCCCTTTTCCTTGGACAGACTCTGAACGAACTTCTTAAATGTATTCGCTCTCGGATCCGAGATGGAATACACCGCATGACCCATTCCATAAATCAATCCCGAATGGTCAAATGCTTTCTTCTCTACCAAATCAACTAGATACTGACGAACTTCATCTTCATTGGTCCAATCCTTGATGTGCTTTTTCATATCCTCAAACATAAGTGATACTTTCACATTGGCTCCACCATGTCTTGGTCCCTTTAGTGAACCAAGTGATGCAGATACCGCTGAATATGTATCCGTACCCGAAGATGTCACAACATGATTGGTAAATGTAGAATTATTACCACCGCCATGTTCTGCATGTAGTACAAGTGCAATATCCAAAATCTTGGCCTCTAGTGGTATAAATACACTATCCGGACGTAACATGTGAAGAATATTCTCCGCTGTTGAATACTCCGGTTTTGGTGGGTGGATAAAAAATCCAGCGCCATCATGAAAATAACTAGATGCCTGATAGCCATATACTAAAAACATTGGGAACAAAGCAATCAGCTGTAGGCATTGACGCAATACGTTGTCCAAACTTGTGTCATCCGCTTTCTTATCATAAGAATACAAGGTAAGAACACTCCTTGCCAGTGTATTCATTAAGTCCACACTTGGTGCTTTCATAATGATATCACGCACAAAGGCTGGTGGAAGGCTGGCACGATACTGACTCAGTAACGCCTTCAATTCCTCTAACTGCGTCTCGGTAGGAAGACTTCCAAAAAGAAGCAAGTAGACAACCTCTTCGAATCCAAAACGTTTTTCATGTAAAAATCCGTCAACGATTTCCTCAACGTCCACTCCTTGATAGTAGAGCTTGCCTTCACATGGAATCAAATCTCTATCTACGATGGTGTAAGAACGAATCTCCGAAATCTCTGTCAAGCCGGTCAAAACTCCTTGACCACTCAAATCTCTCAGACCTCTTTTTACTTCATATTTTGTATACAAACTCGAATCAATAGTACTATTCTGTTCACACACAGCTGCCATCTTTTGTAGCCACTCTCTGTTGCATTCCGTATCGAGATGTTTGCTGCTCATCTATTCCCTCCAATCTCCTAATGTCGCTACCATCACTGCTTTGATGGTATGCATACGATTCTCAGCTTCATCAAATACAATCTGAGCATTCTTTTGGAACACTTCATCTGTTACTTCTAATTCCTTCAGACCATATTTTTCATATACATCCTTCCCAATTCCTGTGTTTAAGTCATGGAAGGATGGAAGACAATGCATGAATACTGCTTGACTTCCTGCGTTGTCCATTACATTTTTGTTTACCTGATATGGGAGCAGGTCATGAATTCTCTCATCCCAAACCTCAGTAGGCTCACCCATTGACACCCAGACATCCGTATAAACGACATCTGCGCCCTTGGTTCCTGATTCTACATCTGTAGTTAGTGTGATCGTTGCACCAGATTCCTTTGCATAACCTTGACATTCTTCCACCAACTCTTTATTTGGAAAATACTTCTCAGGAGCGCAAGCTGTAAAGTTTAGTCCCAGCTTTGCACAAGCAATCATCAGGGAATTACCCATGTTATATCTGGCATCTCCCATATATACAAAATTGATTCCCTTCAGCTTGCCAAAATGCTCACGAATCGTCAGCATATCTGCTAACATCTGTGTTGGATGATATTCATTCGTAAGACCATTCCACACAGGAACACCGGCATACTTTGCCAAATCTTCTACAATTTCCTGGCCATATCCACGATATTCAATCCCATCATACATACGTCCTAATACCTGTGCTGTGTCGGCAATGCTCTCTTTCTTACCAATCTGAGATCCTGATGGGTCAAGATACGTCACACCCATACCTAGATCATAGGCAGCCACTTCAAAAGAACAACGTGTTCTAGTACTTGTCTTTTCAAAAATCAAAGCAATATTCTTGCCGTGAAAATGGTCCACAGCCTCGCCTTTTTTCTTTTTTTCCTTCAGGTAAGCTGCCAAATCCAGCATATATTCAATCTCTGCTGGCGTGAAGTCTTTTAATGTTAGAAAATTCTTGCCTGTCAAATTCATTTGTAAACATCTCCTTATTATTTCATAACCTCGGCAACGGACTTAGCAAGTCCAGCCATTCCTTGAATCTCGGATGGAATAATAATCTTAGTTGCCTGACCATCTGCTGCCTTTTCAAATGCCTCTAAACTCTTAATTGCAATAACCTGTTGGCTAGGTGCGGATTCATTCAAGAAACGGATACCTTCTGCATTCGCCTTCTGAATTGCCTCAATAGCTTCTGCTTTACCTTCTGCTTCACGAATTGTAGCTTCTTTTACCGCTTCCGCATGAAGAATTGCCGATGCTTTCTCACCCTCTGCCTCTAAGATTGCAGATTCCTTTTTACCTTCAGCTACAAGAATTGTAGATCTCTTCTCACCTTCTGCACGAAGAATGGATTCACGACGTTCACGCTCTGCCTTCATCTGTTTCTCCATCGCATCCTGAATCTCACTTGGTGGAATAATGTTCTTTAACTCAACACGATTTACCTTAATTCCCCATGGGTCAGTAGCAATATCAAGAGAAGAACGCATCTTCGTATTAATTGTCTCACGAGATGTCAGTGTCTGATCCAATTCAAGATCACCAATAATATTACGAAGAGTAGTCGCTGTCAGATTCTCAATTGCCATCAACGGATTCTCAACACCATAAGCGTAAAGCTTAGGATCAGTAATCTGGAAAAATACAACGGTATCAATTCTCATGGTAACATTATCCTTTGTGATAACGGGCTGTGGAGCAAAATCAACAACCTGTTCCTTCAATGCCACACGACATGCAACACGATCAATGATTGGTAATTTAAAATGAAGACCAACATTCCATGTTGAGTGATATCCACCCAAACGCTCTACAACAAGAGCCTGTGCCTGTGGTACGATTTTTACACAGGACGAAACGATAATCAACACGATAACTACGATAACAATAATTGCAACAAATCCTTCCATTTCTCTACCTCCTAGTTTGCCCGGACAATAACCTTCACACCGGATATCTCTTCAACAGTTACCATTGTTCCAACCTCAATCACTTTATCCTCGACACTTCTTGCAGTCCACTCCATTCCTTTAATGACCACCTGTCCCTGATTGTTAAGATTGTCTATCTCTTTTGTAACCTTTGCCACCTGACCAATCAAGCTGTCCACATTGGTCATCACACGACCCTTATCAAGGTATCTTCGTGCAAATGGTCTCAATGCAACAAGTAATACAATTGATACAACAATAGCCACGACAATCTGTAGCGGAATATCTCCTCCACAAATCGCTACTACCATTCCACCAAGTGAGCCACCAGCAAACCATACAGTCGTAAGTCCCATGGTAGCCAATTCACAAATCAAGAACAAAGCAAAAAGAACCAACCATATTACTACCGCACTAACCTGAACTGTTCCTATTGTAACCATATGTCCTCCCTTCTGACACTATGACCGTCTGTTACGCCTTACCTCATACATCAATATAGCAGCAGAAACTGCCGCATTCAGAGATTCTAACTGACCATCCATCGGAATTCGAACCAGACAATCTGCCTTCGACGTTGCCGCCTCCGATAAACCATTCGCTTCATTGCCAATCATAATCCCAGTATTACCTTCATACTTTTCTTGCATGTATGCAGTACTTCCTTTTAGATGTGCTGCATATAAAGTGACGTTCGCATCTTGAAGACAATTCATTGCCTCACAAAAATCTTCCGTATAAAAAAACGGAACACGAAAAAGAGAGCCCATCGTGCTTCGTACAACTTTCGGATTAAATATATCAACGGTGCCTTTACTCATAATCACACCGGTCATACCAGCTCCTTCTGCTGTACGCATCATCGTTCCAAGATTGCCAGGATCATTTATATCCTCCAGGCATAAAAAGCTAATATTCTCTTTCTTAAGATAGTCCTGAAGATGATATTCTGGCATCTTCACGGTTGCAAGTACTCCCTGTGGTGTCATGGTATCTGATACCTCTGCAAACACCTTTTCCGACAAGACCTCCACCTTCGTAGTCACATCACCAAAACGATTCTGTGCCTCCATCTGGTGTTGTTCAGAAACATATAGTCTCTGTACCAAACCATGTCCAAGTGCTTCTTCAACCATCTTCCAACCTTCTACGAGGAAAATCTGCTCTTTCCTGCGGAAGCGTCCATTCTTTTTCACATGTAATAGATATTTGATTTGTTGATTACTTGAACTCTCAATCAATCCTTCTACCTGCCTGTAAATTTATTGAGAAGATTGTTACGTCCTAACATAATCAAAACGTCATCTTCCTTCAACACATCATCTGGTGCCGGGTTAATATTTAACTCACTAGAACCCTTAACACCGATAACATTAACTCCATATTTTGCACGAATATTCAATGTCTTCAAACTCTTGCCAATCCAGTCCTGCGGAATATCTACATCAACAATACTATATTCCTCTGACAATTCTACTGCTTCAAAATAATTATCATGCATCAGATGGTTTGCAAGTCTCATACCAGTCTCTTTCTCTGGATAGATAACCTTGTCTGCTCCAACCTTCTTCAGCACACGTCCCTCTAATTCCGTCTTCGCTTTGACAACGATAAAAGGAACTCCAGCTTCTTTTACAAGGATAGTCGCCATAACATTGGATTCTAGATTACTACTCATAGCAATAACAGCAGCATCATAATTACCTAAACCGAGCTGATTAATTGTACTTGCACTTGTAGCTTCGCCACGAATCGTATGAGTCACAGCATCTGATACTTCCTGAAGTGCATTCTCATCCTGGTCTAAAACCAATACCTGCGCTCCCGAACTTGCCAATGAAGTTGCAACCGTCTTGCCAAAACGACCTAAACCAATAACAGCAAACTCTTTCTTTTTCATGAATCCCTAATCTCCATTCTAATATGTCATTATCCGACTCTTATATTCTCCGTTGGAAAACTTCTAGCATTCACGTATTTACGTGAGTTAAAGAACAATGCTAATGAAATCGGTCCAACTCGTCCAGCGTACATAGTACATATTATAACTATTTTTCCGAAAACATTCAAGTTTCCTGTAAAAGCTCTTGAAAGTCCTACCGTACCAATTGCAGAACTACTCTCATATAATAAATCCAAGAAGTCTCCTGGTTGCACAATTGTCAATATAATAATTGATATAAACATTACACTAATACTTAATGTAAATACCGCCATCGCTTTCTTCACAAGTGATGTGGAAATCTTGCGTCCAAATGCCTCTGTATCCTTGCGCCCTCTTGTAATCGAATATACTGCTAACAGAATGATTCCCAATGTAGTCGTCTTCACACCACCCGCTGTTCCTGATGGAGAACCACCAATAAACATCAATATGACGCAAATCAATGCCGTAGCATTACGTAGACTTTCCTGTGGAATGGTGAAAAATCCTGCCGTTCTCGTCGTCACAGACTGGAAGAACGATGCTTGAACCTTGTCAAACATAGATAACTTGCCAAGAGTTGCTGGATTACTAAACTCCAATCCAAATACTAGTATTGCCCCGATGAGAATTAATATTACCGTTACAGAAACAACAATTTTCGTATGAAGTGTGAAATGATGAGCAGCATCGCGCCATCCCATATAGCACTTCTTTCGTTTTTTCAATACATCTAATATGTTCCACCACACAGGGAATCCCAAACCACCAAGGATAATAAGTGCCATCGTTGTAACATTGATGATTATATTTCCCTGAAATGGTTGTAAGCTGTAATCGCCAATCAAATCCATTCCGGCATTACAAAATGCAGAAACCGAATTGAAAATGCTCTTCCATATACCCGGTCCAACACCATACGCTGGAATGTACACAATTGCATACAATACAGCACCGACGCCCTCTACTCGTAGTGTTCCTTTCACAATCCGAATGGTAAGTCTTACAACACCTCGAACACTATCTAGATTATAAGCGTCCTGTATCAAGAGACGTTCTTTCAAACTAATCTGTTTACCCATAAACAAAAGTACTAACGTAGTAAATGTGATAACACCTAGTCCACCCACCTGAATTAACAGCATAATGACGCCCTGACCAAACATACTCCAATGAGTTAATGTAGGTACGACGACCAATCCCGTTACACATACTGAAGTGGTTGATGTAAATAAAGCGTCAATCAAAGGCGTTGCCTCGCCATTGCTACTAGCAATTGGTAGCGATAGTAAAATTGTCCCTAGCACAATCGCCCCTAAGAAACCAAACATGATTATCTGCGTTGTCGTTAAAGAACGCGTCTTTTTCAGTAGCATCTCCCTATGCCTCCTGCATATTACTCAGCTTAGCTGCCTGATCCGCAGCAATCAAACTGTCGATAATTTCTTCAATATCTCCATTAATAATCGCATCGAGACGATGAAGTGTCAACTTGATTCGATGATCTGTCACACGTCCCTGTGGATAATTATAAGTACGAATCTTCTCGGAACGATCACCCGTACCAATCTGACTTCGTCTTGCCTCTGCCTCTGCATCATGCGCTTTCGCACATTCTAAGTCGTATAAACGAGAGCGCAGAACCTTCAACGCTTTATCTTTATTCTTAAGCTGAGATTTCTCATCCTGACATGAAACAACGATTCCGGTTGGAATATGTGTCAATCGTACCGCCGAATCTGTTGTATTGACACACTGTCCACCATTACCAGATGCACGGAATACATCAAAACGACAATCATTCATATCAAGCTGTACATCAACCTCTTCTGCTTCTGGCATAATTGCCACAGTCGCTGTAGAGGTATGAATTCTTCCACCGGACTCAGTAGCAGGAATACGTTGTACACGGTGTACCCCACTCTCATATTTTAACTTGGAATAAGCACCAAGTCCATTAATCATGAATACAACTTCCTTGAAACCACCGATTCCATTTTCATTGGCACTCATCATATCAACTTTCCAATGCTGAGTCTCTGCATACTTTGCATACATACGATACAAATCAGCGGCAAACAAGGCTGCCTCATCGCCACCTGCACCTGCTCGAATCTCAACAATAACATTCTTGTCATCATTAGGATCTTTGGGAAGAAGCAGAATCTGCAAATCTTTTTCAATCACTTCAATGCTGGCTTTGCAATCATTTAACTCTTCCTTCGCCATCTCACGCATCTCTTCATCTGTCTCTTCTTCAAGCATTGCCAGACTATCTTCGATACCCGCTTTTTTCTCTTTATACTCTTTGTACTTTTCTACGATTGGTTCAAGATCTGTCTGTTCCTTCATCAATCTCCGATAGCGATCCTGATCATCTAACACTCCTTGTTCACTAAGTTCAGCTAAAACCTCCTGATATCGAAGGAGTAGATCCTCTAATTTATCAAACATAACTACTGTCCTTTCCTGACTCGAGCCATCACGATTCGATCGAGACCGCCCAAATCCTTCTTACACTCAATTTGTTCAAAACCTTGTTCTCTTAATAGGTCACACACTGCCTCTCCTTGATTATATCCAATCTCTAGGAAAATGTGCCCATCCTCTTGCAAATGCTCTCTCGCCTCATAGATAATCTTACGATAGAAGAAAAGCCCATCGGGACTTCCATCCAGTGCCATCATCGGTTCGTGTTCTCTCACCTCTGGCATTAGGGTATCGATAACCTCCGTCTCAATATAAGGCGGATTCGACACCAGGATGTCAAATCTTCCTGGGCAATTTGCAAATAAATCACTCTCAATCAGTTCTACCTGAACTTGATTCTTCACTATATTCCTCTCAGCCACTTGCAAGGCTGCCCGAGAGACATCCACTGCACTCACCTGTGAAGGTGTTCCCAATGCTGCAATACTAATTGCTATGCATCCTGAACCAGTACACAGATCAAGCACAGTCCTATCTTTGCATACTTGCAACACTTCCTCCACAAGACACTCTGTATCTTGTCTTGGAATTAGTACATGCTTATTTACTTCAAAAGACAACCCCATAAACTCTGCTTCACCTGTCAGATGTTGCAACGGGATGCGCTGACATCTTTGTTCAATCAGCTGTCGATACCTACAAATTTCATCTGGCGTCGCCTCTTCATCTTGTTTCATAAAATAAGCACTTCGATCCATACCACATATATAAAACAATAGCAGACTGGCATCTATCTTAGCATCCGGTACTTGGTGTGATAATAACTGCTTGGTACCTTCTTCTAATAATTCACGTAATCTCATAGAGAATCAATCCTTATCCTTGGCATCATCTGGTGTTGTGAACACATAATCGAGTGCCTTTAGTATCTCATCCTCTTCTTCGGTCTCTTCTAGACCCACTATCTCTAAATCATCTTCTACTTCTGTAGACTCCTCTGTTGCCGCCATCTCTTCTTCTGGCGTCTCAGTCTCCTCTGGTGTCTCAGGCTCTTCTACTGTCTCGTCCTCTTCTTCTGGAGTGGCCGCAGCTTCTTCTCTGACTTTTTCCACATAGGTCTTCCAATCAAAGACAGCATCTACAGATGCAATCGCAACTTCTATCATGTCATCATCTGGCTCACTTGTTGTAAGTCCCTGAAGCCATAGACCTGGTTTACTCAAAATATTGACAACTTTATTATCACTTCTTCCAGCCAAGCGGATAAACTCATAAGCAACTCCAGCAACAATCGGAATCAAAACCAATCGCAATACCATACGAAGCCACATATTGTCTACTACAATAAACAAGAAAAATAAAATACTAATCAACATAACGATTAACAGAAAACTAGTTCCACATCTCTTGTGACACTTCGACTGTCCTCGAACATTCTCGACCGTCAAGTCAAGTCCATTCTCTACACAGTTAATCGTCTTATGTTCTGCTCCATGATACATAAATACTCGCTTAATATCTTGCATCAGCGAAATTGCTTTCACATAACCAATAAATAATCCCACACGAATAACACCTTCGATTAATCCTCGAAGTTGAATCGATGGAATCACTTTACGAAGCGCTTCTGATACAAAGAAAGGAAGCATAACAAAGATTGCAATCGCAATGACAACGGCAAGCATCACCGTAAGCCCCATCAAAACATTTTCCTTGGCTTCTTGCTTCTTAAGCTCTTCTTCGGTCTTTTCCTTTTTAGCAGCTTCCTCTTCTTCCTCTAAAAAGCTTGCTGAATATGTTAATGTCTGCATACCCAGTTTCAGGGATTCAACAAATGCAACGATACCTCTAATAATAGGAAAAGAACATATCTTGCTCTTGTCTTTCAGACTCTTGTATTCACTTTTCTTAATCTCAATTTGGTGATCGGGCTTGCGGACAGCAACTGCGTACTGATCCTTGTTCTTCATCATTACCCCTTCGATGACAGCCTGGCCTCCGATTTCAGATGATCTCATGTACATCCTCCTAAAAAATCTTAATTAATGCAAAAATAGGCTGAGACTCAACATCTCAACCTATTATGTGTACGTCTTCTTAGTTGTCCTGGCTTAAACCGTACTTACGATTAAACTTATCAATCGCTCCACGAGCAGAAATAGCTTTCTGCTGTCCTGTATAGAAAGGATGGCACTTGGAACAAACTTCAACGTGGATATCCTCATTGGTTGAACCTGTTACGAATTCATTACCACAGTTGCAAGTTACCTTGGCCTGGTAATATTCTGGATGGATTCCTTCTCTCATGATCTAATTCACCTCACTACTTATTTTTATTCTATGACTTCATGACAAAATTCGTCATATCTTTGCTCAAAAAGGCTTTATAATTGTAGCATGACACTTTAAAAAATGCAAGGCTTTTTTTAATTCAACCGAATCTTTTTTACCATGTCAATAAATTCATCGTTATTCTTGGTTTTCTTAAACAAATTAGTAATCTGTTCTAACGAATCATCTGAACGCGAGCCGCCAAGAGCTTTACGCATAATATATACGGCTTCCTGTTCTCTTGCGTCTAACAACAAATCTTCTCTTCTTGTACTGGACTTCTGAATGTCAATCGCAGGGAAAATTCTCTTCTCTGATAAATGACGGTCAAGCACAAGTTCCATGTTACCAGTTCCCTTAAATTCCTCAAATACAACATCGTCCATACGACTTCCTGTATCAACAAGAGCTGTGGCAAGAACGGTTAGGCTTCCACCTTCACGCATGTTTCTCGCTGCACCAAAAAATCTCTTTGGCATATGAAGTGCCGCAGGATCAAGACCGCCCGATAATGTACGGCCACTTGGTTGAACCGTCAAGTTATAAGCACGAGCCAAACGTGTGATACTATCTAACAGAATTACAACATCTTCGCCCATCTCCACAAGTCTCTTCGCTCTCTCAATAACCATCTCAGATACACGCTTATGATTCTCAGGCAACTCATCAAAGGTCGAATAAATAACATCTACATGCTTGCCTTCGATAGACTCCTTGATATCTGTAACTTCCTCAGGTCTCTCATCAATCAACAAGACAATGAGATACATATCCGGATAATTCTTCGTCACTGCCTTCGCTACTTGCTTGAGCAATGTTGTCTTACCAGTCTTAGGCTGGGATACAATCATACCACGTTGTCCCTTACCAATTGGAGAAATCAAATCAAGCATACGCATCGAAATACCTGCTCCAGGTGTCTCTAAATGAATTCGTTCATTTGGGAAAATAGGAGTCAAATCTTCAAACTTCTTACGATGTCGTAGTTCATCTACCTTATGTCCGTTTATTGTCTTAATATATAAAAGTGCACTAAACTTCTCATTCTGTGTCTTCACTCTCGTATTCCCCTGAATGATGTCACCTGTTCTGAGATCCATCTTGCGAATTAACGATGGAGCAACATAGACGTCATTCTCTCCTGGTAAAAAGTTGTCACAGCGAATAAATCCGTATCCTTCTGGCATAACCTCCAAAATTCCACTCTTCATGATTCCACTATCTAGCTGCTTCATCTCCGTAGCACCAAGTTCTGTCGGATCATTCGTTCGCTTCGACTCTTCGTTTGTTCTCCTTGGTTCTTCCCTCTTCTCAACCTTGTTATGTTCTGTCATCTTATTTGCTCTTGTTAGAATATCCACAAGGTCTGGCTTACGTAGTGTAGACACATTACGAATCCCCAGTTCTTTTGCCATATCTTTTAATTCTTTTAATGATTTGGATGCTAAATCCATGTAACACCTATCCTTTCTTTCTTCATGAAGTTGTTCCTATTTGGGAGTATATCGATCAGATTGATAAAGAAAATTCTTATGAATTCTGAATTATGTAGATTTTATTATACATCATTTCATTATATTTGTACACCACTTCTTATAAAAATATAGTAAGCCAGAGTCTGATTGTGTCAAACCCTGGCAAACATGCTATATCTCGATTCCATTTTCCTTCATAAGTAATCTTGCACTCTCTAGAGAATCCACACCTGTACGATTCTTAATCGGTGCAAATTCGCGATTGCGTTCCACCTCAAACGGAAGGCAATTATCCATCATGCGAATCATATCAAGTACAAGTGTCTCAAACTTGTAACCATTCGCCTCTTCTGGCTTCACGAGTTCCCCATCTTCATTGATGTAAGGAATCTTCTTCTCAACAATATGAACAGGCATATTCTCATTCATTACCTTCTCAAGATTCTCTACATGGAACAGATAATTAAGAATAACGCCATAATTATACAAAAGTGTTCCCTGTGCATCTCTCGAATGAATTATCTCATCTGTCATCTCATAATACTCAACAATAGATGGTTTCCCATCTTCAAGACACATAACACCCACGCGTTCATTCGGGTCTGCTTTTGCAACAACCTTAGAGCCACAGATGCATCCGGCATCAATCGTCGCACCCACAAAAACAGGGTCCGCAATTCGCTGGAGTACATTGTCCACAGCAAATACATTCAGCCATTCAACCCCAAGCTTATGAATCTGTTCGAGCAATCCAGCTTTCGCTAAGGAAGAGAACCAGCCGCCATTACCGTTTGGCGATGTCGCTAGTCGATGCTTTTCCTCTAAATAATAATTACCCTGATAATCAGTCGCTGCTGCCATCTCCTGAACAAAGAAGAATACCTTGTCCTTTTGATAGCCGAAACAATCATTTTCCTGGAAGAAATTGACTGTATCCTCATTATTCTTCTCGCTCGTCATAACGAAGAGTGGAACCCAGGCTCCTGTCTGATCCACAACATCCATCAGATTACGCACAAGTTGCTGAAATAAATATAGTTCCTTTTTCTCTCCTACGTTTAGCATTCCCTTTGGCTTGTCGAGTCCCAATCTTGTTCCCTGCCCACCAGCAAGAAGAACTGCACCCACCTTACCTGAACGAATTGCTTCCTGTCCGATTGCTTCATACTGCTCTCGATTCTTCGCAATCTTGTCTAGGGTCACCGCACCTAATGGTTCTAGTTTTCCCTTTGCCACTTCTTTGGCTCCATCTTTAACCAGGTCTAACAATCCTAAATCAAGTGCATCAATCTGCAGAAGAAGCTCTGCCTGCTGCTCACGACTCAGCTGGTCATAATACTTCAAGACATGTTCTTGATTCTGACTGGCAAGTTTCACCTTCGCTTGTTCTAATGTCATATTTTCCAACCCTTTCTTATTCTGTATTACCATTGTAACAATTTTTTCGCCGTTGTCAATCTCTGGCTAACGTGTTATTATATGGGTAACAACATATATATGGAAGGAATGGAATCATGACACTTAATGAAAAAGCTTTGAAACTCCATGAAGAATGGAATGGTAAGATTAATACAACCCCTAAATGTTCAGTAAAATCCCGGGAAGACTTGGCAATCGCCTATACTCCTGGGGTTGCAGAACCTTGTAAGGTAATTGCAAAAGACAAGGAAGCTGCCTATCGATATACAATCAAGTCTAACACAGTCGCTGTTGTTTCAGACGGAAGTGCTGTTCTTGGACTAGGCAACATCGGACCAGAAGCTGCGATGCCCGTTATGGAAGGAAAGGCAGTACTATTTAAGGAATTTGGTGACGTCAATGCGTTTCCTATCTGCTTAGATACACAGGATACAGAAGAAATCATCAAAACGGTTGTCAATATTGCACCTGCTTTTGGTGGAATCAATCTCGAAGACATCTCTGCTCCTCGTTGTTTTGAAATTGAGGAACGTTTAAAAGAACTATTAGATATTCCTGTATTTCACGATGACCAGCACGGAACAGCCATCGTCGTTCTCTCTGGTATCATCAATGCTCTCAAGGTTGTTGATAAGAAGAAAGAAGATTGCAAGATTGTAGTCAATGGTGCTGGTTCTGCCGGTATCGCAATTTCAAAATTGCTGCTTCGCTATGGTTTTAAGACACTCAATCTGTGTGACAAGTCCGGTATCTTATCGAAGAAATCCAAAGACTTGAACTGGATGCAGAAAGAGATGATGGAAGTAACAAATCTAGAAGGCAAAGAAGGTACACTAGCTGATGCCTTTGTTGGTGCCGACATCTTCGTTGGGGTATCCGCTCCTAATATCGTAACTCCTGAGATGGTTTCTTCCATGAATCGTGACGGAATCCTCTTTGCAATGGCCAATCCAGTTCCAGAGATTATGCCAGATGTTGCGAAAGCAGCCGGTGCTAAAGTTGTCGGAACTGGTCGTTCAGATTTCCCTAACCAGGTAAATAATGTCGTTGCCTTCCCTGGTATCTTCAAGGGTGCATTAGAAGGACGTGCAACAGCAATCACAGAAGATATGAAGTTAGCGGCAGCTCTTGCCATCGCTTCTCTCGTTCCAGATGAGGAACTTAACGAAGACAACATTATGCCTGAAGCATTCAATCCACAAGTTGCTGACGTGGTTAGCAGTGCAGTCAAGGCACATATTAAATAATGAAAACGAAACACTGGGGTGATAAGCCCTACCATTCGCTAGATTATGAATGCAAACAACGATTTGGTGAAAAAGTATATAAAATTTCTCTCGAGTCCCATATGACCTGTCCCAATCGGGACGGTACATTAGGGACTAGGGGATGTATCTTCTGTAGTGGCAGTGGTTCAGGTGACTTTGCCGCTCCTATCTGCGACAGCATTACTGCTCAGATTGATTTGGGCATTCAAGGACTCTCTTCTAGAAAGTCTGTTGGAGATAAGTTCATTGCTTATTTTCAATCCTTTACCAACACATACGCACCAGTAGATGTGCTGAGGCCCATTTTCCTCGAGGCTCTTGCACACAAGAAGATTGTTATGCTATCCATTGCAACTAGACCAGATTGTCTGCCACCAGATGTGTTAGAGCTTCTAGACGAATGCAATCAGATAAAGCCTGTCATTGTTGAACTTGGTTTGCAAACGATTCATGAGTCAACTGCTCAATTTATCCGAAGGGGATATACACTTCCCGTTTTCGAACAGGCTGTAAGGGATTTGAAAGCCATTAATATTGAAGTTGTTGTTCATGTTATCGCAGGTCTCCCTGGGGAAACCTATGATGACTGGATGGCTACCATTGATTATCTAGCCGACATGCCAATTGATGGCATAAAGCTTCAACTATTGCATATATTAAAAGGTACTGATTTAGCAAAGTACCTAGATACTGACATGCTTCATGTATTATCAGAGGACGAGTATCTCCACTGGATTACCGATGCCTTAACCCATTTACCGGGACATATCGTAATCCATCGCCTCACAGGAGATGGTCCCAAATCACTTTTATTGGCACCAACCTGGAGTAGTAAAAAGCGAGCCGTATTGAATCATCTTCATCAAATTATGAAGCGTGAGGATTTATGGCAAGGGAAAGAGAAAGGAGAATTCTTATGACAAACGAGCCAGACACACTATATAAATTAATTATTCTCTTCATGTTAGAAAAGGTCTCCACACCTTTAACAAATCAGATTATCTCAGATTACATTTTGGACAAAGGCTATACGAATTATTTCAATATTCAGAAAGCTTTCTCGGAATTGACAGAAGCTGAATTGATTCTGCCAAAGACCACATACAAAAGTACCTATTACACATTGACCGATGCGGGCAAAGAGACACTCAGTTTATTCTATGGACAATTATCAAATGATATTCGTACCGAAATCATATCTTATCTAGAAGAAAATCGCTTTTCCATCCTTGATGAGATGGCAACAGTGACAGACTATAAACGTCTAGAAACCGGCGAATATCTAGCTACGTGTTCCATCCACGATAATGGAATTCCCCTATTAACTGTGAGTCTCAGTGCAACAACCGAAGACGAGGCCATCGGAATATGTAATCATTTTCAAGAAAAGCAACAAGGTATCTACGAATATCTTGCAAGAGAACTATTGTAAGCCACCAAAAAGGAGACCTTAGAGAGGTCTCCTTTTTAATAAAACAATTATTTAGTTGCCAATAAATCAAAATCTTCTTCGTAATCTACATTATCATAGTTAAAGCCAAACATATGGAAGAAGTCTTCCCAATATCCATCGATATCAGCATATTCTTCGATATTTTCTGTGGAAATCTTATCCCAGACTTCCATAACTTCCTTCTGAACCTCCGGACGCAACTCATAGTCATCAATTCGAATGAGCCCTTCTTCGTCAACTTCTGGTCCTGCTGGTAGCTTATCACGGAACAAACGGTCAATCTGCTCGATACAACCTTCATGCAATCCCTGCTTTTTCATAATTTTATACAGAATCGTCACATAGAGTGGGACAACCGGAATTGCTGCACTTGCCTGTGTTACAAGAGCCTTATTGATGGATACAAAGCCTCGAATCCCTTTGTCCTTATAGGTAGCTGTGATATCATCTGCTGTCTTATAAAGGTCTTTCTTCGCTTGACCAATTGAGCCATCACGATAAATTGGGAAAGTAAGTTCTGAACCAATGTAGGAATATGCAAATGTAATTGCGCCATCTGCGATTGCATCAGCTGCTACAAGTGCTTTTAGCCAATCACTCCAGTCTTCACCACCCATGACCTTGACCGTATCTGCAATCTCCTGCTCCGTAGCTGGTGGGATAGCGGCCTGTGTCACTTCACGTTTTGATAAATCGATATTCTTATTTACAAATTCGTCGCCAATCGTTTTAAGTACTGAAGAATATGTTGTTCCATCAGCAACCGTTCTTCTAGGTGCAGCCAGACTATATACGACCATGTCTACCTGACCCATATCCTCTTTAATCATCTTGATTACTTCGTCTTTGATTTCCTGGGAAAATGCATCGCCGTTTACTGTCTTGGCATACAGACCTTTTTCCTTAGCAAACTTCTCAAATGCCTTCGTATTGTAATAACCTGCTGTTGCCGTACGACGCTCCGATGGCTCCTTTTCAAACATAACGCCTAATGTATCTGCGCCACAGCCAAACGCGGCACTAATACGCGATGACAGTCCATAACCAGTCGAAGAACCGAGAACAAGAACCTTCTTTGGTCCCTTCATTGCTCCCTTACCTTCTACGTACTGAATCTGTCTGCGAACACTCTCTTCACATCCTGTTGGATGTGCTGTTGTACATATAAATCCTCTTGATTTTGGCTTAATTATCATAATTGTATCATCCTTTCTACAGTCCAAGTTCCTGGACAAAATAATCTACATATTCCCAAATCTCATCTTTGCCATCTTTGCTCACCGCAGAGAATGGGATAATTGGAGTATCCTCAACCAGGCCCAATGTCTTGCGAATCAACGCGAGATTTTTATTCTTCTCATTGCGACTTACCTTATCTGACTTCGTGGCAATAATAAGCGGATTAAAGCCCAATTTTGTCAACAAGTGATAGACTTCAACATCCTTCTTCGATGGCTCATGACGAATATCAACCAACTGAAATACAACACGAAGTGCCTGTGAAGTTTTTAGGTACTTACGTATCATAACCATCCATTTTTCTGCTACTTCCTTGGATGCCTTCGCATAACCATAACCAGGCAAATCCACCAGATAACAAGCATCATTTACATTATAGTAATTGATGGTCTGAGTCTTACCTGGCTGTGATGAGATACGGGCAAATGATTTGCGGTTCATCAATGTATTAATCAGTGATGATTTACCTACATTGGAACGGCCCCAAAAGGCCAATTCGATTTTGTCGTTAACCGGAAGGGTACTTGTGATTCCACATACCGTTTCCAATTCTAATGATTTGATTACCACAAGTTCCTCCTTACTCCATGACTTCCGTAAAAATCTGGTCTGCATGAGTTACATAATGAATCTTTAATCCTTCTGTAATCTCTTGGTCAAGTTCCTCTACATCTGGCTGATTCTTGATTGGGACAAAGATATCCTTCATTCCTGCAATCTTGGCAGCCAGTAATTTTTCCTTTAATCCACCAATCGGTAATACACGACCACGCAATGTGATTTCTCCTGTCATCGCCACATCTCGACGGACACGTTTACCAGTAACGGCAGAATATATTGCTGTCGCCATCGTCACACCAGCAGATGGGCCATCTTTTGGCACAGCTCCCTCAGGCACATGAAGATGTATATCATGTTTGGAGAAATACTCACCATCTCTACCATGTTTGTTCTCTAAGCTTCTCACATAAGTTAATGCGATTTGCGCAGATTCCTTCATGACATCACCAAGCTGTCCTGTCAATTCTAATTTGCCATCACCCGATAGAATATTAACTTCAATCTCAAGCGTATCGCCCCCGACGCTAGTCCACGCCAAACCACGAACGACACCGACCTCATCTTTTTCATTCTTTAGATTAATGCTATATTTTTCTTTGCCTAGATATTCTTCTAGATTCTTAGTCGTTACTTTAATCTTCTCTGTCTCGCCATCAACCACTTGCTTTGCTGCCTTACGACAGATTTTACCCACTTGACGTTCTAAACCTCGTACGCCAGCTTCTCTAGTATAAGCAGAAATCATACGTCGAAGCGCACTTGCATGAATGGATACTTCTTTCGCACTGAGCCCGTTACGTTCTAACTGCTTTGGTATCAGATATTGCTTTCCGATATGATATTTTTCGTTCTCTGTATAGCCTGAAAGTTCAATCATCTCCATACGATCAAGTAACGGTCTTGGAATTGTCTCAACCGAGTTTGCCGTACATAGGAATAATACTTCCGATAAATCCACTGGTAATTCCACATAATGATCAATAAAATTTCGATTCTGCTCCGGGTCAAGTACTTCTAACAAGGCAGATGATGTGTCGCCCTTATAATCGTTACTTACCTTATCAATCTCATCAAGTAGAATCAATGGGTTCTTCACTTTCGCCTTCTTAATACCGGCAATCAGCCTTCCTGGCATCGCACCCACATAAGTACGACGATGTCCACGAATCTCCGCCTCGTCACGCACACCTCCGAGACAGATACGAACATATTCCTTCTCAAGCGCACGTGCTATGGAACGCGCTATCGAAGTTTTACCTGTACCCGGTGGACCAACAAGACATACGATTGGGCTCTCACCCTTTCCTGTCAACGTCCTAACTGCCAGGAATTCAAGAATACGTTCCTTCACTTTTTCAAGACCATAATGATCCTCGTCTAATATATATTTTGCATTACTCAGATTCTGATTATCCTGGCTCATATGATTCCATGGAAGGTCTAATAAAGTCTCCACATAGCCCCTTGCCACATTATACTCCGAAGAACTCGTTCCTAATGAATTCAGTCTCTGAATCTCTTCTTTAATCTTGTCATATACATCCTGACTACATTCAAGCTGATTTAATTTCGCTAGGTATTTATCATGATCCTCCTCCGGACTCTGTGTATCACCTAGTTCGTCTCGAATCACTTTCATTTGCTCACGCAAGAAATAATCCTTCTGGTTCTTCTCAACCTCTTCCTTGACGCGCGACTTATATTCTTCCTTAATCTTTGCAATCTGTATTTCGTTGGCAAGAAGCTTACTCAGTACCTCATATCTCTTAGGAATTGAAAAGCACTCTAACAAATCCTGCCTGCGTTCCATCGTTATCGGAAGATGCATTCCTACTAAGTCTAATAATCTTCCTAAGTCTGTTTCCTTCTGAATTCGATCATAGACCGATTTTCCTGCTTTCGGATTCTCTACCATATAAGATGCATAGAGTTCCTTCACATAACGAAGAGCGGCTTCTCGCTCCTTCATATCCATCTCGTCAAGTTCATCTCGCACCTGCTCCGAAGTAGGCTCATAAGGTGTGATATCCCCAAGCAAAAATGGACTTGTCTGAGACATAGAAATCATCGTTCCTCGTACCTTAGATGAAATCATAATACGCATCATATTATCTTGCAACTTCACAATCTGCTTAATCTTCGCAATGACTCCCACTTCTAACAAATCATAGTAAGAAGGCTTCTCCATATCGGGATCCTTCTGGCTGGTAACAAATACATATCGATCTCCTGCCATGGCTTCATTCACTGCTGCCAAAGTCATTTCCCGACTTATATCAAAATGTATCAGCATACCAGGTAACACTGTCATGCCTCGTAGAGCAATAATTGGCAATGTCTTAATCTGACTCTCTATCTGAATCTCCTCCTTCGTTTCATTATTGATTTGGAAAAGGCGCGAGTCCTGTCTTGCACTCGCGCCGCTCACGGAACAATCCGTATCATTTAATTCTATGCACTTTCGCCTTTTATCTTCTTTGGCTTTTTAATATCTTCATACAAGGTATACTCTGGTTTTCCTTTACCTAGAATAACATCCTCGGTAATGACGCACTCTTTCACTGTCTCATCCGATGGAAGTTCATACATGTAATCCATCATCGCCATCTCCATAATCGAACGAAGACCTCTAGCACCCGTCTTACGTTCAAATGACTGATGAGCAATTGCTAGAACTGCATCATCTGTAAATGACAGACGAACACCATCTAGCTCAAACAGCTTCTGATACTGCTTCACAATAGAATTTTTAGGCTCCTTCAAAATACGAGAAAGCGCCTCCTCATCTAATAGGTCAAGTCCCACTGCAACAGGAACACGTCCTACGAACTCTGGAATAATACCATATTTCACAAAATCTTGAGGTAAAACCTGCTTAAACAGTTCCCCAATATCATACTTCTCTGTATCTGCTAGTTCTGCATTAAATCCAATTGACTTTTTACCGATACGCGAACTAATAATCTTATCAAGACCATCAAAAGCTCCACCACAGATAAACAAAATATTTGTCGTATCAATATGGAAAAATTCTTGCTGAGGATGCTTTCTTCCACCTTGTGGTGGCACACTAGCCTCAGTTCCTTCTAGAATCTTAAGTAATGCCTGTTGAACACCTTCGCCAGACACATCTCTTGTAATCGAAGCATTCTCGGACTTCTTCGTAATTTTATCAATCTCATCAATATAGATAATGCCATGCTCTGCACGATCTATATCATAATCTGCTGCCTGAATAATCTTCAATAAAATATTCTCAACATCCTCACCTACATAACCTGCCTCTGTCAGTGTCGTAGCATCTGCAATTGCAAATGGTACATTCAACAGTTTAGCAAGTGTCTGCGCTAAGTACGTCTTACCAGAACCAGTCGGTCCGACCATAATGATGTTACTCTTTTGAATCTCAACATCGCCCAAATCTGCACCTGACATAATTCTCTTATAATGATTGTAAACAGATACAGCCAAAGCACGCTTTGCTTCATCCTGACCGATTACATACTCGTCGAGAAATTCTTTAATTTCTTTTGGCTTTAGAAGATTAATCTCAATCTCTTCTGCATCGCTACCATACTCACTCTGTACAGATTCATCAATAATCTCGCTGCAGATGTCAACACATTCATCACAGATGAATACCCCTTTCGGGCCTGCCACTAATTTGCGAACCTGATCCTCTGTTTTACCACAAAATGAGCATCGCAATACTTCATCATCATTTCGATTTGCCATATTCATTCACTCGCCTTAGGCGAGATTTTCCCTCCACAAAACTTATTTACGATTTATCATAACTTCATCAATTAAGCCATATTCCTTGGCTTCTTCTGCTGTTAAGTAGTTGTCGCGCTCTGTATCCTGTGCGATTACATCAACTGGCTTGCCTGTATTAGCAGCCAAAATCTCATTTAACTTTTTCTTTGTCTTCAAAATCTCTTCTGCCACAATCTGAATCTCTGTTGCCTGTCCTTTTGCTCCACCAGATGGCTGATGAATCATAACTTCAGCATTTGGTAATGCAAAACGTTTCCCTTTCGCACCACTAGAAAGCAAAAATGCTCCCATACTAGCTGCCATACCAATACAAATTGTAGAAACATCACACTTGATATAATTCATTGTGTCATAGATAGCCATACCTGCTGTTACAGAACCACCAGGGCTGTTGATGTATAAGCTGATATCCTTATTCGGATCCTCAGACTCAAGGAAAAGTAACTGTGCAACAATTACACTAGCAGAAGCGTCAGACACTTCTTCTCCTAGGAAAATAATTCTCTCCTTTAATAAACGTGAATAAATGTCATATGAACGCTCGCCTCCGCGACTTGTCTGTTCAATGACGTAAGGTACTAATGCCATGTTATTCCCTCCATTTCTTAAAGAAGGACTTACGAAAAAGTCCTTCTCCAATTATACTCTTATATGATTACTCTTCGTCTTTTTTCTCTTCTTTTGCTTCTACTTCAACTGCTTCCTTAATCAAGAAGTCAACAGCCTTCTGAACTGCCATGTCAGCACCAATCTGTTCTTTCTCATCTTCGCCGATAATCTCTTTAATCTTCTCAACTTCCATCTGGTACATAGAAGCCATATTTTCGATCTCTTTCTCAATGTCCTTAGCAGTTGCTTTGATCTTCTCAGCCTTAACGATTGCTTCAAGTGTAAGTCTTGTCTGAATTCTCTTCACTGCCTCTGGCTTCATCTGCTCGATGAACTTAGCAGAATCCATACCTGTCAACTGCATATACTGTTCAAAGTTGATACCCTGCTGCTGAAGTCTACTTGCAAATTCCTGTGTCATCTGATTAATCTGTTCGTTAATCATTGGTTCAGGAATCTCCATCTTCGCATTTGCAACAGCCTTCTCTACAACTTCATTTTCCTTCTCCGTCTTAGCAGCCTGTTTAGCCTTCTCGGTCAAATCCTTCTTGATGCTTGCTTTGTACTCTTTAAGTGTTTCAAATTCAGAAACTTCACTAGCAAACTCATCATCAGCCTTAGGCATCTCTTTTTCTTTAACTTCTTTAATTGTTACTTTGAATAATGCTGGTTTGCCTTTGAGCTCTTCAGCATGATACTCTTCTGGGAATGTTACATTCACTTCTACTTCTTCACCAGTCTTCTTACCAACTAACTGATCTTCGAATGTATCGATGAAAGAATGACTTCCAATTGTTAACTGATGATTCTCAGCTTTGCCGCCTTCGAATGGTTCGCCATCTACAAAACCTTCAAAGTCAATCACTGCGATATCATTCTTCTTAATGGCACGCTCTACGGTAACCATTCTGGAATTCAGCTCGCGAACCTTGTCAATCTCAGCATTGACATCAGCTGCCATAATCTTAACTTCCTTCTTGGTTACTTCTAATCCCTTATAATCACCAAGTGTAACTTCTGGTTTAACCGCAACGGTAGCTGTAAACACAAAAGGCTTGTCCTTACCAATCTCAGTAACATCAATGTCAGGACGAGCTACAATCTCAAGCTTACTATCCTTAGCTGCTTCTTCATATGCCTCAGGAATAATGAAATTCGCTGCATCCTCATAGAATACTTCTGGTCCATACATCTTCTCAAGCATCTTACGTGGGGCTTTTCCTTTACGGAATCCCTGAATTGCCATCTTACCTTTATTCTTGTGATATGACTTCTCCATTGCTTTCTCAAATTCATCTGCGCCAACTTCGATTGTCAACTTCACCAAACTGTTCTCAAGATTCTCAACTTTGTAACTCATTTAATTTTCCTCCAAATTTCTACTATTATGTTTTCTATATAAAAGGGCAAGTATCCCCAAACTAACAGTATACTATATACTTTTGCCAATGTAAACCATTTGGTTGGAGTTTTTCCCATTTTATTTTTCTTATACTACCAAATTCTATAATTTCCACTCAATGCAATTAAGGCAAATAGATACAGGCAGTTGTCATAGTATCTTCTGTCACCTTTACGAAGAGGGGTATTCCAAAAACGTTCTACACACTCTTTGGCAAATGGTCCGTCTGCAGACAGTGAGCATTGTGCTAACGTAGCAATAATCGCCACGGGATGAAGTGCTGGCTGATCAATCACCCTGCCATCAATCTCATAAATCTTGAACTCCTCATCTTTATGAGTATCCATGAAGAATTGTTGTAGTTTGTTATTATTCTCAACGCTCCAATCATCCTGTGCAAACCATTCATAATCAAGACCGATATTGGCACCGGTTCGATATGCATCACTATAGAACCAGTCATGACGTCCACCGAATTGTTCCCGGTGTTTCTCAAAAGGCTTACCATTATAATATGCATACTCTGCCGACATACCAGTCTTCGGATGACATGACATCTTTAGATACTCACGACTTGCCATCGCAGCCTTCTTAAAAAATGGACGATCCTCTTCTTCTGCCCACATAGCGAACAGCTCATAGAAATGTGCACAGTGGTAACTTGGATCACTCCAATCACAAGATGGGATAAACTTAATCAAGTAATTGTCCGGATCCCAGATTGGGTCTCCTAGTCGATCTACTCCATTATGTATACAATCATGTAAAATCTGTCTTGCTTGAGCAGAATAATTGAAAATGCCTTCTCCATCGCCCCATCTATGGGAAGCAAAGAACAGTGACATCGCAAAGAATTCTTCTCCATCTGGTGCTGGACCGTAATCATTTTTCTTGCCATCGGTCTGACATGACCATGCAAAGTAGCCTTTATTATAGCCATCTTCCATGTACATGTAAGTTCTTGTCCACTTCCAGACACGATCAAACTCTTCCTTCATATTCATCTGGACACACATCATCATCGCATAAGACATGCCTTCTGTCCGCACATCGTGATTACCTGTGTCTTCAAAATATCCCATATCATCATCCGCTTCAAAATAAAAACGTTCGTCCGGATCATAAAAACATGTATGAAAACAATCCTTCAACTTCTGGTCAATCTCTGCTTGGGAATATCCACATTCTGCAAATACATTGCGATATTTACCTGTGTAAAAAGCACCTTTCATATGCTACCTCCAAAATCACTCTTCAACAACGTGTCCTTTATCTCTCAAAACAGCAACCACCTTATCGGTACAAGTCTTGCAAATAGCATCGGTCTCTGCCTCTACCATAACACGAACCAATGGTTCTGTTCCGCTTTCACGAAGAAGAAGTCTTCCCTCGTCTCCAAGCTTTTCCTCTACTTCTTTCGCAATCGCTTTGACATCCTTATCTTCTCTAGCTGCTGCTTTGTCTTTCACTTTTACATTCACCAATAACTGTGGATAAATGTGAAGGCCTGTCATCAATTCTGATAATGGTCGCTTCATCTCCTGAATCACTTCCATAATCATAAGGGATGTTAGAATACCATCACCTGTTACTGCATATTTACTGAAAATGATGTGCCCAGACTGTTCTCCACCGAGAGAATGATTATTCTGCATCATGTTCTCGCATACATACTTATCTCCAACTGCTGTCTTCTCATAGCGAACACCAGCTGCATCAAATGCTTTATATAATCCCATGTTACTCATAATCGTTGTAACAACGGTATCATTATTCAGTTCACCTTTATCCTTAAGATATGTACCACATAGGTATAAAATATGGTCACCATCTACAATCTCGCCTTTATCATCCACTGCCAAGCAGCGGTCGGCATCACCATCATAGGCAAATCCCACATCGGCTCCTGTCTCTTTTACAAACTTCTGCAGAACTTCAATATGAGTAGAACCACAATCCTTATTAATATTCACACCATTTGGCTCACTATTGATAACAAGCGTCTTCGCACCCAATGCATCAAATACACCTTTTGCCACACTTGAAGCAGATCCATTGGACAAATCAAGAGCAACTGTCTTATTCTTAAAAGAACGAGATGCCAATGACATCAGATAACCGATATAGCGATTACGTCCTACAGAAAAATCAGTAACACTTCCGATATCAGCACGTTTTGCTAATGGAATCTCTTCTGTCGTTCCATCAATATAGGCTTCAATCTTCTCTTCGACTTCCGGTTCAAGCTTATAACCTTCCCCATTAATCACCTTGATTCCATTATCATAAAATGGATTGTGACTCGCTGAAATCATGATACCACAATCAAAACCTTCTGTACGTACCACATAAGAAACACTTGGCGTCGGTGTAACATGCAACTGGAATACATCTGCTCCACTCGCAGTCAGTCCTGCTGCTAATGCTGTCTCGAACATATAACTTGATCTTCTCGTGTCCTTGCCGATAGCCACTTTCACTTTGTGACCATCTTTTTTATAATAATTTCCCAAAAAACGACCTACCTTGTAGGCGTGATCTACTCTTAAGTCTACATTGGCTTCACCGCGGAAACCATCTGTTCCAAAATATTTCATTTTTCCCTCCATGCAAATAGCGTTTATCTAATCTATACTATCATAATAGATATTATTTTTCAAGATTAAAAAAGAGGGGAGGGGCAAAAGCCCCTCTCAAAATATCTCTGTTACTGACGACCAGACATTGATTCTTCCTGTCTACGAATCATCTGACGAACCATCTCTCCGCCTACAGAACCATTCTGTGCACTTGTAAGGTCACCATTATATCCATCCTTTAATGGGACACCAAGTTCAGATGCAACTTCCATTTTAAATCTGTTCAGTGAATCCTGTGCTTGTTTATTACTAGCCATGTCTTTCTACCTCCATCTATTATTTATAGTAAAGATAAAAAACTGAAATTTTCCTTGAAATCCCTGTCAATTATCTTGATACTATTATCTCCGCGATTGCAAATAATATGGTGGTAATTTGTGGCTTAGTAATGTAATATACTTGTACCTATTTTCTCGGAATTTTTTAAATCAGTTAAAATTTCAAGAATTTTTAAGCCGAAGTCAAGTGCCGTTCCAACGCCACGGCTAGTTACAATGTTTCCATCAATAACAACCGGTTCTACAACAGTCGTAGCACCGGTCAATTCTTCCTCGAATCCCGGATAACAAGTCGCACGTTTTCCCTGTAGCAAGCCACAGGCACCTAACACAATTGGTGCAGCACAGATAGCACCAATTAACTTGCCCTCATCATTGGCCTGCATCAGTAATTCGCGTACCTTCTCACTTTCTTTCAAATGCATTGTCCCAGGCATACCACCAGGCAAGAGCACTGCATCTACTGAACTGATATCCACATCCTCAATAATGTGATTCATCCCAACCATAATGTCGTGTGCGCCCCACACTTTTGTTGCTTCTGTAATCGACACCATCTGTACCTCTACGCCACCTCGACGTAGTACATCAACTGCTGATAATGCCTCTACTTCTTCAAAACCTTCTGCAAAAAACATAATTGCCTTCATATGCTAACTCCTTTCATTCAAGTCTTGGTCTATCTTCTCTAAATAATGTACAAATGTGCCTGAATATGTTGATATCTCATAGGCAGGGTCAAGCTCCGCATATTGAAAACTCTTCTTACCGCCAGCTTGCATCCGTTCCCAAAACTCCCTTGCTTTACGATATGGCACATAGGAAAAACAATCCTGATTCTTAAAATACACAAGGTAAAATGCTACGCCACCTTGATACTCGAATTCCTTCATAAACTCCATCTGATGCTCATGAATATTCGCCAAAGGAAAACGATCTGTCGCACATTCCTTCGCATCAAAGCATACAGGAATCCCCTGAACTGTTCCGATATAATCTACCGTACTTTTTTGTTCAAAATATGCCAACGTAATGTGCCTCGTCTGTTGGTCCATCTGAATCGGCTTAATCGGAGTAGGAATCTTCTGAATCAATGCAAGATGCTGAACCTTGTATTTTTCATTTGTCACATTCACTAGCTCTTCTAGAAATGAACCACGTAATCCTCGTGAATTCCATGTTGCCATAATCTAACCTCTCTTCATATCATTTCATCAGTGCTTCTCGAATCCTCACAAAACGCGTTGGCAAAGGTGCCTGAACACAACGATTGCTCAACTGTTCAAACGGTTCTTCCATCTGAGGAAAATGAATCTCATAGCTATGAAGTAATTGATACTTCAATCCAAAATTTTTCTTCATCTGTTGATTCACAAGAGCATCACCATACTTTGTATCTCCTATAATTGGATGTCTCTGGCTACTAAGATGTGCACGAATCTGATGCGTCTTACCCGTAATCAGGTGAACCTTCAATAATGTAAAATCATCGCCATACTCTAGCGGCTCGTAAGCCGTCTCAATTCTCGTTCTACCAGGTCCATCTTCTCGATGAATCGTTACTTGATTCGTTCGCTCCTCTTTGGAAAGATAACCATCAATATGCTGTTTTTCCTTCACATGGCCTACCACGATACAGAGATAATACTTCTCCACACGCCTCTCGCGAAGCAACTCCGACATCTTTTGCAAACCCTGAAGTGTCTTGCCTGCGACCACTAATCCACTCGTATTACGGTCTAAGCGATTACAGATTCCAGGGGTAAATGCCCGCTTCTGCTCCTGGGTCAATCCATTCCGTTCCATATATGCCTGAAACTCTTCAACCAAGCTGATATCATCTGCATCTGCCTTCTGTGACAGCATGCCTGCAGGTTTATTAATCATAGCAATCTGCTCATCTTCATAAATGATATCTAGATGACCATTCGCACCTGACACTACCTTTTCCTGACGAAACTCTGCAATGGTGGCATCCGCTAAATATAAGTTCAAAATGTCGCCAGGTTGAATCTTCTCCGAGCCGTCAGCCTTCTTGCCATTTAACTTAATATTCTTCTTGCGAAGCATCTTATAGATGAAACTTCCAGGAGCCTGATTCAGATATTTTCTTAAAAATTTATCAAGTCTCTGTCCCGCCTCATCCGTCGTAATCTCCAGTTGTACCATCGATACCTCCTATTACACAGCCAGTGAACGAACCCAGGCTTCGACAGCCTCCTGCTGCTTGTCCGTTATCTCCACATGATTTGCCTTGTCACATAATCGCAAGAAATCCGTCTCGTCAGCCACAATCTTCACATGATAATTCGGCGATAAATCATGAATTCCTTTGCCAAGATAGGTATTCATATAGTTCAACTCTTGTTTGTCATTTGCTACGAGTCCAATCGCGTTCCCCTCATAGAGCATTAAATATGCAAGTCCCATCACCTTCTCTGGTGAAGTGAATACATAATCCGTCAGGACAACCGCCTCTGGTGGCAAATGCCCTATCACATTCTGAAAGGCATCCTCTGCTAATGTATGATAAGGTGCAAGAATAATAAAAGCCACAGCATGCTTCGCAGCGGGCAACACCAATACAACTGCAACAACAGTAAATACGTTGCTCTTCGAATGATCATTCAAGAGATAACCCGTAACAAAGATGGCAACACCGATGATGACATAGAGTATCACCGCCATTAACTTTTTCTGTTTTTCCCATTTAATATAACCATGTTCGCATTTATTCATTTTCTTCAATTTTCAACACCTCGAAATCTTCTATATAATAGTCTGCCAATGCTCGCTTCTTGTCTTCATTGTCATAGCTTCCTTTGTCATATACAGCGCAAGTCTTCATGCCTGCTGCCTTACCCGCTTGTATACCGCTGACCACATCTTCAAACACAATACAGTGCTTTGGCGACACACCCAAATCACGAGCAACCAATAAATAAATATCTGGCGCAGGTTTACCCTGTGCCACCTCACAAGAGGTGTGTATGGAATCAAAATAGTCAAGTACACCAAGTGAATTCAAGCACACATCCACAAGTTCTATCGAATTGCTTGTTCCAATTCCCATCGGTATCTGGCGCTCCTTGCACCATGTAAGCAAAGAGAGAACTCCCGGTTTCAAAGGCACCTCATGCTCGTACTTATCCCAAGCCATACGATTCCACTTATCCTTCATCTCATCTTCTGAGTCAGGAATCATGAATCGTTTCTTAAAATACGTAGCCGTCTCAGAAAAGCTCATGCCCTCAATGGACTGCTGCAAATCCTCTGGAAGTTCTATCCCAAAGCTTCCTAAATACTCAATATCAATCTGCTTCCACATCCACATGGAATCAATCAATGTCCCATCTAAATCAAAAAGTACCGCTTCCACATCACTTAACATTCTTCTAACCTTTCATCTTGTCATTGGTCTAATAATTATAACATACTACGCACCATTTTGGCGAAAGGAATTGCGATTTTTTTCAATTGATTTAAGTACACAATACGGATTCACACTGATATCTGTCCCTTTCCATGGAATATAGATTCCAAAATGCAGATGTGTTGGAAACTGTCCCACGGTCCCCTCAGGTCCATATCCACTATCCCCCATCTGTCCAAGCGTCTGACCCGGTACTACCGTATCTCCCACCTTCAATCCATGTGCATAAGAATCCAGATGTGCATAATAAAAAAAGGTTCCCGATGGACTCCTTACCCCCACACGATTGCCTCCTAACGTTAGCCATCCAATCTTCTCCACCGTACCCGCACTGACGCTCTGTACAGGAAAATACCCCGCTTCCTTCACCGATGGCATCAAATCACACCCCTCATGTGTTCGATTTCCACCATAAGAACGTGGCATCTGCCAAGACTGTTCATAACTGATTGTATATCCACTCGTCTCATCAATCGGTACTGGGAAAATGGTGGCGTCCGCCAACACAAGCTCCATCCCCTTCCGATAGTCCTCAAGCAGTGTATTCGGAAGCATCATCTGAAACCAACTACCTTTCGAGATAAACCCATCACGATTTAATCGCTCACCATCATATAGATAATTTAATGCCAGACAGCGCTGCCAATCATTTTCATGAGCCATAATCTCTTGTATCATATCAGGATCGAGTTGAAAATGACGAAAAGTCTCTATTCTCGATGAGAAATCCTGTATCTGTGACACTTCCTCCTTCACCAGCACAAACTTGGTCAGCAAACAGGTCAGCACTACACAAATCAGCAAGAATCCCACTTTTTTAAGCCAATACATAAAACACCTCCCCACATACTATGTATATGTGAGGAGGTGTTTAAATCATTCTAGTAGCTCTCAATATCTACAACATTTGTCTTCTCCACATGACAAGGCAGTACCTCATCAGCAAAAACGATAAATTTCTCTACGCCATCACTGACGTAATAATCATACTTTGGCATGCTTCCACTTGGTGCTAGTAATTGTTTTTCCTCGAGCAATGCCTTCAAGCTTTTCGCAGTTTCGTATGCAGGATTAACAAGTTTTACGTTTTCTCCCATCTCGCGTCCAATCGTCCGGCGAAGCAATGGATAGTGTGTGCAGCCTAATACGAGTGCATCAATATCATATTCCTTCATCTCATGGAGATAGCGTCCTACAACATCTTCTGTAATTCGATCTTCCCATAATCCTTCTTCAACCAATGGGACAAATAATGGGCATGCTTTACTAACTACTGTAATATCTGGTTTTATCTTGCGTAGATAGTCGTTATAGATTCCACTTTTTATCGTACTCTCCGTACCGATAATGCCGATACTTCCTGTTTGGGTTGTCTCTGCTGCCATCTTCGCACCAGGTTCTACCACGCCGATTACAGGGATGTCTACCTCTTTCTGAATTTCACCAAGCGCAAGTGCACTCGCTGTATTACATGCAATCACGATAGCCTTGACATTCTTCGCCTGCAAAAAACGTACAATCTGTTTACTATATTTTAAAACGGTAGTTTTGGATTTACTGCCATAAGGTACACGTGCAGTATCGCCAAAATAGACAACGCTCTCTCCTGGTAGCTGACGCATAATTTCCTTCATCACAGTCAGTCCGCCAACTCCTGAGTCAAATACTCCAATGGGTGATTCTACCATAAACAATTCTCCATTCATAGAATTCTAGTTACAAATAGCAGACACAAGTAATTCATGTGCCTGCTATAAATATATCATTTTGAAGTTGTGTATGCAAGTATAAGCCTAAATCTCTTTTTCTACCATATCCTTCTTGCGATTCAATACATCATAGATACATGGAACAACAAATAGTGTCAACAGGGTTCCGTAAATCAAACCACCGATTGTTACAATCGCCATTGGTTGAACCATATCTCCACCCATTCCAAGTCCCATCGCCATCGTTGATAGTCCAAGAATTGTGGTCAATGCTGTCATAAGAATTGGACGAAGTCGAGTTCTTCCGGCTTCTACTAACGCCTCTCGTTTCTCCATACCTTCACGTCGTAACTGATTTGTATAATCAACAAGTACGATACCATTATTTACAATGACACCAGACAACATGACAAATCCAATCATAGCGATGACACTAATCTCACTTCCTGTCATAGCTAAGCCCAAGAAGCCTCCTGTAAATGCCAATGGAATGGTAAACAGGATGATAAATGGTGATAGAAGTGATTGGAACTGTGCAACCATAATCAGATACATGAAGATAACGCCTAAGAGTAACATCAGTACCAACTGTCCCATGGACTCGTTGATTGTAGCATCTTCTCCTGCCATCTCCACAGTATAACCGTCTGGAGCTTTATATGACTTCATTGCCGAATTAACATCATTACTTACTAATCCGATGTTGTAACCATCTTCAAGAGAAGCTGATACAGTCATCTGACGTTGCTGATTATCACGTGTGATTGCATTTGGTGAAAGAGCATTTTCAAAAGTTGCAATCTTAGATAGCTTAACCTTTTTCTTCTTGCCATCCTTCGTCGTATACTCAATCTTCATGTTTTTAACATCATTCTGGCTGAAATTCTCATCCTCTTCACTCTTAACAAACACATCATAATCCTTCGTATCTGTTGAGATTGTTGTTGCACTTGTAACATCTTTAACCTTTGCATTGATCTGCTGGAACACCTGTGCAACAGTCAATGTATAATGCATTGCTTTTTCTTTATCAACACTAACACGGAATTCATCCGTACCTTCCTCAAGACCATTTGAGATTTCCTTGAGTCCTTTGACGCCTTCAATCTGTTTCATGACATCTTCCGAAACCTTCTTGAGTTTATCTAAATCCTTACCCTTGATATTAATGGTAATACCCGTACCACCAAGAGCACTCATATCCATAGATGATGTCTGAATATCCAACGTGCATTTCAAATCTTTCGTTTTATCTTCAATCTGCTTCTTCAATTCATCATTCGAAAGCGTTCTCTTCTCATTCAGGATTACATACATCGATATGCTATTACTTGAAGATGAACCACCCATACTTGCCATCATACCACTACCACCACTCATTGCTCCAATGGTCTTGATATCTGCGATACCTTTTACATTGTCTATCACTTGGTTAGCAACTTTCGTTGTATCTTCGAAGCTAGTCTCTTTGTCTGTGGTCAATGTCATCGACATCTCTGTACTTTCCATCTCTGGCATAAATGCCGTACCCTTACTAACTGACCAAACAACGGATAGAACTAAAATTGCTAATGCTGCAATCAAAACAATTGGTTTGAAGCGAAGCACCTTAGCAAGCACGCCTGCATATACATTCTGAATCTTATCTAATAATTTATTGTTCTTCTCACTTGTTTTTTTCAACATACCAGCTGACATAGCAGGTACTAGTGTCAATGCCACAAGCAAACTAGCTAATAATGAGTATGCTAATGTCAATCCTAAATCGACGAAAAGCTGTCTCGTAATACCTTCGGTAAATACAATCGGAGCGAATACACAAACAGTTGTAAGTGTAGATGCCGTAATGGCACCGGCAACGCCCTTGGCACCTTCCACAGCTGCTTTTCTTGCGCTATAGCCTTCTCTTCTTAGTCGATAGATGTTCTCGATAACAACGACGGAATTATCTACCAACATACCTACACCTAACGCCAGACCCGATAGGGAAATAATATTCAGCGTCACGCCACTAAAGTACATCGCAACAACTGCCGCCACCAAACTAAGTGGAATTGAGCAGGCAACGATAACCGTTGGTCGTAAATCCTTCAAGAATAGAAGCAGGATAAAGATTGCAAGGACACCACCCATTAGCAAGTTCTGTGCAACTGAATTAGTAACCAAATCAATATATACACCCTGGTTCATCAGTGTTGTATAGTGGAATCCCTCTTCTGTCTTCTCGAGCTCTGCCATCTTATCTAACAGTCGTTCTGTCACATCACCTGTGGAATATCCTGTCTGCTTCTCCATGACAACAGCCACGGCAGGGCTTCCATTTAGAGATGTATATACATCTGCGGAATCATCGGTATGGATAATATCTGCCACATCCGATAAGGTGATTGGATCTAAATCATCCAAGTCCATATCTGCTACTACGAGATTCTCTAGCTGATCTGTTGATTCTACTTTATCTCCAACCTTAACAAGATACTTCGCATCACCTTCTGTAATATATCCTGCTGGCATCTCAAAATCTTCCGCTGTCAGAATATTTTTTACCATATCCGCTGTAATGATATTGGATAGGTCTGAACTATCTTTTGTCGTTTTCTTCGTTTCTTTAAAAGTCTTAGCAGCATCCTTTAGACTTGTTTCGCCATTACTCAACTTAATCTCGGCAACACTCATCTGAATTGAAGCCAATATCTTCTGCTTACTCAGTGACTCTAATGCCTTTGTAGTCGTTGTCTTGCCCTTCTCGAGCTTACTCTTCGCTGCATTTAACTTCGATAGACCCGATGTGATCTGCTTCTTACCAGCATCAATCTTAGTCTTATTCGCATTTAACGTAGCTTCCTGTGTTTCAATTGTGGTAATTCCAGTCTGAGCACTTGTAATGCCTGCATTCACTTCTGCAAGTTTTGTCTTCAAACTCTCTCTTGTCATTCCTTGCGCTGACAAGGTAGCATCAATCGTACCAATCTGCGTATTTACGCTGGTCAACTGTGACTTCATCTCTGCTGTTGCAGTTCCTGCATCTACCTGAGCCTGCAAGGTAGCTTGTGTCGCTAACAAAGGATCCAAAGATGAACTCAATGTATTCAGACTCGTCTGCGTCTGCACAAGTGTCGTAAGCGTTGCCTTCAGATTTGCTTTTTGTGTTGCACAGGTAGCCAAGCCGTCTGTTACCTGCTTCTCGGTCTTAGACAATTCCGTCTGCTGCTTCTTCACTTCTGTAATCTGATTATTAATCTCTTTCAATCCATCCGCCACACTCGTGGAAGCAGTATTTAACTTGGTTTCGCCCTTAGCCATCTGATCCGCAGCTTTTTCCTTTTGATCATCAAGCGTACTCTTACCATTCTTAATTTCACTCTGTCCGTCTTTAATCTTCTTCTCTGCATCATCTAGCTTGCCATTGATCGCATCCTGAACTTTCTGATTCATCGCATCAATCTTATCCTGTCGAATAACAACTTCAACCTTTTCTGTCACTTGACCAGATGTAGATACCGATGCAACACCCTCAACACTCTCTAATTCAGGTACAATGTCTGCAACTGTCTTATCCGAAACCTCAACACTATCTGCATCATCATAGTTAACTGCTGTAACCATAATTGGCATCATGTCTGGGTTAATTTTCATAATCATTGGATTGCTAATTGTGTCATCCCAATTTGTTGTGATGGTATCAAGACTCTCTCTCATCTCGACCGTGATTGAATCCATGTTCGCGCCCTGATTGAACTCAAGCATAACCATCGACATGTTGTCACGAGATGTAGATGTCACGTTTTTAATATTACTAACACTCGCCATCGTCTGTTCCACTGGCTTAGTTACAGTAGCCTCCACCTCTTCAGGACTTGCTCCTGGATAGGTTGTAATAACGATTGCATATGGAAATTCCATGTTTGGCAGCAAATCCGTATGCATTTTAGAAAATGAAACGATACCTAATACAATAATCATTACAACCGCAACTAATACTGTATAAGGCCGTCTTACACTAAACTTTGAAAACATGTTGTATATCCTCCTGATGTTGTTAAACGTTTACGTTGTGTCAATTATAGGGAAATATCTATTCACCGTCAAGATGACGGATGTCACTTTCTCCCAATGACAAAAATCCTCTTCTGATTAAATCAATCTTCCTTTGATACTTCTGTGCTTCTGCTTCATAGACAGCTTGATTATCTGCCGCCATAAATGTTTCCATGATTGTTCTACCGGCTATATCAAAAAGCATCTCCACCATAAGCATTGCATTGTCCTTCCATGCCTCACATGTCTGATATGAATCCGCATACTTCGAAAGCTGATTCACAATTCCCACTACAATCCGATTCTTCGCCTGTGGACTGCAGAACAATTCATGCACATCCTTATCCGCTAGCAGATGCAAATGCATCTCTCGGACATTATCTTTCGTGACAACAAACCCATGTAAATCATCGAGTGCACCACGAAAAACCTGAAACACATCTCCACCATAACGCTCAAGATTCGTCTCAATATATGTATTCATAATCTTGCGAAACTCCTCAAGCATATAACGAACCATATCTTGCTTATCTTCAAAATACTGATAAAAGCTGCCTCTCGAAATGCCTGCGTGCTTGATAATTTGATTAATTGAGACATCCTCAAGTGACTTCTCAGTCAGTTCTTGTTGAATCGCATGGAGAATTTTCTCCTTCTTTTCCTGGGGGAGATTAAAAAAAGTAGCTGTTGGCATAATTCCTCCTCTATTCTTCTTTACTGAAACCGGCAAATATGACAACCTGTCATATGACACCTTGTCATATTATATGCATTTATCTCTGATATGTCAACTAAAAAAACCACCTCGTCCCTAGCTAATAATTAGCTTTAGGACTTGGTGGTTTTATAACTCTCAATAAGATTGTACTAAATCACGCTTACTTCGCGTAATCTGTTACTCTGGATTCCCTAATCACATTAACTTTAATCTGACCTGGATATTGTAATTCTGCTTCAATCTGCTTTGATATATCTCTAGCAAGCAATACCATTTCATCGTCATTAATCTGATCTGGAACAACCATCACTCGTACTTCTCTACCTGCCTGAATGGCAAAAGATTTATCGACTCCTTTAAAGCCGTTTGAAATATCCTCTAATTGTTTCAGTCTGTTCGTGTAAGTTTCTAGTGTCTCTCTTCTTGCGCCTGGACGTGCTGCCGAAATAGCATCCGCAGCCTGTACAAGACAAGCAATTAAGCTCTCAGGCTCTACATCGCCATGGTGTGACTCTACGGCGTTGATAACAAGTGCTGATTCCTTATATTTTCTACAGAGAACAACACCCAGTTGAATGTGTGAACCTTCCATATCATGATCAACAGATTTACCAATATCATGTAGTAAACCTGCTCTCTTGGCCATACGTACATCTGCACCAATCTCACCGGCTAATAAACCTGTCAGATGGGCAACTTCAACAGAATGTCTCAATGCATTCTGACCATAGCTGGTTCTAAATTTCATCTTACCTAATAGGCGAATCAGCTCAGGATGGATTCCGTGGACTCCAACTTCTAAGGTAGCTGCTTCTCCCTCTTCACGAATCATTACTTCTACTTCTTTTCTTGCTTTTTCGACCATCTCTTCGATTCTAGCAGGGTGAATTCTGCCATCCACGATCAACTTCTCCAAAGCAATTCTGGCTATTTCTCGACGGATTGGATCAAATCCAGAAAGGATAACTGCTTCCGGTGTATCATCAATAATTAAATCAACACCTGTCAAATTCTCTAACGCACGGATATTACGTCCTTCACGTCCGATAATTCTACCTTTCATCTCATCGTTAGGCAATGGTACAACAGAAATGGTAGTCTCAGAAACATGATCAGCTGCACACTTCTGTATCGCAGTTACCACATATTCCTTCGCTTTCTTGTCTGCTTCATCCTTCGCCTTACGTTCCAATTCCTTCACTAAAACTGCAGTTTCATGTTTCACATCTTCTTCTACAGTTCTTATTAGATAATCTTTTGCTTGTTCAGAGGTGAGACCAGAAATCTTCTCTAATTCACGTAAATGACTCTGACGGATCTGGGCAACTTCTTCCTTTTCCTTCTCAAAATCACTTTCACGAGATGCAAGTTTTGATTCCCGTTTCTCGAGTGCGTCTGCTTTCTTATCCAAAGTTTCTTCTTTTGACAACACTCTTTTTTCATAGCGTTGCACTTCGGAACGTCTCTCTCTAGTTTCTTTCTCGAGGTCATTCTTAGCTTTCAGATTTTCCTCTTTTGCTTCTAAGAGAGCCTCCCTTTTCTTAGTCTCAGCTGTTTTTAATGCTTCGTCTATTATCTCTCTTGCCTTCTCTTCTGCACTTCCAACTTTCGCTTCTCCAACCTTAATTCGGTAAGATATCGCCATCTTCCAGCATACTAATCCAACAAGAAATAACAGGACAAGCACTACAACTATGCCAATGACTATGAACTTTAACTCTGGCACAGGAGCACCTCCTCTATTTAATTATCATTGCACATAAATACAACGTATTAATTTTACACTTTATTCATAAACTTGTCAAGGAAATGGCGAATGCTTTTTCTTATATATTTAAAAAAATTGATATAATTGCCATTATCTAGTTCTACGCGCGTAGAAAAAGGCTGTAAAGAGAACTCTCTCTACAGCCTTTGCATTATAATTCATCAAACACACGTCGAATCTCAGGAAATGGATAACCCTTGCGACCAAGATAAGCGATATGCTTCTGTCTCTCCTCACGGGTGAGTTCAGATACATCTCGTCCCTTCAACCGTTTTTCAAGAAGATGGCGAATCGCATCTTCCGGTCCATGATACTCATCCTCTATCGCATGGTCAATAATTTCTGCGGGTACACCTTTTGCCTTCAACTTGTAACGAATCTCCTTGGCACTTCTGGAATCTCGATGATAGGAAATGTAGACTCTCGCATATCGTTCATCATCGATATAGTGAAAGCTCTCAACATAAGCAATCGCATCTTCGACATTCTCTTCTGCAAACCCTGCTTTAAGCAATCGGTCAAAAAGCTCCTGTCTCGTTCGATCCTTATGTAATAATAGTGCCATCGCTTTTTGCGTGGCCTTCTTACTCTCTTCTTCCATCTGCTACCTCAGTTCACTCCTTATACTTCAACTGTCTCCGTTGCAGCTGTCTTATCGGCAGCCTTCTTAGCAGTCTTAGTGGTCTTCTCTTCCTCATCCTCTGGTGTAGCAAAGCACTTCTCACGAACCAATGCATCTACTTCAGCAAAGATATCAGGATTCTCCTTCAAGAACTGCTTCGCGTTCTCACGGCCCTGACCAATCTTATTCCCCTTATAGGCATACCATGCGCCGCTCTTCACAATAACGTCAAACTTAGCAGCCAAATCAAGCACATCACCCTCACGAGAAATACCTTGACCAAACATAATATCAAATTCTGCTTCCTGGAATGGAGGTGCAACCTTATTTTTCACGACTTTCACACGAACATGATTACCCATCATCTGTCCGTTCTGCTTCAAAGTCTCCACACGACGAACATCCAATCGGACGGAAGCATAGAACTTCAATGCGTTACCACCTGTCGTTGTCTCTGGATTACCAAACATAACACCAATCTTCTGACGTAACTGATTGATAAAAATAACGATACAATCTGACTTGTTCACTATACCAGTCAGCTTACGAAGAGCCTGTGACATCAAACGAGCCTGAAGACCCATGTGGCTGTCTCCCATATCTCCCTCAATCTCTGCCTTCGGTACCAAGGCAGCAACAGAGTCAACGATAACAATATCCACTGCCCCTGAACGAACCATCGTCTCAGTAATCTCTAATGCCTGCTCACCAGAATCTGGCTGGGAGATATATAATTCATCGATATCAACACCAATATTCTTCGCATATACTGGATCCAATGCATGCTCTGCATCAATAAATCCAGCAATACCACCACGCTTCTGAACCTCTGCTGCCATATGAAGAGCAACTGTCGTCTTACCACTCGACTCTGGACCATACACCTCAATAATTCTTCCTCGAGGAATACCTCCAACACCCAGTGCAACGTCCAAGCTCAGAGAGCCTGTTGGAATCGTCTCAATCCCCATATTCGCTCTCTTATCTCCAAGCTTCATCACAGAGCCCTGGCCATACTGCTTCTCAATCTGTGCAATCGCAGACTCTAAAGCCTTCAACTTATTCTGATCTTTCTCCATCATATCTAATATCCTCCTAAATAATTCGTCATTACGTTCTACCAAATACGAACTTATGTTCGCTTTTATAGATATAGTAATACATTTTCATAAAAGTGTCAACTGTTTCTTGGAAAAATTCCGATTTGGAAAATAGATTAGATATACTTACGATAGGAGTATTGTATCATAATCATTCTTCATCGTCAAACTCAACTACAACATAATAACCCTTGTCATTATGTTCAATCTCCTTCACAACACCTTCCCTGGCCAAGAGACGCTCATTAAAAGGATAATTTCCCGACATTGCTACCGCTGGCACAATGGTATAATAATATGCTCTAGGGAGCTTACCCTCTGTCACAGTCACTCGGTCACCCGCACGTACCAAATCATCCTGCTCCATCTTAAACTCCATCTCACGCATGTTTTTCATCCCTTCTCTTAATCGTAATTCACCTGTAGCAAAGTCAATCCCTTTGCTGGTGCTGTTTCGCCTGCCGCCTTTCGTTCCTTTGACTGCAGCAGTTCCTTCATGCTCTCCGGTGTTCGGTCTCCATAACCGACCTCGAGCAATGTTCCTACGATGATTCTTACCATATTATATAAGAAACCATTGCCATGGAAATCCATCACAATTCGGCCGTCATGTTCCTCAATCCGTATCGACTCAATCGTTCTGACTGTACTCTTCTTCTTCGACGCATGCGTGCAGAACCCGGCAAAATCATGTGTTCCAAGAAAATATTCCGCAGCCTCACGCATTTTCTTAAGTGACACAGTTCTCGTAAGCGTCATCGCATAATCTCGGCGAAACACATCGTAATGTCCTGCGCGGAGGCACTCATAACGATATGTCTTACCCGTCGCATTCAGACGACTGTGGAATCTTGCTCCTGCCTCTTCCACCTGTGTAATACGGATATCTTCCGGCAGATACTGATTCAAATACTCACCAATCTCATCAGCAGTCTTCTCTGTCTCAAGGGCAAAATTTGCCACCTGCGCCATCGCGTGAACGCCTGCATCTGTTCTGCCAGCGCCGTCAATCGTCACTTCCTCATCTTGCATAACAGAGAGTACCTTCTCAATCTTACCTTGAATCGTCAGTGGCGTAGTGACCTGTCGCTGCCAGCCCTTGTATCTTGTACCATCATATTGAACCCGTATTCTTATATTTTTCATCTCAATCGTTCTTTCTCGTATTTTTTACGAATCTCCAATTCACTTAAAATGAACTGGAAGCCATCCATGTCGTCACCAATACTTAAGTCTAAACAAACTGCAATATTGTTCAACATGGACTCAGTCAACTTTTCCTTGTCTTGCATCTCCATGAAAATCTCAATCTTCTCCCGGTAAGTCTCGGCATCTAAAAATCTCATCAAATCTGCATCTGCCTGCACGCCATCTTCTTCTGGCAGCTTCGTCGTCTCGATCTGTCTTACCTTCTGTGTAATCTCACCTCTGCGTTCTAACATCGGGCGTTCTTTCTTCGGAAGCCCTGGGAACTTCTTGGTAAACTGCTCCATAAATTCATCTGTTGATATCACGAAGAAATCATTTTCCCCATATAGCTCCTGATAGCACACAACTTCCTGAAGTGTTGCTACAGCCGTTGCCTTTACGATAATCTGAACCTTTTGTCCGGTTGTCTTGTTGTAATAAATGTGATAGTTCATATTCTCATTCCTTTCTCCTGTTAGGCACATATCTGTATTAACAGAGTAGCACTAATTCACTTCTTTCTCAAGATGTAACCACAATTTTGCCACAAAGATTTCACATAGTTTATACATATTTATCATTGAAATATAGGGATACATATATTATAATTATTGAGAACTTACTAAATAAAACAAAAAAGGAGATATGAAATGAAAAGTTTTATCAAAAAGAGTGTACTGACACTTATGCTTATGATGACATTCTGTCTATTTAGCGGCATGGATGCAAAAGCAGCTGGTGGTGTGTTCAGTTCTACAACTGTATCTGACGTTGACAATGATTCTGCAACAATCAAGTGGGGATATACAGGTTCTGAACATTACTTCAATATATACCTCAGTCTTGATGGTAGTAACTGGGCATACAAAGACTATGGTATGAGTGGTTCTGAATACCTTTCAAGTTTAGCTCCAAACACGACATACTTTGTACGAATCGAAGCTGCCAACAATTCAGGTGAGGGCAAGACTCCTCTAGCAGTATCAAATGTGTTCAGCTTTACAACTGCTCCAAATGAGCCAGCTAGAGTTACCGGAGTAGCACAGACTGGTGCCACATCAAATTCCATTACATTGGCATGGGCTCCATCCGCTGGTGCAACTGGATATGAAGTATCCATTTATGCAAATGGTGCTTACACTCCTCTCGCTGTTATTGGAACTAATAGTGCTCTCATTCCGAACTTAGCAGAGAACACTTCATACAAATTCCGTGTCCGTTCTTTTGCACAAAATGCCGGCGGCACTGTATACAGTAGTATGCATGATAATACTTATGGCACTCACAAGACAACACCCGCTAAGATTCCTATGATTGCTGTCACTTCAATCTATTCAAACATTAACAATATCACGATTGACTACACAAGAGTGAATGCGGATGGTTATGAAATCCAGGTTTACAACAACAAAGGAAAGCTTGCAAACCACGGTTATTCAACTTTTTCATACAATACTAAGTTGAAAAAGGGTATCTTCTACAAGTATCGTGTTCGTCCATATGTTAACATCGGAACAGGCAAGGCTTTTGGTCCATGGTCTAACTACAACTTCTTTGGTGTGCCAACGAAATCTACTGGAAAAGTAAGTGGTCGTAAGATTCGCTACACATGGAACAAGGTTGCTGGTGCAACAAAGTATACCGTATATATCTCAGCTAGCAGCTCATCAACTGGCTACAAAAAAGTAAAATCTTTAAAGAGCAACAAGCGTAGCATTACCATCACAAAATGTGGTAAGAAAAAGCTGAAAAAAGGTAAGACATATTACGTAAAAGTAGTTGTAAGAGGTAAGAGTGGTAAGACAAAAGGAACAAGTAAGCAGTTTGCATACATCAGTCCTCGCATTTCTCGTTACTAAGATATATAATTCAAGGGTCAGTCCATTGCGACTGACCCTTTTTTAATTCAATATTACACTTTTTCCGGTTGGCGTTCCTGCCAAACCACCCTCACCCGTTTCTCGGATACACGCTGGCAACACCTGTCCAATTCCTCGCATTGCATCAATCACCTCATCTGGTGGAATCGCACTTTGAATTCCTGCCATTGCCATATCACAGGCTGCCACAGCATTTACTGCACCTACTACATTTCTCTTCACACAAGGAACCTCCACAAGCCCAGCAACCGGATCACATGCCAGCCCAAGCAGATTCTTAAGTGCCATCGCCGCTGCATGAATAATCTGATGTTCATCCCCACCCTGAAGATAAGCAAGACTTCCTGCTGCCATCGCACGAATCAGTTCATCTTCTGATGTCCCATTCTTCCTCTCATAGGAAATCAACACAGCAGGCAAGACACCACATGCGCCTGCCGTTGGTGCAGCTACGATAGCTTTCATACACGCATTGGACTCTCCCATCGCAAGTGCACGAATCATTACCTGTGAGACGAAGTCACCCGAGAGTGCTTCACCCGCGCTTGCGTAGCGACGCATTTTCCCGCCATCCCCTCCAACTAATCCACTTGCCGACTTAAGATTTTCCTCATAACCAGAATCTGCTGTCGTCATCGCATGATACATCTTCTGCATCGCCATTTGCGATTCTGCTTTCGTCACCTGACGTTCTTTACAATCGTCCTGTAGTATAACCTCAGGGAAAATGATTCCATCCTTCTGACAAATCTGCACAATATCTTCTAACGCTTCAAATCCCATAATAACCTCATTTCTCTTCTAATGATAAGTAAGTAACTTTAATAATTCCTTCTAGATGAGCTAACCACTCGATTGATTCCCCAGGGACCTCCTGGTCACACTCAATCACCATAACTGCGTTGCCACCACGATGCGCGCGATAAAGCTGCATGGTAGCTATATTGACTGACTTGTGACCTAGCATAGAAGTCACTTCTGTCACATGTCCTGGCTGGTCGAGATTATGAACAATCAACGTTGGATACTCACCAGAGAAATTCGTCTCAAGCCCGTCCATCTTGCGAATACAGATTCGTCCACCACCCAGGCTCTCTGCGACTATGACCAACCCTCGACCACTCTCACCCGTCAGCTCGAGCTGCACAGAATTTGGATGAGCATCTTGAAGCTCAATACCGCCAAACCGAATCGTGACCTGCTTCTCCTGTGCAATTTCCAAACTTTGCGGAATACGCACATCATCTGGATGCATTCCCAATAATCCTGCAACCAATGCGCGATCCGTTCCATGGCCTTTTCCCGTTGCCAAGAAAGAACCATGTAGAAGAATACCAGCTTCTCGTAGTGGCTCACCGAGCAAACGTCTGGAAATATAACCAATTCGCACAGCCCCCGCCGTATGTGAACTAGAAGGTCCCACCATGACAGGTCCTATGATGTCAAAATAATTCATCGTGCTCATCTCATCCTTTCATTAAAAAAGCGCCTATTGGTAGTATTACCAATAAGCGCCCTTGCTTATCAAAATCAAATCCTAGAATCTAAAGTCTCTCTCTCCATGAACTAGTTCATTGATATACTCTCTAGCTTTTTCTCGAATCTTCTCATTTGGAACATTCTCAAGTTCCTTCTGTATTAGAACTTCACCCTTCTTACGAGTGTCCTCAGAAGCATAGTCTAGCAAATACTCCTTGAAAGTCATCAGCGCATTCGGATGACAACAGTTGACAATCTGTCCCGACTTAAGAAGTGACATGAAACGGTCGCCTGTACGTCCTTCACGATAACAAGCAGTACAGAAACTAGGCACATGTCCCAAATCAACAAGCCAGTTCACAACCTGGTCAAGCGTACGTGTATCCGATACATCGAACTGAGCAGAATTTTCCTCTTCTGGCTCTGGATCAACATAACCGCCAACGCTAGTACGTGAGCCGCCACTAATCTGTGTAATACCAAGCTTCAATACACGTTCACGACTCTTCTGTGACTCTCTCGTTGAAATAATCATACCTGTATATGGAACTGTGATACGAATGATTGAGACAATCTTATCAAAAATATCATCACTGATTGCATTGCTAAAGTTCTTAGGATCGATATCATCTGCTGGACAGATACGTGGAACACTGATTGTATGTGGTCCTACACCGAATTTAGCTTCAAGATGCTCAGCATGCATAATCAAACCAACCATATCATAACGATACATGTTCAGACCAAACAAAACGCCACATCCTACATCATCAATGCCACCCTCCATCGCACGGTCCATCGCTTCGGTATGATATGCATAATCATGCTTTGGTCCTGTTGGATGAAGCTTCTCATAACTCTCTTTATTATATGTCTCCTGGAACAGAATATATGTACCGATACCTGCATCCTTCAGACGCTTGTAATTCTCTACTGTAGTCGCTGCAATATTAACATTAACACGACGAATCGCACCATTCTTATGCTTGATGCTATAAATTGTCTTGATACTCTCAAGGATATACTCTAGTGGGTTGTTAACAGGGTCCTCACCAGACTCAATCGCAAGACGCTTATGTCCCATATCCTGAAGTGCAATAACTTCCTTCTTAATCTCTTCCTGCGTCAATTTTTTACGAGCAATATGCTCATTACAATGATGATATGGACAATAGGTACAGCCATTCACACAATAATTTGATAAATATAATGGGGCAAACATTACGATACGATTACCATAGAAATTCTTCTTAACATCCATCGCAATCTTCTCAACTGCCTGATTATACTCAGGAATCTCGCACTCGAGAAGCACCGCTGCCTCACGATGAGAAATGCCCTTGAACTTTCTTGCTTTCTCAAGGATGCCCTCAATCAAAGGACGGTTGGCCTTATTCTCCTGTGCATATGCCAGGGTCTCCTGAATCTCTTCATGATTCATAAATTCGTCTGCATTACCAGACTTTGGATTGTAATTCATCTTCGTTCCTCCTAAATTTACTTGCTTTTCGCGTATACGGTCTTCGTACTCACATTCGGCAGCATGCCAAGCTTCCCTGACATTGCGCTGATAATCGCATTGGGTGCATCCATAATGACACTAATGACACTGATTCCACGTTGATGATATGGAACCCCCATTCGACCTACGATATACTTGCCATATTCATGAAGAGTTTGGTTCATCTTCTCAACTGCTTCTGGATCTTCAACAATGATTCCAACTAATGCAATTCGATTCTCGTCCATCGTAACCCCCTGAAATAAAAAGCGCCCTGTATCATAAATACAAGGCGCCATTGACTGTATTTTCATATGGCCGCCTTCCCACTCAGGAATAACCCTTTGTGCTCTCAGTACGACACGATTATTGTAACACGAATGATAATAGAATTCAATGAAAAATCGGTCCTATTCCATCTTCTCTACTTCTCCCGCACATATTTACCACCGGACACAACATTTTCCCCCATTTTCTTGACAGAAGCTGGTATCTTGACCACAGGCACTTCCGGCTCTTCATCTTCCTCGCCATCTGTCTCTTCGTCAAACTCAATACAGTTGTCCCCCATCTCTTCAAGATGTGGTGGCAGAATCAATTCTTTCTCCAAACGTCCATTATACATACTCCAACAAATAGCATCATTTCCAAGCTTTTTCAATGAATTCGGAAAATCCAGATACAATCCTCTAACAGCGGAATCGCCGATTTCCTCTAAGCCTTCATTTAGCTTTAAATCAATATCGCTTCCAGAATCCAGATTCCAAAAGCTGTCTGCCTTTAATACACGAATTGACTTTGGCAAAACAACTTGGATGCTAACAGCCTCCTTCGAGGCTGCCGAATACGAACTCGCCATTCCACAAAATGCACCTCGAGGTATCTCTGTTCTTCCTTCCTCAAAGGTGATATCTGCTCTCTCAATTGCTTCAAATGCTCCCCATTGCAGGTCGATATCCCTTGGAATACACATCGTCACCTTGCCCGGTGTTTTTTCAAATGTTCTGTTTTCAATGGACACGGCATTATCTGGAAATGCAACCGTCTTATCTCCTTCATTTTTATTCAGGTACTTCACAATCTGACTTCCCCTCATCTCAAAGTCACCTTGCTTATAAGTACGAAGCGCACTTTTTCGCGACTTCAAAAACAGCGTCATATCATATATACTTCCTGCTTCTGAGAAATAAATGCAAATATGATAATCCTTATACTGATAGGTACAGCAGTACCCCTTCTTACTCTTCTTAATCTGTATCGGTGCGCCCCATGTCTTATCGCACTCGGACTTGGTACTCGCAATCGTAATCTCTCCAAAGCTATAATCAAATGGATGCTGATACGTTAGCCCTCCGAAATCATTACCATAATAAAAA
>CAZUGH010000001.1:112950-122799 GCA_964619785.1 uncultured Lachnospiraceae bacterium | reverse complement strand
TAGGACTCAACCGTTTTTGTATAGGTGTAGGTGTCACATCAATTGTAACTCTACACGATAACATGACTGAGGAAGAGGCACATCGATATATCCAAAAAATCAGTATGGATAGCGGTAATAATTTAGTAGAAACGGCCGAGATGATCTTGGCGTTTGAATAGATACAAGGAGGACAACATGAAGGCTTATTTAATTCTAGAGGACGGTACTGTATTTACAGGAACCAGCATTGGGGGAACCCGTGAAGTCATTAGTGAGATTGTATTCAATACATCAATGACGGGTTATTTAGAGGTGTTGACTGACCCAAGTTATGCTGGACAGGCAGTTGTAATGACTTATCCATTGATTGGTAACTATGGAATCTGTACAAGTGACATGGAATCGAAAAAATCTAACACAGATGGATTTATCGTTAGAGAATTGTCAAGACTTGCTAGTAATTTCAGAAATGAGAAGAGTATTCAGGAATTCTTGACAGAGCAGGATATACCAGGAATTCAAGGTATTGATACGAGAAGATTAACCAGAATTCTTCGGGAAAAGGGTACCATGAATGGTATGATTACGACAAAGGAGTATCAAGACGTATCTGAAGTACTTCCAAGAATTAAGGAATATAAAGTAGCCGGTGTTGTTAAGAAAGTGACAACAAAAGAAAAGGTTCATTATGTACCAGGTGACTTAGGAACAGAGAAATGCGAAATTCTAAGAAAAGTTGCCGTACTTGATGTGGGAACAAAGTTCAATATTTCACGTTACCTTTTAAAACGTGGCTGTGAAGTGATTGTTTATCCATGTGATACAAGTGCAGAAGAGATTTTGGCAGATTCGCCAGATGGCATTATGATTACCAATGGCCCTGGAGATCCAAAGGAATGTGTTGAAGTAATTCAGGAGATTAAGAAGTTATATGATTCGGATACTCCAATTTTTGCAATCTGTTTAGGGCATCAGCTTATGGCTCTTGCCAATGGAGCGGATACAGAGAAGATGAAGTATGGACACCGTGGTGCCAATCATCCAGTTAAGGATCTTGAGTCAGGAAGAGTATATATTTCCTCTCAGAACCATGGTTATGTTGTAAAAGCAGAGACAATTCCCAAAGGAATTGCTGAAGTTGCATTTGAGAATGTAAATGATAAAACAGTGGAAGGGTTAAAGTATTTAAAGAAGAATATTTTTACCGTTCAGTTCCATCCTGAGGCTTGTGCAGGACCACAGGATTCTGAAGTGTTGTTTGAACGTTTTATTAAAATGATGGAGGTACAAGCATAATGCCTAAGTTGGATGATATTAAGAAAGTTTTAGTAATTGGTTCTGGTCCTATCGTTATTGGACAGGCGGCTGAGTTTGACTATGCTGGTACACAGGCGTGTCGTTCGTTAAAAGAAGAAGGTCTTGAAGTTGTCTTAATTAACTCGAATCCAGCGACAATTATGACAGATAAAAATATTGCCGACCGTGTATATATCGAGCCATTGACACCCGATGTTGTGAAACAGTTGATTCGCAAGGAAAAACCAGACAGTCTGCTTCCTACACTTGGTGGACAGGCCGCATTGAACATCGCTATGGAGCTAGAGGAGTCTGGATTTTTAAAAGAGACAAATACTAGATTGATTGGTACAACATCTCTTACGATTAAGAAAGCGGAAGATCGTCTGGAATTTAAAAATACCATGGAGAAGATTGGTGAGCCAATCGCTCCAAGTGAAGTTGTTGAAACAGTAGAGGCAGCAATTGCATTTACGAATACAACTGGATATCCTGTTGTAATACGTCCAGCTTACACATTAGGTGGTAGCGGCGGTGGTATTGCTCATAATGAAGAAGAATTATCCGATATATGTGAAAATGGTCTTCGTTTAAGTCGTGTTGGTCAGTGTTTGATTGAACGCTGTATTGCAGGCTGGAAGGAAATTGAGTATGAAGTAATGCGTGATAGCAAGGGTAACTGCATTACGGTTTGTAACATGGAAAATATTGACCCTGTTGGTGTACATACAGGAGATAGTATTGTAGTAGCCCCATCTCAGACGCTTGCTGATAAAGAATATCAGATGCTTCGAACATCTGCATTAAATATTATTACCGAATTAAATATTACTGGTGGATGTAATGTGCAATATGCACTTCATCCAGAAACCTTTGAGTATTGTGTTATCGAAGTAAATCCTCGTGTTAGTCGTTCATCTGCTTTGGCTAGTAAAGCAACTGGTTATCCAATTGCTAAGGTAGCAGCTAAGATTGCTCTTGGTTATACTTTAGATGAAATCAAAAATGCAATTACTCATAAGACTTATGCAAGTTTTGAACCAACACTTGATTATTGTGTTGTCAAGATTCCTCGTCTGCCATTTGATAAATTTATCAAGGCGAAACGTACTCTAACTACTCAGATGAAAGCAACTGGTGAGGTTATGAGTATTTGTACCAACTTTGAGGGTGCATTGATGAAGGCGCTGCGTTCCTTGGAACAGCATATTGATAGCTTAGATATTCATCGTTATGAGTCTCGCTCGAAAGAAGAACTCTTAGAGCGAATTGAGATTGTTGATGATCGAAGAATCTTTATTATTGCAGAACTTCTTCGCAAGGGTGCAACTTATAAAGAAATTCATGATGTTACTAAAATCGATGAGTGGTTTATTGATAAGATTGCAATTCTAGTCGAGATGGAGCAGAAGTTGAAAGCTGCAAAAGAACTTGACCACGATTTGTTGATGGAAGCAAAACGTCTTGAGTTCCCAGATAAACTCATTGGTGAGTATATGAATATGACAGAACGTGAAGTGAAAGAGCTTCGCGACAAGTTAGATATTCATGCAACATTTAAAATCGTAGATACCTGTGCTGCCGAATTTGAAGCTGCAACACCATATTACTATAGTTGCTTTGGTAACGATAGTGAATGTGAAGTGAAAGCTGAGAGCAAGAAGAAAAAGGTTATGGTTCTTGGCTCAGGACCAATTCGAATTGGTCAGGGAATTGAGTTTGATTTCTGTTCAGTTCACAGTGTATGGGCCTTGGCAAAAGCAGGCTTTGAGACCATTATTGTAAATAATAATCCAGAGACAGTAAGTACCGACTTTGATGTGGCAGATAAACTTTATTTCGAACCATTAACACCAGAAGATGTGGAAAATATCGTAGATATTGAGAAGCCAGATGGTGCTGTTGTACAATTTGGTGGACAGACGGCAATCAAGTTAACAGAGTCGTTGTTGAAAATGGGTGTGCCAATTCTAGGTACGAGTGCTGAAAATGTAGATGCTGCCGAGGACCGTGAGTTATTTGACGAAATTCTTGAAGAATGTAAGATTCCTCGCCCAGCTGGTAAGACTGTATTTACGACAGAAGAAGCATTGAAGGCAGCAAATGAACTTGGCTATCCTGTTTTGGTTCGTCCATCCTATGTATTAGGTGGACAGGGCATGCAGATTGCAATCAATGACGATGATATCAAAGAGTTCATGTCGATTATTAACCGTCATGTGCAGGAACATCCAATTCTTGTTGATAAATACCTTATGGGTAAAGAAGTAGAAGTAGATGCAGTATGTGATGGTGAAGATGTATTGATTCCAGGTATTATGGAGCATGTTGAACGTGCAGGTATCCATTCTGGAGATAGTATCAGTGTATATCCAAGTCAAAATGTATCTCAAAAAATGCAGGATGTATTAGTGGATTATACCAAGAAGTTGGCACGTTCTCTTCATGTTATTGGATTAATCAATATTCAGTTTATTGTATTTAATGAAGAGGTGTATGTAATCGAAGTAAATCCTCGTTCAAGCCGTACGGTTCCATATATTAGTAAGGTAACAGGAATTCCGATTGTCGATCTTGCTTCTCAGGTTATCCTTGGTGCTAAGATTAAGGATTTGGGTTACGAACCTGGTCTAGCTAAGAAATCTGATTATATTGCTATTAAGATGCCTGTATTTTCCTTTGAAAAATTACGTGGTGCAGAGATTAGCTTAGGACCTGAGATGAAGTCAACCGGTGAGTGCTTAGGTATCTCCCATAACTTCAATGAAGCACTGTGTAAGGCTTTCTTAGGCGCTGGAATCAATCTTCCTAAATACAAGAAAATGATTTTAACGGTTAAGGATCAGGATAAGCAGGAATCCATCAGTGTTGCAAAGCGCTTCAAGGCACTTGGCTATGAGATTTATGCAACCAGAGGAACTGCTAAGTTCTTAAACGAAAATGGAGTAGAGGTAACCGGAGTCAACAAGATTGAACAGGAAGCTCCAACATTAATGGATCTTTTGTTAGGTCATGAGATTGATTTGGTTATTGATATTCCAAAGCAGGGCGAACATTCGAAAGATGGTTTCTTGATTCGTCGTACTTCTATTGAGACAGGTGTTACTTGCCTGACATCAATGGATACAGCGAATGCATTGTTGACAAGTCTAGAATCAGTGGATCGCAATAACTTTACATTAGTTGATATTGCAACAATTTAAGGTAAATTTAAAAGCTCTCAGTGTTAGAGGTAATCTAGCAGCTGAGAGCTTTTTTGATGGAACATATTATCCTTGTATCTTTTTATAATAATAGATTGCAAGCTGTGTTCGGTCACGCAACTCTAATTTTTCTAGAATCTTGCTTAGGTAATTACGTACCGTTCCTTCGCTAAGGAAAAGTGTTTCTGCAATCTCACGGTTACTGAGTCCAGAAGCAATCTGTTCCACAATCTCAAGTTCTTTATCTGATAATAAACTATCTTCAAATTTCTCTTCTTCCGTACTTTGAAGAAGTGTAGGAATCTTCGAGATGATTTCACATCCAAATACGGTTTGGCCACTATAGACGGCCTCTAATGCGGGTATAATGCTCTCGAAATCTTGTTTTAGAAGGTATCCTTTCACGCCAAGGTGTAATGCTTTGACAATATAATCGTCATCTTGAAAGGTTGTTAGAAAAAGAATACGAGCATCCGGATGACGGTTTAGAATTTCTCTTGCTGCTTCAAGCCCGTTCATATTTTCCATTCTGATGTCGAGAAGCATAACATCGGGTTTTAACTCATCATAGAGTTTGATTCCCTCGTGACCATCGCTACCTATTCCTAATACGTGATATCCATCATTTGATTCGATGATGGTTTTGAGTGAAGTACTGACTAAATGATCGTCATCTACAACAATTATATTCATTTTTACATTTTCTCCTTTTCTTTTGGAATTGATATAAAAATACGGAAACCATCCTTAGTTGATATATTTAGAGTTCCGTTCATGTTATCAACACGGTCTTGCATGTTATGCATTCCAATACCAGTATCTGCAATCGGTGCAATGTCACGACCGTTATCTCGAATTAATACTTGATATAGTGCGGGATGTTCAACAAGCGCAATCGTAATCATTGTAGCGTTCGAGTGTTTCGTGATATTAGCAAGAGCCTCTTTAATAATGGCTAATATGGAGTACTTAAATTTACGATTCAAATCCTTTGTGATACTGTATTCAAAATCAATTTTGTATTGCGGAATAGCTTGTATTAATTTCTGAATTTCTTGGTAGAGATCTAGAGATTCATTGTGAAGGTCATGTACACTTTCTCGAATACTTGTCATCGCTTTGTCTAGGGTTGATTTTAAGTCGGCTAGTGATGATTTTTGATATTCATCCTTTGTGACCGCCATCAGTGCACCAACTTGTAAGATAGAGCGAGAGAGCATATGACCGACATTATCATGAATTTCTCTGGCAATACGAGTTCGTTCATGCAAAGTGGCCATATGTACTTCGTAATCTTGCTTTTCCATGAGTTCTTCATTCATGGCTTCTAGTTTTATCTTATACTCCTGGTTGTCGTCACGAAATCGATTGAATTGTAATTGTGTTCTCTTGAGTTTTTCATTGCGTACACTCATCAATAATGTTAACACGGTAACAAGGATGATAAGTAATGCTGTAATAACATCAATTTCTGATATATGTAAAAGAAAAGGAATTAAGAATAAAGCTAAAGCTTGGCGGTATCGGCTGACAAACATATCGTAGCAAATAAGTGGAATAAAGTAACAAAAAGTTCCATTGAAAAGGCACAATATGAGATAAAAGAGGAAAAGTCCTAAAGTCAATTCTTCCTTGTCAAAGTAGAAGCCAAATGCATAAATACTAATTGTTATAAGTAGTCCGATTACGACAGGTGCCTCTGTTCCCTGACCATAAATAGCAACACCTAAGGATGCAAAGACAAGAACAAATTTATCTAAAATATAGGTTGGCAACTGAAATCCCCCTTTCAATTACAAGGCCATATGCCTATTTTATCAGATAATTATAAATTTGTCTAAATTTTCGATTACATTTGTCATCTGAAAGATTGACGTTTTTCACTTGGAAATATGCGACACATTAGATACAATGAATCTATCATAAAGGAAAGGGTTGAAAATATGGTTGTTAATGTTTCAAATTTAGTTAAGAGGTATAAGGATGTATTAGCACTTGATCATTTTAATTTAGAGATTCAAGAGGGAGAAGTTTATGGCTTGTTAGGACCGAATGGTTCTGGAAAAACAACAGCGATGAACTGTATTTTATCTCTGCTGAATTATGATAAGGGAGATATACGAATCTTTGATAAGAAGATGACTCCAACGAGCTATGAGTTAAAATCAAAGATTGGGGTTGTTTTTCAAAATGTTGCAGTATTTGATGAGTTAACGGTTTATGATAATATTGATTATTTTTGTGGTCTGTATATTCGCGAGAAAGACCTTCGGAGACAATATGTAGAAGATGCAATCGATTTTGTGGGTCTAGGAGATTTTCGTAGTTTCTATCCTAAAAAATTAAGTGGTGGACTTCTCAGACGATTAAATATTGCTTGTGGTATTGCACATAAACCGAAATTGATTTTCATGGATGAACCTACTGTTGCTGTAGATCCACAGAGTCGTAATAAGATACTTGAAGGGATACAGAGATTAAATGAAGATGGTGCGACAATTATTTATACATCCCATTACATGGAAGAAGTGGAACAGATTTGCACCAAGATTACCATTATGGATCATGGGAAAGCATTAGCTACAGGAACAAAAGATGAATTGAAAGCGATGATTCGTACCGGCGATATGATTACCGTCCATGTTCTTGATTTGCCAGGCGAAGTTCTTAGCGAGATTGAGTCATTACCACATGTATTTGAAGCAAATTATTGTGACAATATTCTCAGCGTGAAGTGTACAAAAGGAAAACATAATCTGATTCATATTTTAGACAAGTTAAAGGAACATGATATTAGTTTTGACAATGTTTTTTCTCAGCTACCAACATTAAATGACGTATTCCTTGAGATTACAGGGACAGAATTGAGAGATTAGGGGGAAAGTAATGATGTTTTTTCGACTGACATTTTATCAGATCAAGAGACTTATTCATAAAAAAGATACATTGTTTTGGACGTTGTGTTTCCCAGTTTTACTAGGAACGATGTTTTATTTTGGCTTCGGTAATGTGATGGAAGACAATGAAGTGATGAAAGAAATACCAATTGCCATTGTTGAACAGGGTGAAGTTGATACCGATGCAGATTTTGTACGTGTTATAAATGAATTATCGGGTGATTCGGAAAATGCAATGTTTATTACTAAAAATGTTACAGAAGAGGAGGCGAGTGTACTTCTCAATCAGGAAAAAATAAAAGGTTATTATCGAGCTGGTAAAGAAATCGAGTTAGTAGTAGGAGGTTCTGACATTCAGCAAAATATAATGAAACAAGTTGTCGACCAATATAAACGATTGAAAACGGTAATTGCGGATTTGATTGCAGCAGATCCGACGATGGCAACAAACCAGTCTGCATTGCGTAATGTGATTGAACAAATATCAAATGGAACAGAGTATACGAAAGAAGTTACCTTGGGCTCGGGAAAATCGGATAGCATGGTTGTATATTTTTATGCATTGATTGCGATGGTTTGTATTTATGGTTCACTTATGGGCGCAGATATTGTGAATGAATTAGAAGGTAATATGACACTTCTTGGAGCTAGAAGAAATTTTGCGCCAGCGAGTAAATTAATGCAGGTAGTTTCGGATGTTTTGGGAAGTTATATCATACATCTCACGGAAGTGTTTATTGTTATTATTTATCTAAAGAATGTTCTCAAACTTGATTTTGGTGATCAAATGGGATTGATTATGTTAGCATGTGCATTCGGTTCTTTAATTGGAATTGCAATGGGAACATTTATCTGCATGGTGGTACCTGCTAAGAAGACTGGTAGAGAAGCAGCTGTCTTAGCTATATCAATGGGATTGTGTTTCCTAAGTGGATTGATGGTCGCAGATTTACCTTATATGATTGAAAAAACATGTCCAATCATTAATCGAATCAATCCTTGTATGCTGCTTGTTAATAGTTTATACAGCTTAAATATTTATACGACGTTAAACAAATATTATACTTGCTTAGCAAGCATGGCAGTGATTGCTGTGATATTCTTTGGGGCAACGATTCTTATGATGAGGAGGCGAAGATATGCTAGTCTTTAAATGCTTTTATAAGATTATTTTAAAAAATAAGTTTTCAATTGGATTATATATCGGGATATTCATGGCAATGACAATTATTTTTGCCACGATGGGAAGTTCAAGTAATGTGACGCAATTCTCAGAAATGGAATTGAGGATTGGTGTTGTGGACCAGGATGGAACGAAGATGTCGCAGGCACTAACTAATTATCTAGATATGGAGAACGAATTAGTTGACGTGCCGGATGATAAAGAGAAGCTTCAAGACATGATTTTTTATCGTGATATAGAATATGTGATGTATATTCCAAAAGGTTTTCAAAAAGATATCTTAGCAAATAAAACTCCAGAGTTGATTAATTCAAAAGTGCCAAATTCATATACAGGTACATTTATGGATATGAAGGTCAATACGTATATTAATACACTTTCGACATATCTTAAGAACAATATGAATGAAAAACAGGCAATAGAGAAAACAAATAATGTGATTAAATCGGAATCCAAAGTCGTTATGAAACAAGAGAGTGGTGGACTAGGAAATACAGTATCAGATTATATCAGTTATTATCGATATTTCTCATATATTATTGTTATCATAGTTATACTAGGGCTTGGATTGATTTTAACGCAGTTTAACCGTGTAGAGATACGTCGAAGAATTAATGTATCACGATTGACACAGAAGAGATACAATTCAGAGATGGGATTGGCATGTGGGACTTTTGCTTTTAGCATCTGGTTTTTTACCAATGTGGTAGCGGTCATATTGTACCGAAACTCTGATTTGTTCTTTGAAAAGTTACCATGGTTAGTTCTAAATTCTTTTATTATGACCATTGTATCTGTAGCATTGGGCTATATGTGTAGCTTTATTGTAAAAACCGCAAATGGTATTAATGGTATCGGTAATACTTTTTCGCTTGCTTTTGCCTTTTTGGGAGGAATCTTTGTACCAATTGAGATGATGAATAAAAGCATTTTGAAAATCTCACATTTTGTTCCTACTTATTGGTATGCAAAAGCGATTGATATCATGAAGAACACTTCTGTTACACAGGCAGATGATATCAAAAAATGTTTTGAAAATATGGGAATACAAATAGTATTTGCGATTGCGTTCTTTGGAATTGCGCTGATTATCAAGAAGATGAGAAGACAACAAGCATAAAAATGGTCTCGGAGTTAGATAATATCTTTCTCCGAGACCTGTTTTTATTTACTGCTTTTAATTTTACCACGATTCTTGCCAGCAAATTTAGTCTTTTTACCAATAACACGTGAATTGTTCTTTTTACTTGATTGGATACGACCGCCACTTGCATTGTATCCAACAAAT
>CAZUGH010000001.1:58170-112850 GCA_964619785.1 uncultured Lachnospiraceae bacterium | reverse complement strand
AGTTTGATATCGTATGATTCTGTCCGTCAAAGATTGCATCATTCAGTCTGAGTGGGGTAATTGTTGCACCACCTAAATCGATATCAGCAGCTAAGTAAAAATCAGATGGATTACGGTTAACCTTATCTCCATTTAAAAATGATAAAAATTCCTCCTTAGACTCAATTAAATTATCTCCATCTCCAATGGTGTAGGTTGCCATTTGTCCTGTATAACCTGGTAACATAATAAGTGATAAGCATAGAAGAATTGTTGTAACTTGTTTTAATCTTTTCATTCGTAAGCTCCTTTCTATTGATAACTTATATTTTTTCATATGATTTATTGGAAAACAATGAAAGTTTATGATATAGTATTATTACAAAATATGAGCGGGGTTTTTGTTATGAAGAAGAATACCATATTAGTTGTCGAGGATATGTCGATTAATCGTGCGTTTCTTGTTGCAATTCTATCAGACAAATATGATATTATAGAGGCGGTAAATGGAGAAGATGCACTTAGAATTATGTGTGAGAATCCAGGAATTGATTTGATTTTGACGGATATTATGATGCCTGTGATGGATGGATTTGAGATGCTTGAATGCAAAGCAAAAAATCCGGTAATAGAAAATATTCCGGTGATTGTTATTACGACATTGGATAATCGTGGCGATGAGATTAAAGCACTTGAACTCGGTGCATTTGATTTGATTATTCGGCCATTTGATCCACAGGTGCTATTACACCGAATTAAGAACCTTGTATTTTATCTTGACACATTAAAACGGGAAGAAGAACGTAAGCATGAGTTAGAAGAGGCATTAGATGCGAAGGAGGATTTTATGTCGCATATGTCACATGAGATGTGTACTCCGTTAAATGGCATATGTGGAATGTTGGATATTGCGATGGGTGAAGAGCCATACCATTCCAATCAATATCTATCAACAGCCAGAGTCTCTGCTAGACACTTGAGTATAATGATTAATAACGTTCTAGACATGACTAAGATTGAAGAGGGGACGCTTACACTTAAGAATGAAGAAGTAGATATCATTTCCCTGACGGAAGAATTAGAACAAATGATTAAGCCATTAGCAGATCAGAAGAATATTGCATTAGATATTAATAGAAAACAAGAATTGATTCGCTGTATTTATTCTGACCGGAGTAGAATTTTACAGGTGTTGATGAATATATTTTCCAATGCTATTAAGTATACCAAGCCAGGTGGTCATATTTGTTGTGAGATATCTGGTAAGATTATTGATAACAGAAATGTATTGTCAAAAGTTGTTATACAAGATAATGGAATAGGAATGTCTAAGGAGTTTAAACAGAAGGCGTTTTCACCATTTATACAAGAAAAAAGAATGGAAAATGAAGATGGTTCAGGATTGGGACTTACGATTTCTAAGTTTTTAGTTGAATTGATGGGTGGAAAGATTTGCATTGATAGCGAGTTGAATCAGGGAACAACGGTAACGCTCGAACTAGAGGTTGCATATGGAAGTAAGAAGGAGTTGACAAAAGAAGAAAATTTTGCTGATTATTCTGGTAAACGATGTTTGCTTGTTGAAGATAATGAAATCAATCGACAGATTGCAAGCATACAATTAGCAAGTATGGGGTTGATGGTTGATACGGCATGTGATGGTTTAGAGGCGTTGGCACAGTATCAGTCGCAACCAGATTATTATTATGATATTATTTTCATGGATATTATGATGCCTCGTATGAATGGTCGTGAAGCGACAGCACATATTCGAAATTCGGGGAAAAGAGATGCAGATTCAATCGTCATTGTTGCGATGACTGCAGATGTGTTTCAGGCGGATTTACATAGAACATCAAAAAGTGGAATGGATTATCATTTATCAAAGCCCTTTGAGAAAAAACAGATGATGGATATCCTATTTAAGACTTTTGGCTGGAGATTCGAACAGGAACAATGATGTTAAATTTGTTCTTTCCATTAGTATTGATTTATGATAAAATGAACAATATGGGTTCTAAGGAGGTAGTGTGCTTGGACAGTAGAGGAAAGGATAAAAACACACAGGAATATCGAAAAAAACGTATTAAAAGGATTAAGAGAGGAATTGTCGTTCTAATCACAGCATGTATTGTTATTCCTACGATTGTGTCAATTATTCTTATGTTTCGAATTCGAACACTAGAACAGGAGATACGACGTTTATCGGATACAAAAGAGACAGTGCAAGGTGATGCTAATGTGGTAAAGGCTCAAGTGAAGAGTCCAAAACCATCGCAGACTCCGGAGGTTACAGACGAGAAGAAAGTTTATCTGACATTTGAAGATGGTCCAAGTCAACAGACGGAGAGAATTTTAGATGTCTTGAAGAATGAAAATGTGAAAGCCACATTTTTTGTGATAGGTCACACGGATTCTTATTCGAAGAGAATTTATAGACGAATTGTAGATGAAGGACATACATTAGGTATGCATTCATTTTCTCATATATATAATGAGTTGTATAAAAGTGAGGAGTCATTTACAAATGATTTGGTAAAATTGCAAGATTATCTACAGAAGGTGACGGGAGTCACCAGTATGGTTTATCGTTTTCCTGGTGGAAGTGGTTACCAGGGAAGCAAAGTACCAATGAAACAGTTGTTTCAGGTATTGCAAAAGAAAGGAATCTCTTACTATGACTGGAACGTCGTGAATGGAGATAACACAGGCAAGCAGCTAACCAAACAACAGATGATAGATAATGTTCTAAAGGGTGTTGAGCAATTTCCTGTTTCTATGGTTCAGATGCATGATGCATCTGATAAGAGAACGACGGCTGATTCAATCAAAGAGCTAATTCATCAACTACAATCCGAGGGGTATTCGTTACTCCCGATTGATGAAGATACTACGCCAATACGGCATGCAGAATAACAATAGGAGGATATGTAATGAGTTTTTTTAAAGATTTAAAAGAAGACATCGTACAGTCTGTGAATGAATTAGGTGATACGATAGAAGAACATGTGGTTGAAAATGAAGGTGAAGAAGATGCGGATGTATCTCTTGAACAACAGGTGAAAGAAGAGATGGAGTCTGTACTTCAGGGGCTTGATTCATCCGTTGAGGAGACTGACTTAGAGGAAGACAGCGATATTGAAGAAGTCGATTTGGATACAGAGTCAGAAGAGATAGATGAAGAAGAACCACAGGATATGAACGAGGCTGTTTCAGAAGAGATAGTAGAAGATATTGTGGCTGACGAAGAGGAGGAAATAGAAGTGGAAGAGAATGAAATGATGGAAGAAGAGATAGTAGAGACACTCGGTAGCTCAGAAGGCGAAGAGACTGTGATTACTCAAGGTACTACGATTAATGGTGGAATTCAGTCAGATACCTCTTTGGTTGTGAAAGGAACAATTGTTGGTGATGTAGATTGTAAGGGTAAACTTACAATTACAGGTAAAGTGGCAGGTAATTCTACCGCAGCTGAGATTTATGTAAATACTGCTCGTCTTGAAGGTGATTTAACAAGTGAAGGAAGAGTAAAGGTTGGCGTTGGTACCGTTGTAATTGGTACGATTACAAGTGAGTCCTTAGTAGTTGCAGGAGCAGTGAAAGGCTCTATCGAAGTAGATGGCCCGGTTGTTCTTGATTCTACTGCCGTAGTCAAAGGCGATATTGTTGCTAAATCCATTCAGATAAATACAGGCGCAGTGATTGATGGTAATTGTTCTATGACATATGCGAATGTAGATTTAGATTCATTCTTTGAATAGATGGAGGATACGATGAGTAAATATAAGCGAGTTTTATTAAAACTTAGTGGCGAAGCGTTGTCTGGTGGCAAAGGTACTGGATTTGACGAAGCAACTTGTATTGGAGTTGCAAAACAGATTAAGGAATTAGTAGATGGTGGTACGGAAGTTGCGATTGTTATTGGTGGCGGCAATTTCTGGAGAGGTAGAACGAGTGAGACAATTGATCGTACAAAAGCAGATCAGATTGGTATGATGGCTACGATTATGAATTGTGTCTATATGTCAGAGATTTGTAGATATGTGGGATTAATGACTCAGGTTCTAACACCATTTGAGGTTGGCTCTTTTACAAAATTATTTTCAAAAGACCGAGTAAATAAATATTTAGCCAAGAATATGGTTGTATTTCTAGCAGGTGGTACGGGTCATCCATACTTCTCAACAGATACAGCAACTGCATTGCGTGCGATTGAGATAGACGCAGACATTATTTTGGCTGCGAAGTCAATTGATGGTGTATATGACAGTGATCCAATGAAGAATCCGGCTGCGAAGAAATATGATACATTGCCAATTTCAAAAGTAATTGATGAAAAGCTAGGTGTTGTTGATTTGGCTGCTGCCGTTTTGTGTTATGAGAACAAGATGCCAATGATGGTATTTGGATTAAATGAAGACAATAGTATTGTTAACACGGTGAATGGTCAATGTACAGGTACCATTATCACAGTTGAATAAGGAAATTAGGAGGAATAATTATAATGGATTTTGATTTAAGTATTTTTGAAGACAAGATGGTAAAGTCACACGGTGCGCTTTTAGATGATTTCACATCAATTCGCGCAGGTCGTGCAAACCCACATATTCTCGATAAAATTACAGTTGATTATTATGGAACACCATCTCCTTTACAGAGTGTTGCTAATATCTCTGTACCAGAGGCACGTATGATTCAGATTCAACCTTGGGAGAACAGCTTGATTAAAGAGATTGAGAAAGCTATCATGACATCGGATATCGGAATTAATCCAGCTAATGATGGTAAAGTCATTCGTCTTGTATTCCCAGAACTTACAGAAGAAAGACGTAAGGATTTAGTAAAGGATGTTAAGAAAAAAGGCGAGGCGAGCAAAGTTGCAATCCGTAATATTCGTAGAGATGCCAATGATGCTGTTAAGAAACAGGTAAAGGCAAATGAACTTTCTGAGGATGAAGGCAAAGAATTAGAAGATAAGATTCAGAAGATGACAGATAAGTATATTGGAGAAGTGGATTCTTCTGTTGAACTTAAATCACAGGAGATTCTTACCGTATAAGATGATACACAGGGCAGAGGTTATTGCTGATAATCAGTGGTATTCTGTCCTGTATTATTGATGAAAGGAAGACTATGGATTTAGCAGATATGAAGATACCAAACCATGTAGCTATCATATTAGATGGCAACGGTCGTTGGGCAAAAAAGAGAATGCTTCCACGCAATGTTGGTCACGCACAGGGAAGTAAAAATGTTGAAAAAATTTGTGAAGAATGTGACAAACTAGGGATTAAGTACTTGACGGTATATGCTTTTTCCACGGAGAATTGGAAGAGACCTGAAAAAGAAGTGAATGCATTGATGAAACTTCTTCATCAATATTTGAGTGATTGTATCAAACGAAGTACCAAGAATAACATGAATGTTAAAGTAATCGGAGATATCAGTGTATTAGATCAGGAGTTTCAGGATGAAATTACAGAGCTTGAACGTGTTTCTAAGGATAATACGGGTCTTCATTTTCAGGTTGCACTAAATTATGGAAGTCGTGATGAGATGATTCGAAGCATTCGTAAATTATGTCAGGATGTCAAGGACGACAAGGTCGCCATTGAAAATATTGATGAAGTGATGTTTGCTGATTATTTAGATACAAAGGGAATTCCAGATCCAGATTTAATGATTCGCACAAGCGGAGAACAGAGATTGTCAAATTTCTTATTATGGCAGCTTGGTTACTCGGAATTCTATTTTACAGATGTTCTTTGGCCTGACTTTGATGGCAAAGAATTGAGAAAAGCTGTTGAGTTTTACAATACTAGAGACCGTAGATTCGGAGCGGTTTAGTTTCAAGGAGGAAGACATGTTTGGAAAACGCTTGTTAAGCGGAATTGTCTTGGTTATTATTGCGATTCTAGTTCTTGTTCGAGGAGACTATGTTCTATTAGCAGTATTAGGATTGGTTTCGCTTGTTGGCACATATGAGATTTTAAGAGCTATCAAGATGGAGAAAGAGCATATTGGCATTATCTGTTATCTTTCACTAGTCGGCTATTATGTTTTATTGTATTTTGGAAGATCTGATTGTTTCATGGGACTTTTAGTTGCCACATTGCTTATTTTACTTGTTGTCTATGTGCTAAGATATCCAAGATACACAACAGAGAATATTGCGATGATGTTTTTCGTAATATTATATGTAGGTGTATTGATGTCATATGTATATCAGGTTCGTTGTTTTGAGGATGGTAAGCTATTTGTATGGTTGATTTTTGCAAGCGCATGGGGCTCTGATACCTCAGCATATCTTACGGGTATGTTAATTGGTAAGCATAAGCTTCCTAGTGAGCTTAGTCCTAAGAAAACAATAGAAGGATGTATTGGTGGTGTAATCGGTGCAGCTCTAATTGGTTTTGGCTTCTCATTTCTATATCATGACACAGGCTTATTTGTGATTAGCCCACATATTGTATTTGCTCTGATTGGTGCATTTGGCTCTATCATTTCTCAATTAGGCGATTTAACAGCCTCTGCGATTAAACGAAATCATGGGATCAAAGACTATGGTGATATCATTCCTGGTCATGGTGGTATCTTAGATCGATTTGATAGTATCATCTTTGTTGCACCTGTTGTGTACTATATTATTCTTTGTTTAGCAAGAATATCGTGAAAGGCTTAAGTGAGTTACTATGAAAAATATATGTATTTTGGGGTCAACTGGATCTATTGGAACTCAGACATGTGATGTGATTCGAGAAAATATGGAACGTTTTCATGTGGTTGCATTAACGGCAGGCAAGAACATATCACTACTAAGTGAACAGATAAAAGAGTTTCATCCAGATTACGCATGTATTTGGGAAGAATCAGATGCCATGCGTTTAAAACAGATGATAAAAGGTGAACCAACCCGGATTCTTGTAGGAATGGACGGATTGATTCAATGTGCTACATTATCAGAATGTAATGTCGTTGTTGCTGCTATGGTAGGAATGATTGGGTTACGCCCTGTTATTGAAGCAATTAAAAGTGGTAAAGATATTGCACTGGCTAATAAAGAGACATTAGTTACAGCAGGACATATTATTATGTCACTTGCACGCGAATACCAAGTTCAAATTCTTCCCGTTGATAGTGAGCATTCTGCTATTTTTCAATGTTTACAGGGAGTACAAGGAGACAGTGCATTAGAGAAGATTTATCTGACTGCCTCCGGTGGACCATTTCGCACATATACAAAAGAACAATTAGAACATGTAACAGTTGCAGATGCGTTGCGTCATCCAAACTGGACGATGGGGAATAAAATTACCATTGATTCTGCTACCATGGTAAACAAAGGGTTAGAAGTTTTGGAAGCAAATTGGCTCTTTGGAGTTGATTTTGATGATATCTGCGTTGTTGTTCAACCTAAAAGTATCATTCACTCTATGATTCAGACAGTAGATGGAGCTGTATTAGCACAACTTGGCACACCAGACATGAAACTTCCAATCCAATATGCACTGACGTATCCAGAGCGAAGATACTTAGCGGGAGAGCGATTGGATTTTAATACACTATGTGAGATAAAATTTGAAAAACCACCAATGGATACATTACTTGGTTTACAATTAGCATATGATGCGGGACATGAAGGCGGAAGTATGACTACTGTGATGAATGCGGCAAATGAATATGCGGTAGCACAGTTCTTAGCAGGCAAGATAGCATTTCTCGACATCTATCAAATGATTGAGAGTGCAATGATGCATCACGAAACAATTACAAATCCTGATTTGGACACGATTTTAAGTGTTGAGCAGGATACGTATCAATATTTAAAACAGGGTTGGAGGAAGTAGATGAACATATTAATTGCAGTTATTATTTTTAGTTTAATTGTTATATTTCACGAGTTAGGACATTTTAGTTTGGCAAAAGCTAATGGAATACAAGTGGAGGAATTTTCACTCGGTATGGGACCTCGACTTATCACTGTTGTTAAGGGTGATAATGGGTTCCGTGTATTCATATTGAAAAACACAAACCAATTAGAAGATATTGCAGATATTACAGGTCACACCTGGTATTCTTTAAAACTTTTACTATTTGGTGGTTCTTGCATGATGTTAGGAGAAGAGACTGAGGAAGAAAGTGAAAATGCTTTTAATAATAAAAGTGTGTATGCAAGAATGTCAGTTATTTTTGCAGGACCATTTTTTAACTTTATCTTAGCATTTGCTCTTTCTATTATTATTGTTGGAATGCATGGCTATGACCCGGCAGTGATTAGTGATGTGGAAAAAGGTGGACAGATGGAAGCCGCTGGTTTCCAATCAGGAGATGTCGTTACGGAGATTAATGGTAGCAATATTGTATTAAATCGAGAGATTAGTTCGTATTTTCAATTTTCACCACTAGATGGAGAACCAGTTGAATTAACGATTGAGAGAGATGGCAAAGAGATAACAAAAAAAGTCACGCCGGTACTTACTAAAAGGTCGGATGGAACCGAATGCTATTTGCTTGGTTTTACGTATGGAGCAGAACCAATTAAGACCAATGCGTTGGGAACTTTGAAGTACTCAGCATATGAGGTTCGATATTGGATTGTGACAACAGTTAAAAGTGTTGGTTCATTAATTCGAGGTAAGATTTCAAAGGATGATATCGCAGGTCCGGTTGGTATTGTTAACATTGTTGGTGATTCGATTGATAGTGCCAAAGCAAATAGTGACCCGCAAGATGCAACAAAGAATATTGTACTGACATTGATTAATTTCTGTATCTTATTATCCGCCAATCTTGGCGTTATGAATCTCTTACCAATTCCAGCTTTGGATGGTGGACGATTATTATTCTTAATTATTGAATGGATACGGAGAAAACCATTAAACCCTAAATTTGAAGGTGTTGTTAACTTTGCAGGGTTTGCTGCATTGATGGTATTGATGGTATTTGTAATGTTTAATGATATTGTGAAGTTATTTTAGATGAAAGGTGATACCATGGAGAGATATCGTGAGAAGACGAGAGAAGTTGCAATTGGTTCTGTGACGATTGGTGGTAAGAACCCTGTAGCAATTCAATCAATGTGTAATACAAAGACAGAGGATGTCAAAGCAACTGTTTCACAGATTTTACAATTAGAGAAAGCAGGTTGTGAGATTATTCGTGTTGCAGTCCCTACATTGGAAGCTGCTAAGGCGATTGCATCCATTAAAGAATATATTCATATTCCGATTGTTGCAGATATTCACTTTGATTATAAATTGGCATTAGCGGCGATTGAGAATGGTGCAGATAAAATACGTATCAATCCTGGAAATATTGGTAGCAGGGAACGTATCCAAGCTGTAGTAGATGCATGTAAAGCGAAGAATATACCAATTCGTGTGGGGGTCAATAGTGGCTCGCTAGAAAAAGAATTAGTTGAGAAATACCATGGCGTTACAGCAGCTGGTATTGTTGAAAGTGCTATGGATAAAGTTCATATAATAGAAGAGATGGGATATGACAACTTGGTTGTTAGTATTAAATCTTCTGATGTTTTAATGTGTATTGAAGCACATGAGATGATTGCAAAAGTATGTGATTATCCTTTACATGTCGGAATTACAGAATCAGGTACGGTGTACTCCGGAAGTATCAAGTCATCGATTGGACTAGGCGCAATTCTATACCAGGGAATTGGTAATACAATTCGTGTGTCACTCACTGGTGATCCAGTTAAGGAAATCGAGGCAGCCAAATTAATTCTTAAGACACTAGAACTTCGCAAGGGAGGAATCAGTGTGGTTTCTTGTCCTACTTGTGGGCGAACTCAGATTGATTTAATCTCGCTGGCAGGGAAAGTGGAAGAGATGGTACGTGATTTTGACTTAGATATTAAAGTGGCAGTCATGGGTTGTGTAGTAAATGGACCGGGTGAGGCCAAAGAAGCAGACATAGGAATCGCCGGAGGAATTGGCGAAGGTTTGCTGATTAAAAAAGGAGAGGTTGTGCGCAAGCTTCCTGAGGGTGAATTGCTTGAAGCACTACGGCAGGAACTGTTACATTGGGAGGAATAAGTAATGGTTGATTTTTTTGAAGCATTTTCTGGATTACAATTAAATGAAGATATGCGTAGACAATACCATGACGTGAAGGTCGAAAGCGTTCATGTGTCACGCACGAAGAAGCTGGCCTTTGTGGAATGTATAAGTGGCCAGCTCTTGCATTATAAATATATTCGAGACATGGAACAAGCTCTAGAAACGCAGGTTTTTCGTAGAAAAGGGTTTGTTCCTAAAATTCGTGTCACCTTTCAATTGGATAAGGAATACTCTCTACAGGAAGTTGTGAATGTATATGAAGACAGCTTGAAACAAGAAATACAAGATAATAGTATTGTAGATTATCATGAGTTTTGTGAAGATCCATTTGTGATTTCGGAAAATAAAATTTGCATTACTTGTGAGGATAATTTTTTCACAAAATATCGTAGTAAAGAGATAGGGAAATTTATTAAAAACACAATCGAGCGACGTTTTCAATGTCCAACAGAAGTTTTGTTTGATTTTTCTAAGCCTGCAAAAGAAAAGAAAGAGGAGAAGCAGGTATTACTTAAAAAGAGTGATTTAATATCGTATCAGTCTCCATCAAGTGAGTCGAAAACCCCAACGCCAGTTACCGTATCAGCACCAGCGAAGAAAGCATACAATAATGATAATAAGAACAAGAAGAGCTTTCATCGCCAAGCGAAAAATGACCCTACGGTATTCTATGGTAAGAACTGTGAAGGACCAGTGACACCGATTATTGATATTCAAGACGAAATTGGTGAAGTTGTTATAGATGGACAGATTCTCAAGGTAGAGGAACGCGAGATTGCCGGTGAGAAACTGATTATTATGTTTGATGTGACAGATTATACGGATTCGATACGATGTAAGATTTTTATTCGTAAGGACCAGGCGGAAGAGGAAAATATTCACGAATTTTTGGCGAAAGGAAATTCGGTAAAGGTTAAGGGAATTCCGACCATGGATAATTTTTCTCATGAACTATGTCTTTTATCAATTATAGGAATCAAAGAGATTGAGTTTAAGATACAAAAACGTCAAGATAATGCTACGGAGAAACGTGTTGAGCTTCACGCACATACGAAGATGAGTAATATGGATGGCTTGACAGATATGAAAGCGCTTGTCAAACGTGCGCATGATTGGGGACACAAAGCAGTGGCAATTACCGACCATGGTGTTACCCTCGGATTTACCGATGCTTTTCATGGTCTTCAAGGGATGAAGCTGCCACCAGAAGATCCATTCAAGATTATCTATGGATTAGAGGGGTATTTAGTTGATGATGATGAGCCAACCGTGTGGAATGCCAATGGACAATCTCTCCGAGGCAATATGGTAGTGTTCGATTTGGAGACAACTGGATTTTCAAGTGAAAATGATCAGATTATAGAATTTGGTGCTGTCAAAGTGTTAGATGGCAAAATTGTAGAGAGGTACAGTAGCTTTGTTAAACCAACAATAGCGATTCCACCACACATTACGGAGCTGACAAGTATTACCGATGAGATGGTTCAGGATGCTCCTGGAATTGAAGTTGTATTACCCGAGTTTTTGGAATATGCAAAGGACTGTGTTTTGGTAGCACATAATGCCTCTTTTGATTATGGATTTATTCGTAATAAAGGTAAAAAATTAGGATTAGACGTGACATTTACTGTAATTGATACGATGAATACAGGACGATTGTTATTTCCAAAACTGGCAAAGTATACATTAGACCGTTTAGCTAAAGTGCTGAAACTGCCAGAGTTTAATCATCATCGTGCTGTTGATGATGCGGAAGAGACTGCACTAATTTATCAGCGTTTTATTGATATGCTAGTCAAGATGGATATCACGAATGTAGATGAATTACATAATAGGACGATTGATGCACCAGAAATTATACGAAAAAAGCCAATGTATCATATTATTATTTTAGCGGCAAATGAAATTGGACGGACGAATCTGTATCGCTTGGTTTCTTATTCTCACTTAAAATATTATGCGAGAAGACCACGTATTCCTAGAAGCCTAATTGAAGAATATAGAGAGGGACTTATTATAGGTTCTGCATGTGAGGCTGGTGAATTGTATAAAGCAGTTCTTCACAAGGAAGAGGAACGCATCAAGCGTCTTTGTGATTTTTATGATTACTATGAGATTCAGCCGATTGGCAATAACTTTTTCATGATTGAAAGTGAAAAATATCCACAGATTAATAATAATGAAGATTTAAGACGAATTAATCGAGAGATTGTTAAGCTAGGAGAGAAATACAATAAATTGGTTGTTGCTACTTGTGATGTGCATTTTATGGATCCTGAGGATGCAATCTATCGTGAGATTGTTCAGGCAGGGCAAGGTATGGGTGATGAAGTTCAACCGCCATTATATCTACATACAACGGATGAGATGCTTAAGGAATTTTCCTATTTGGGAGATGAGAAGGCGAAAGAAGTTGTTGTTACCAATACGAATCTTATTGCGGATATGATTGAAAAGATTGAGCCTGTTTATCCGGATAAGGCACCTCCTGTGATTCCAAACTCCGATGAGATTTTGCGTGAAATCTGTGAGAGCAAAGCTCATGCAATGTATGGAACCCCATTACCACCACAGGTTGAAAAACGACTTGACCATGAATTGGATTCCATTATTCGTAATGGATTTGCTGTTATGTATATCATTGCACAGAAACTAGTATGGAAGTCGAATGAAGATGGATACTTAGTTGGCTCAAGAGGTTCGGTCGGTTCTTCATTTGTAGCTACCATGTCAGGTATCACGGAGGTCAATCCGTTACCAGCACATTATTATTGTGAGAAGTGTCATTATGTCGATTTTGATTCGGATGATGTTAAGAAGTTTGCGGGTAGTTCTGGTTGCGATATGCCTGCTAAGAATTGTCCAAACTGTGGGGAACCATTAGTGCAGGATGGGCATGATATTCCATTTGAGACCTTCCTTGGATTCTATGGAGATAAAGAACCGGATATTGATTTGAACTTCTCTGGTGAGTATCAGAGTAAAGCTCATAGCTATACAGAGGTTATCTTTGGGGCTGGTCAAACATTTCGTGCGGGAACGGTAGGTACGTTAGCAGATAAAACTGCATTTGGATATGTGAAGAAATTCTATGAGAATAAGGGTATTACGAAGAGAAGTGCTGAGATTGAACGATTATTGTCTGGTTGTACCGGCGTACAGCGTACAACAGGACAGCATCCAGGAGGAATCATTGTATTACCAAAGGGATGGGAAATATACACTTTTACGCCTGTACAGCATCCAGCTAATGATATGGAGACAAGCATTGTAACGACACATTTTGATTATCATTCGATTGATCATAACTTACTGAAACTAGATATACTAGGACACGACGATCCCACGATGATACGTATGCTTGAAGACATGACGGGGATTGATGCGAAGACAATTCCGATGGATGACGAAAAGGTATTGTCTCTCTTTGCAAATACATCTGCACTGGGAGTGACACCAGAGGAACTCATGGGTTGTGACCTAGGAAGCCTAGGCGTTCCCGAATTAGGAACGGAATTTGTTATGCAGATGTTACGTGATACCAAACCAAAATGTTTTTCAGATATTGTTCGAATATCAGGGTTGTCCCATGGTACCGATGTATGGCTTAACAATGCTCAATATTACATTGCAAATGGTGATTGTGAATTATCTACTGCAATTTGTACACGAGATGATATTATGACATATTTAATACATCAGGGCGTTGAAAATGGTCTGGCGTTTAAAATCATGGAGAGTGTACGTAAGGGTAAGGGCTTGCAACCAGAGATGGAAGAGGCGATGAAAGCTGCTGGTGTTGAGGATTGGTATATTGAGTCATGTAAAAAGATTAAATATATGTTCCCGAAAGCACATGCGGTTGCCTATGTAATGATGGCATTTCGTATTGCGTACTATAAAGTATATTATCCATTGGCATACTATGCTGCATTTTTCAGTATTCGAGCAAAAGGCTTTAACTATGAGAAAATGTGCCAAGGCAAGAGTCACTTAGAAACTATCATTAAAGATTATCGTAAACGCAGCAATGAATTGACACCAAAAGAACAAGCAGAATTAGGTGATATGCGTATTGTACAAGAGATGTATGCAAGAGGTTTTAGCTTTGAACCAATTGATATATTTAAGGCATCTGCTTATGATTTTCTGATTATTGGTGATAAACTGATGCCTCCATTTTGCGCAATTGATGGAATGGGTGGTAAAGCAGCAGAAGGAATCGTAGAAGGAGTGAAGGGAGAACCGTTTACTTCAAGAGAAGATTTCAAGAATCGATGCAAAATTAGTGGAACGATTGCAGATAAAATGGGCGAGCTAGGAATGCTAGGAGATTTGCCAGAGAGTGACCAGATGTCCTTAATGGATTTTTACGCTTAATAATACATTTTGTTATATGCGAAAAATATTTAAAAAAATGCTTGCATTTTCCTTCGAACTATAGTAAGATATCAAATGTTGATGGTTCGTTGGTCAAGCGGCTAAGACGTCGCCCTCTCACGGCGAAAACAGGGGTTCGATTCCCCTACGAACTGCTTTTGATATTTTTTAGTCAAATGAGTAGACATTATGTCTACTCATTGTTTTTTATGTTTTAGGAATACTAGTGCAAAAGTGCTAGTTTTAGAAGGAGGATTTTGTTTGAGTAGACATCAAATGTATGAACAAAAGACCGAACAACTTGTATTGCCCATGACAGAGGAATATGGTTATGAGTTGGTCGATGTGGAGTTTCTGAAGGAAGCCGGAAGTTGGCACCTAAGAGTTTATCTAGATAAGGAAGGCGGTATTACAATCGATGACCTTGCGAAGGTAAACAGAGCATTAAGTACCAAAATGGATGAAGTGGATTTTATTGAGGAATCCTATATATTAGAAGTAAGTTCCCCAGGGCTCACCAGACCATTTCGGAAACCAAAGGATTACATCAGGCATCTTGGTAAGGATGTAGAGGTTAAGCTGTATAAGCCAGCTACATGGGAAGAAGATGGCAAGAAATACTCAGACAAAGAGTTTGTTGGTATTCTAAAGGAATATCAGGAAGATCAAATCACATTGCAGTTCGATGAAGATACAATGGAGATACTAATTTCCAATATTGCATTGATTCGTCCATCGATTGATTTTTAACTATATATAATTGGTAGAATAAACATACAGGAGGGTAAAGGAAAAAATGAAAGGTAATAAGGAATTAATTGAAGCAATATATGCAATTGAGAAAGAAAAAGACATTGATAAGAACATTCTCTTTGAAGCGATTGAGAATTCGTTGTTGGCAGCATGCAAGAACCAGTATGGTAAGTCAGATAACATTCGTGTTATGTTAGACCGAGAGACTGGTGAGTTTCATGTGTTCCAGGATCATGAGATTGTTGAAGAAGTAGAAGATGAGACACTTCAGATGTCATTAGCAGAGGCAGAAGCAAAAGGCCTTGGCAAGGGTGTTGGTGAAGTGGTTAGCACAGAGGTTACACCGAAGAATTTTGGACGAATTGCAGCAGGTAAAGCAAAACAGGTTGTTGTACAGAAAATTCGTGAAGAAGAGAGAAAAGTCCTTTATGATCAATATTATATGAAGGAACGAGATATCATGACTGGTATCGTACAGAGATATGCGAATGGTAATTATTCTATTAACTTAGGTAAGGTTGATGCAGTACTTACAGAGTCCGAGCAGGTTAAGACAGAGCATTTTAAACCAAAGGAGAGAATTAAACTCTACATTACAGAAGTTCGTGATACAACGAGAGGTCCTCGTATCACAGTTTCTCGTACACATCCTGAACTTGTGAAGAGATTATTTGAAGCGGAAGTAGCTGAGATTCAAAATGGTGTTGTTGAAATTAAAAATGTTTCTAGAGAAGCAGGTTCAAGAAGTAAGATTGCTGTATATAGTAGTAATCATGATGTAGATGCAGTAGGTGCTTGCGTTGGTGTGAACGGAGCAAGAGTAAATATGGTTGTTGATGAACTACGTGGTGAGAAGATTGATATTGTAGAGTGGAATGAGAATCCCGAGATTTTCATTGAGCATGCGTTGAGTCCTTCCAAGGTGGTTTCGGTAACAGTAGATGAAGAAGAGAAAAGTGCAAGAGTTGTTGTTCCTGATTATCAGTTGTCACTTGCTATCGGTAAGGAAGGTCAGAATGCGCGTTTAGCTGCTAGACTTACTGGATATAAGATTGATATTAACAGTGAGACACAGGCACAGTAGTAGACGTTTTATGTTTTAGTTTCGTTTGATTGGAGGGATTACATTGAATAAGAAGATTCCTATGCGACAGTGTGTTGGATGCCGCGAGATGAAGGCAAAAAAGGATATGATTCGAGTTGTTAAGACGCCTGAGAATGATATTGTTTTAGATCTGACAGGAAAAAAGAACGGTCGGGGAGCATATCTATGTAATCATATTGATTGTTTGAAAAAAGCAATCCAATCCTCTGCCATTGAACGTTCACTTAAGACATCCGTAACACAAGACGTTTATGAAGAGATGGAAAGGCAGATGATAGAGAGTGAATAAGCATGATAAAGTCCTTTCCGGACTTGGTCTAGCAACAAAAGCTGGCAAAGTAATGAGCGGTGAATTTTCCACTGAGAAAGCAATCAAAGAGAAGAAAGCACAATTAGTTATTGTAGCAAATGACGCTTCTGATAATACGAAGAAGAATTTTGATAACATGTGTCAGTATTACAAAGTGCCTCTTGTGTACTATCAGGACAAAGAGACATTAGGAAGTGCAATCGGTAAGGAATTTCGAGCTTCATTAGCAGTAGTAGACCGAGGATTGGCAACGATGATTCGTAACAGTTTAAACTTGGAGGTAGAATAAAGTATGGCAAAAATGAAAATATATGAAATCGCGAGAAGTTTACAATCACAGGATAAAGAATTAAAAAGTGGTGATCTTGTAAAACTTTTGAACGATAACGGATTTGAAGTAAAAGGTGCAAATAGCAACGTGGAAGATGATGCAATTGCCTTTTTACTGAAATCATTTAACAATAAGGGTAATTCTAGTGCGCCTAAAAAGGCTGAGCAGCTAAAGCCACAGCCAAAAGAAAAGGTAGAAGCAAAACCAAAACAGGAAGAGCCAGTTGTTAAGACAGAACCAGTGCAAAGTAAGCCAGTTGTAACAGAGCAAAAACGTACTGAGACAAAGCCGGTTGATAAGCGACCACAGCAGCAGACAAGAAATAATACACAAAATAATGGACAGAGACCATCAAATAATCAAAACGGTGAGAGACGTCCATACAATAACAATAATAACCAGAATGGTGAGAGACGCCCATACAATAATAACAATAACCAGAATGGTGAGAGACGTCCATACAATAATAACAATAACCGAAATGGTGACAGACGTCCAAATCAACAGAGAACATATAATAATAATCGTCCAAATAGCAATAATAATACAAGTGGCACGAATAACAACAATGGTAACAGCAATTATCGTGGCAATAATTACAACAATAATCGCCCAAATAATAGCAACTACCGTGGCAACAATGACAATCGTCCAGGTGCTAATACCAACAATAATCGTCCAGCAGGTAGTACAGGCGGATATAATAATGCCAATCGTCGACCAGGACAAAGTGGTGGTAATAACTACAATAATAACAACCGTGGCGGTCAGAACAATCGAGGCGGACAGAATGTTTTTGATAAGTTTGAGAAGAGTCAGAATTCCTTTGACGGTATCAAACATGAGACCAAGACAAGTCGCCAAAAGAATCGTAAGGCACAAAATAATAACAACAATAAAAAAGGTGGCTACCGCAAGAGTAATGCAATGGAGATGAATCGTATCCGTCAGCGTAAAGATCCAAATCGTAAGGGTGCATTTATTAGACCAGAGCCAGTTGCAAAAGAGCCAGAAGAGACAATCAAGTTAATCAAGATTCCAGAAAGTCTTACAATCAAAGACTTAGCAGATAAGATGAAGATGCCTTCTTCTGCCTTAATTAAAAAATTATTCTTACAGGGACAGATGGTTTCTCTTAATCAGGATATTACTTTTGACGAAGCAGAAGAGATTGCATTAGAATTTGATGTTATCGCTGAGAAGGAAGAAAAGATTGACCGTGTAGCTGAGCTTCTTGAAGAAGCTACTGAAGATGAAAGTACAATGGTTAAGAGACCACCTGTTGTCTGCGTTATGGGTCATGTTGATCATGGTAAAACATCACTGTTAGATGCCATTCGTGAAGAAAATGTAAAAGCAAAAGAAGCTGGTGGCATTACACAGCATATCGGAGCTTATGTTGTTAATTGTAAGGGTGATAAGATTACATTCTTAGATACACCTGGTCATGAAGCATTTACATCCATGCGTATGCGTGGTGCGCAGTCTACAGATATTGCAATTTTGGTTGTTGCAGCAGATGATGGTGTAATGCCACAGACGGTTGAGGCTATTAATCATGCCAAAGCTGCTGGCGTTGAGATTATCGTTGCAGTAAACAAGATTGATAAAGCTGGTGCTAATATCGAAAGAGTTAAGCAGGAGCTTGCTGAATATGAATTAATTCCTGAAGATTGGGGCGGAAGCACTGTATTTGTGCCAGTATCTGCTCATACAAAAGAAGGTATCTCTCAGTTGTTAGAGATGATTATATTAACAGCAGAAGTACTTGAGTTGAAGGCAAATGACAAGCGTATGGCCAGAGGTCTAGTAATTGAAGCTAGATTGGATAAGGGACGTGGACCTGTTGCTACAATCTTAGTACAGAAAGGTACATTGAAAGTCGGAGATCATTTGGCTATCGGTGCATCAAATGGTAAAGTACGTGCTATGTTAGATCACAATGGTGATCGACTAAAGACGGCAGGACCATCTACTCCAGTTGAAATTTTGGGATTAAATAGCGTTCCTGATGCAGGAGAAATTGTTGTTGCAACAGAGACTGATAAAGAAGCAAAGACTATTTCTGATGCTTATATTGAGCAGGGTAAGGAAAAACTTCTTGCTGAGACAAAATCCAAGAAATTATCTCTTGATGGTCTGTTTTCACAGATTCAGGCTGGTAATATTAAGGAACTGAACTTGATTATCAAAGCAGATGTACAGGGCTCTGTACAGGCAGTTCAACAAAGTTTAGTGAAGCTGAGTAACGAAGAAGTCGCTGTTCGAATTATCCATGGTGGTGTTGGTGCAATCAATGAATCGGATGTATCACTTGCCAGTGCATCGAATGCGATTATTATCGGATTTAATATTCGTCCAGATAATATGGCAAAAGAAATTGCAGACAGAGAAGAAGTAGATATTCGTTTATATCGTGTCATCTATGATGCGATTGAAGATATTGAAAATGCAATGAAGGGCATGCTTGAGCCAATCTATGAAGAAAAGGTAATTGCTCATGCAGAAGTACGTCAAACATTCAAAGCATCTGGTGTTGGTACTATTGCAGGTTCTTATGTCTTAGATGGTAAAGTAGAGCGAGGTTGCCGTGTTCGTGTTACACGTGAAGGAGAATTGGTATTTGAAGGTGAATTAGGTTCCCTCAAACGATTCAAAGACGATGTAAAAGAAGTTGCAACTGGTTATGAATGTGGTCTTGTGTTTAATGGCTTTAATGAAGTCCAGGAAGCAGATCAGGTTGAATGTTATAAGATGGTAGAGGTACCTCAATGAAAAAAAACAGTATAAAGAATACCCGAATCAATGGTGAAGTTCAGAAAGAAATCAGCAACATTATTCGGGAAGAAATAAAGGATCCAAGAATCCACACCATGACATCTGTTATGGCTGTGGAGGTTACTCCTGATTTGAAATTTGCCAAGGTATTTATTAGTGTCCTAGGTGATGATAAGGCAAAACAGGATACGATGGATGGATTAAAGAATGCAGCAGCATACGTAAGAAGTTTGCTTGCAAAACGAATGAATCTACGTAATACACCTTTGATTACATTTGTTTTAGATACGTCCATTGAATATGGTGTAGAGATGTCGAAAAAAATTGATGAATTAAATAAGAAGGACTGATGAATATGAGTTTTTTAACAGATTCTATTGATTCAGCCAACACAATAGCAATCTCCGGTCACATGCGTCCTGACGGAGATTGTGTTGGTTCATGCATAGGATTATATCGATATATTAAAAAGAATTATCCAGAGAAAAATGTGCGAGTATTATTAACGGAGATACCTGTGTCTTTTTCTTATCTTGATGACAAAGATGCATTTGAGTATAAGACAGACCGATTTGATTTGTTTGTTGCACTAGATTGCGGTGATTGTGATCGACTTGGAGATGTAGTAAAGGATTTTGAACAAGCCAAGAAAACGATAAATATTGATCATCACGTGAGTAATCCTGGTTTCGCTAATGAGAATCACGTAGAGGCAGATGCCAGTTCAACATGTGAAGTTTTATATACTTTATTAGATAAAGCTAAACTTGATCAAGACATTGCTGTTGCACTTTATACGGGGATTGTTCATGACACGGGTGTATTCAAGCATTCTAATACCGGCAAAAGAACAATGATGATTGCTGGTGAATTGATGAATTATGGAATTCCATTTAGCAAAATTATTGATGAAAGCTTCTATATGAAGACATATAAGCAATTACAGATTCTTGGACGTTGTTTATTAGCAAGTATAAGGATTTTGGATGGAAAATGTATTTTCGCTGTTGTGACAAAGCGAATTATGGAATTTTATGATGCGACATCTGCTGATTTAGAGGGCGTCATCGATCAGATGCGTACAACTGAAGGGGTAGAAGTGGCAATTCTTCTTACGGAAAGAGTTCCGGGAGAATTTAAAGCTAGTATGCGTTCGAATGATACTGTAAATGTCAGTGAAATCTGTCAATTCTTTGGTGGTGGTGGACATGTGAAGGCTGCTGGTTGTACGATTAAAGGCTCGGCTCATGACGTCATTAACAATTTAACCGAACATATTGCAAAACAACTGGGAGAATAAAATTTCATGGATGGAATATTGAATGTATACAAGGAAAAGGGTTTTACCTCTCATGATGTGGTAGCGAAGCTGCGTGGTATTTTTCATCAGAAGAAGATTGGTCATACAGGAACATTAGATCCCGATGCGACAGGTGTACTACCAGTGTGCTTAGGAAAAGCAACGAAGGTTTGTGAACTACTTACCGATAAAGATAAGACCTATCATGCTATCGTTCAGCTAGGTATTGTGACGGATACACAGGATACATCAGGCAAGATTTTAGAAGAACACGAAGTTGAAGTTACATTTGAACAGATTCAAAAAGTTGCAAGCGATTTTGTTGGAGATTTGATGCAGATTCCACCGATGTATTCAGCAATTAAGGTAAATGGTAAGAAGCTCTATGAACTTGCTCGAGCGGGACAGGAGATTAAGCGCGAACCAAGGAAAATTCAAGTTTTTTCATTGGAGCTAGGTGAATATGATGAGGCCAATCATACATTTGAGATGAATGTACATTGTGGCAAGGGTACCTACATACGAACGATTTGTCATGATATCGGGCAGGCACTCGGTTGTGGTGGCGCAATGAAAGAATTAGTTCGTACACGTGTGAGTAGCTTTACCATTGAAAGTGCCAAGACGTTATCAGAAATTGAAGAAGCGTTAAAAGTAAATGATATTTCTATACTAGCACCAGTTGATTCTGTATTTATGAATCTACCAAGTGGATATGTAAAGCAACCTGCTTCTTTAAAGCGATTAATGAATGGCAATCAATTGTTTGAACAGGATGTGGAAACGATTTCTCGTACGCTAAATATGGGTGAACGAGTAAGAATCTATGATTTAGAAGACAAATTCATAGCAATTTATGAATTTAAGGAAAATGGATATTATCCTGTAAAAATGTTTCTGTAAGGGGAGATTTGCATGAGATTTATAGAGGATACTGATTTTGTATTACAAGAAAAGTCTGCCATTTGTATTGGAAAGTTTCAAGGACTTCACCTTGGGCATCAGGCTTTGATTCATGAAGCTAAGGCTACAGGTCTCTCGGTTGTCCTTATGACATTTTCGATGAATCCTGAATCAGACTTGTTTCTACCAGATGAGAAGAAGGCGATTGCGACAAGTTTAGGTGTAGACATCATGATTAATTATCCTTTTAGTGATAAACTTAGAAAGATGTCTCCGCACCAGTTTGTAAGCGAGATATTGAAGAAGAGATGTAATGGCAATTATGTGATTGTTGGGGAGGATTTTCGATTTGGATATCAACGCATCGGTGATGTTGCATTTTTAAAAGAACATGAAGCTGAGTATGATATGAAGACGATTGTTGTGAATAAGATGGACTATGATCATGCAAAGATTAGTAGTTCGAGAATTCGTGATTGTATTGACCAGGGTGAATGTAAAGAAGCTTGGAAGATGCTAGGATTTCCCTATTTCTTTTCGGGTGAAGTAGTAAGAGGCAATCAGATTGGACGAACATTAGATATGCCAACTGCCAATCTGCTTGTTGCCGAGGGCAAGAGAATTCCACCAAAGGGTGTTTATGCGACGATTACGCATCTAGATGGAAAATGCTATCCGGGCGTGACGAATATTGGCAATAAACCGACGATTCCAGGTGTTAACCTAGTCGGTATTGAGACGTACCTATTTGATTTTAACCAAGATATCTATGGGAAAAATATACGTGTTGAATTATGTGAATTTATTCGACCAGAGAGAAAGTTCTCAGGCCTTGATGAACTTAAAAAGAATATGCATCAGGACCAGATTAATGCTCACAAAGCACTTTCTCACATAGAAGGTGAATCCCTTCTTGCAACTGTTGTTCTGTAAGACTTCCAAAACCAAGCAGAAAGCCCGGACGATAAATATCAGGAATACATGTATAATATTCATAGAGACCATATAATTTAATTCGGTTCGTTCTAGCAGAATCAATGATTTGATTCTCCTGGTCCGGACCGATTTTGTTATTTAGATAAACAACTAAATATAGACCTGCATTACTTCCGTGAATTTCTACATCTTTATTTTTAAGAAGTGAAAGTACTAAGTCATGTTTGCTTTTGTATATTTTTCTCATTCGATTCAGATGCTTCTCAAAATATCCTTCCGTGATAAATGAGGTAAGCAACGCTTGATCAATGCGAGATACAGTACATGCAAAGTAAGAACAATGCTTTTGATAGTCCGTTAGTAAATCAGGAGGAAGAACCATATAGCCAACACGTATAGCAGGCGCTATGGCTTTTGATAAAGTACCGATATAGATGACTTTGCCTTGTGTATCCATTCCTTGTAGTGAGGGGATGGGTTTTCCTTTGTAACGAAATTCGCTATCATGATCATCTTCAATAATGTAACGACCTGGTTCTTTGGTTGCCCATGACAACAGCTTTTGACGATTTGAAACTGGCATGATTGAACCCAAAGGGAATTGATGAGATGGAGTGACATAGCAATAACTAGAATCAGAAGTGGACAACGCATCTAAATCCATACCTGTATCGTTAACCGGAATATCATGAATGGCAAATTCATTGGAGGAAAAGATATGTCTTGCTCGTTGGTAAGCAGGATTCTCCATCGCGATCGACTTGTTCTTGTCAAGTATTCGTGTGAGGAGAAGAAGCAGGAAATCAACACCAGCACCGACTACAATCTGATCAAGGCTGCAATTAACACCACGAGAACCGTGAAGATAACTAGCAATCGCCATTCGAAAATCAGTATCACCTTGATGGTCACCAAGAGAAAATAAATCGGTATCATTCATTTGCTCCTTCGATAAACGTCTCCAAATGCTATGAGGAAAATGAGCGATATCGACATCATCGGGTGAAAAGTCATAGTCATATACGGTTTCTTGTCTAGCAGTACTCCGTTTAGGAAGAGGATTTAGAGGGGGAGTGAAAGATTGATGATAGGTTAATTGATTGACATAATAGCCCTTCCTAGGATATGAATCAATATAACCCTCACATAATAATTGGTCATACGCGATATCAATGGTATTACGACTCACATCAAGATTACTTGCTAATATACGTGAGGATGGAAGTTTATCACCTGCTTTTAACTTGCCTTCTTGAATCTCAGTTTTTATGAAACTGTAGATTTGCTGGTATAAGGGAATGTTGGATTGATTATTAATTGGTATTGTTAGCATGGGAAACCTCCATTTACATCATAATAAGGTAAGTGTAACAAATTGTAGATGTTTTGTCTATTATAGGCATTCGTGTTTTGCAAAAAAGAGCAATTCGTGTAAAAACTACTTGTATATTGTGTAAAATTATATTAAAGTAAAAGAAGTGACGTTTTCGAATCAAGGTACAAAAGAAAGGAAAGAGATTATGGCTTTCGAGATGATATTAGCAATGGTTGCAGGGTTGGGTTTATTCCTATATGGAATGAAATTGATGAGTGATGGTCTGCAGAAGGTAGCCGGAGCTAAATTGAGAATGATATTGGAGAAATTAACTACGAATCGGTTTATGGGGGTTATTGTTGGTTTTGTATTTACAGCAATTGTACAGTCCTCAAGTGCGACGACGGTTTTGGTTGTTAGTTTTGTGGATACGGGATTGATGAATTTGGCGCAGTCAGTTGGTGTAATTATGGGTGCCAATGTTGGAACGACGATGACAGGACAGTTGATTGCGTTTAAATTGACAGCGATAGCACCTGTAATTTTAATGGCTGGTGTTATTATGCTCATGTTCTTCTCGAAACCAATGATTCAAAAGAGTGGAGAAGTGCTGCTCGGATTTGGAATGCTGTTTTTCGGTTTATCCACAATGTCGACTTCGATGGAGGGTATGAACGAAACGGTTCGTCAATTACTTACTTCTCTTGATAATGTATATTATGCTGTTTTGATTGGATTTTTGGTGACGGCAGTATTGCAAAGTTCCTCAGTAACAACAGGAATTGTTATGTTGCTTGCAAGTCAGAATCTTGTGACATTGCAAATGAGTTTTTATCTAATCTTAGGTTGTAATATTGGTTCTTGTGTTTCGGCATTAATTGCTTGTTTGCCAGGTAATAAAAATGCAAAACGTGCAGCGATGGTTCATTTCTTGTTTAATATATTTGGTTCCGCGATTGTGTTGTTGGCACTAGGATTGTTTGAACCACAAATTCAAAATATCATTGTTGGTATCAATGATGATCCGATGAGTTGTGTGGCTAATGCAAATACCATCTTTAAATTGGCACAAGTAATTTTACTGTTCCCATGTGGCTCATTGTTGGTAAAATTATCAAATCTGATTATACCAGGTGAAGACAAGGTGACAGATGATGAATATCAACTTGAGTTTATCGGCGAAGGGCATACCGTTACGCCTGCAACAGCAGTTCCGAGTGCAATCTCCGAGATTAAACGAATGGGATTGATTGCGTTTGACAATTTAGAACGTGCGATGGCGTCTCTGATGCAGGGCGATGACAAAGAATTACCGGTGGTTTACCAGACCGAGAAAGAAATCGATTTTTTAAATACAGAGATATGTAATTACCTTGTAAGAGTAAATCAACTTTCTATACCAATACAGGATAAGAAGATACTTGGTGGTCTATTCCATGTTGTAAGTGATATGGAGCGTATTGGTGACCATGCAGAGAACATTGCCGACTTTGCGAAGACGTTCAATAAAGAAGGATTGAATTTTAGTAAGGACGCAAAAAAAGAGATGCAGAAGATGCTTGATAAGGTGACACATCTTCTTACACTTTCACTTGACATGTTTAGTGAGAATAATGAAGGCTATATGGATGATATATTGAAGCTTGAAGATGAGATTGATACGATGGAACGTAAGTTACAAAAACGTCATATTAAGCGTCTTACCTCGCAGAAATGTGAGCCACATGCAGCGATGATTTATAGCGATTTGTTATCAAATCTAGAGAGAGTAGCTGACCATGGAACAAACATTGCATTTTCAATCATAGAGATTGATGAACCAGATGAAGATTAATTTCATATACAAAACAAAAATCCCGGCATAAACTGCCGGGATTTTATAATATTTGCTATTATCTTATAGTTCGAAAAGCATATCAGCGTAGGTTGGTACTGGCCAGTTTTCTTTGTCAACAATCATCTCGAGTTCATCGATTGGAGAACGAAGATCAGCCATTGCTGTAAATACAACATCTTTAAAGTACTCAGCCTGCTCTAATCCTTCTTCTTTTGTTGCAGCAACAGCATCAACTTCTTTTAATTTGAATAATGCTGTCTGTGCTTTAGCAAGAAGAGAAGAACAACGTGTGAGAAGGTCTGTCTGAACGCTAACATCAGCAGATGGACAAGCAGCTTTGATACTGTTAATTGACTCAGCTAACTTGGTTGTATATTTAATAATGGAAGGAATATACTGTTTAGATGCCATCTCAAGCATTGTCTTAGCTTCGATGTTGATTGCTTTTGCGTAAGCTTCATAATTAATCTCTGCACGAGACTCTAATTCAACTTTAGAGAATACGTTCTGTCTCTCAAACATTTCAACTGTCTTAGGATCAACAAGAGAAGCAGTAGCATCAACCATTGTCTTAACGTTTGAAAGACCACGTTTCTCAGCTTCAACAACCCATTCATCCGAATAACCATTGCCATTGAAGATTACCTTACGGTAATCTTTTAATGTCTTCTGGATTAATTTATCAACAGCAGTATCGAAATCACTTGCTTTTTCAAGTTCGTTGCACATATCTTCCATAACATCAGCAACAACAGCATTCAATACTGTGTTAGCTCCTGAGATTGACATAGAAGAAGCAACCATACGGAACTCGAATTTATTACCTGTGAATGCGAAAGGTGATGTACGGTTACGATCGGTAACATCCTTACGAACTGGAGGAATTGTATGTACTCCGATATCCATCTTTTCACCATGGATACTAGAAGTAGCAACACCATTTTCAATAATCTGTTCTACGATATTTTCTAACTGCTCACCTAAGAAGATAGAAATGATAGCTGGTGGAGCCTCATTTGCACCTAAACGGTGGTCATTTCCTGGGTTAGAAGCAGACATACGTAACAATGCAGCATGTTCATCAACAGCACGAATGACAGCGGCTAATACCAATAAGAACTTCTTGTTAGCATGTGGATTTTTACCTGGGTCTAACAGATTGATACCAGTATCTGTAACGATAGACCAGTTATTATGCTTACCAGAACCATTAACACCATCAAATGGCTTCTCATGAAGAAGACATTCCATATTGTGACGTCTAGCAACCTTTCTCATTGTCTCCATAACTAACTGGTTGTGATCAGTAGCCATATTAGCGGTGTTATAGATTGGAACCATCTCATGCTGAGCTGGAGCAACTTCGTTATGCTGTGTTTTAGAAAGAATTCCAAGCTTCCACAGCTCAATGTTTAACTCATTCATGAATTTTGCCTGACGCTCACGAATGCTTCCAAAATAGTGATCGTCAAGTTCCTGTCCTTTTGGAGGCATTGCGCCAAAGAGGGTACGTCCTGTAAATACAAGGTCATCTCTCTTTAAGAAATCATCACGATCGACAAGGAAATATTCCTGCTCAGCTCCTACGGAACAAGAAACTTTAGTTACATCATTTTCGCCAAACAGGTGCATTAAACGAACAGCCTGATTGTTGATTGCTTCCATAGAACGAAGAAGAGGAGTCTTCTTGTCAAGAGCTTCACCTGTATAAGAACAGAAAGCAGGAATACAAAGTGTTACACCAATTTCATCTTCACGAAGAAATGCTGGTGATGTACAATCCCAAGCTGTATATCCTCTTGCTTCAAATGTAGCACGAAGCCCACCTGATGGGAATGATGAGGCATCTGGCTCACCTTTAATTAATTCTTTACCTGAAAATTCCAAAACGGCTTTTGATTCTGATTTTGCACTTAAGAATGAGTCGTGTTTCTCGGCAGTAACACCAGTCATAGGCTGGAACCAATGAGTATAGTGAGTAGCACCATTCTCTAAAGCCCATTCCTTCATTGCATGTGCAACGACATTGGCAACTTCAGGAGTCAACTGACTACCTGTCTCGATTGTGCTTCTTAAGTCAGCATATACCTTTTTAGGAAGTCTCTCCTGCATAAGGTCATCATTGAAGACTTTGGAACCGAAAACATCTGAAATTACATTTTTCTGCATATTGTTCAACCATCCTTCCATTAAATATAATCTTTTTTTTGTGAAAACACACAATATGAAAACAAAAAGGTGCCCCCTTAAAAGAGAACACCTTTGTCCTTGTGCACCTTGCACTTCGTACATAATATACCACTTTTTAAGAAAAAAGAAAAGTACTTTTTTATAATTTGTGAAAATGCCACATAAATCACGTGGATGAAGGACAAAATCTGTGTAATATGAATAAAAAATAGTCAAAAATAGTTGATTTTTCTACTTCGTTCAGTGGGTACACAGGCAAGCAGAGAGAATAATCATGATTAATTTTAATTAGTATCTTGCCAATTTCTGCTCCTTTTTTAATGGGAGCAGTAACCTCGATAGGTAGATTGTAATTGATTTCAATTTGGTCGGAAGTACCCAGTAATAATATGGGGGAGGAAACTGGCATAAATTTAATAGATGATGTTTCTCCGTTTTTGACTCGAACGTTATACTTTGACAAATCAATTAGTGTGATTGGCTTTTCGTCAAAGTTTTGAAATCCATAATTCATCATAGTAGTTGTATCATTCCATTTATACGTCTTGTGAGGCGGCCATCCTGCTGCCAAGGTTGTGCTGATGAGTATCGTATTACCACGCTTTGCAGCACCAACAAAACAATAACCTGCTTTTGACGTGAAGCCAGTCTTGATACCGATTGCACCATCATACATTGATAAGAGAGTATAACAAATCATTTAATCTGAATTGATTACCGGGACTCATTCCAAGATGAACCTTGGGCATAGAACTAGCTTTTTTAGAACAGGTAACAATCTGCTCAAGCTTTCCATACTCCAAGGCAAGCAGACAAGTCATTATCTTCGTTGTGCTTGCCATTGGTACTTGTTGATTACAATGATTCTGTGTGAGAATACGTCCTGAAGATGCATCTATTAAACAGGTATATTTACCATATAAATTTGGGCTTTTAACTGGGGTGGCTTGATTTAATATAATTCGTTTCTCAGGATAGACTAAACGAGTTTCTTCTTTAATTATATATGAATTTAAGTGATAATAGTGAATGAAAGATAGCATGAATAATAAAATGATGATGATTAGTTTGTTTCGCATGAAATTTTTCCTTTATTTCGTATCATATCTACTTTATTTGTATTCAGGAAATCTTCATATCATTCCTGAAAAAAGGTATTGCTATTTGGGGGCAAAAGAGATACAATTACAATTGGATAAAATTTGAGTTTTGTATTTATCTCTTACAAAACATATCAATAGAAAGTGGAGGGCTGCAAATGAGTAACACAGCAACAATGACAGCAAGAGAACGTATTGAGGCTCTTGTTGATTCAAACAGTTTTGTTGAAATTGGTGCTCTTATTACTAAGAGAAGTACTGATTTTAACATGCAGGAAAAGACTGTACCAGCTGATGGTGTTATTACCGGATATGGTGTAGTTGATTCGAATCTTGTATATGTCTATAGCCAGGACGTTACAGCAATGAAGGGTTCTGTTGGCGAGATGCATGCTAAGAAGATTGCTCGTCTCTATGACATGGCAGTTAAAGTAGGTGCTCCTGTGATTGGTCTGATTGATTGTGCAGGCTTGAGAGTTCAGGAAGCAACAGATGCTTTAGCAGGTTTTGGTGAGATTTATCTAAGCCAGACAAAAGCATCAGGAGTAGTTCCACAGATTTCAGCTATTCTAGGATCTTGTGGTGGTGGAGTTGCAATCTCTTCTGTAATCAGTGATTTTACTTTTATGGAACAAAGTAGCAAGCTTTTCGTTAACTCTCCAAATGCATTAGCAGGTAATCATATTGAAAACTGTGATACAAGTAGTGCTGCTTATCAGGCACAGGCAGGCAATGTGGATTTCGTTTGCGAAGGCGAAGAGGCTGTATTAGCAAATATTCGTAACTTGATTACATTGTTACCTGAGAATAATGAAAATGACGCATTTTCTGAAGATGGTCAGGATGATATGAACCGTTTACTTGAGAACTTTAATGAAAATATTAAAGATCCAGCGGTTGCACTTGCACAGATTGCTGATGCAGGTAAATTCGTTGAGACAAAATCAGAATTTGGTAAAGATATGGTGACAGGACTTATGTTACTTAATGGTGTTACGGTTGGTGTTGTTGCAAACCGTGTAGCACAGTATGATAATGATGGTAAGGTTGCATCTAAGTATGAAGGAGTTCTGACTACAGATGGTTGTGATAAGGCTGCTTCCCTAGTTAAGTTCTGTGATGCGTTTAGCATTCCTGTTGTTACATTTACTAATGTAACTGGTTATGCAGCAACGAAAGAGGAAGAGAAGACGATTGCACGTGCTACGGCACAGCTTACGTACGCTTTTGCTAATGCAGATGTACCTAAGGTAAATGTAATTGTTGGTAATGCTTTTGGCAGCGCTTATGTAACGATGAATTCAAAGCATATTGGTGCTGACTTGGTATTTGCACTTCCAACAGCCAAGATTGGTATGATGGATGCAACTGTTGCTGCTCAGATTATGTTTGAAGATGAGATTAGCAAAGCATCGAACACCAAAGAAGCATTAGAGGCAAAAGCAAAAGAATATGAAGAACTTCAAAGCAGTGCTGAGAATGCTGCCAAGAGAGGTTATGTTGATAGCATTATTGAGGGAGAATCAGTACGTAAGCATTTGATTTACTCAATTGAGATGTTATATTCCAAGAGAGAGACAGCCCCAAGTAAAAAACATGGAACTGTCTAGATGAGGTGACGATATGGCAACAGCATTATTAAATACACTACTTGGTATGGGAACTGTATTTATCGTTTTGATCTTTATCTCGTTTATTATTTCACTTTTTGGTTTGATTAACAAAGTGGCCAATAAACCTAAAAAGGTAAAGACAGCCGATGCCCCAGCCGAGACAAGTGATCCAGTAAGTACACCTGTGAAGGCATCTTCGGATGATGGCGAGCTGGTAGCAGTCATTGCCGCAGCGATTGCAGCAAGTATGACAGAAGCAACTGGTCAATATGTATCAGCTGATGGACTTGTAATTCGTTCCATCAAAAAGAGAAGATAATCGATTAATCGAAGGAGGATTTTATAATGAAAAATTACACGATTACCGTTAATGGCAACGTATATGATGTAACTGTAGAAGAAAAAGGTGGCGTAGCAGCTCCAGTAGCACAGGCTGCAGCAACACCAGCACCACAGGCTCCAGTAGCGCAGACTCCAAAGGCTGCAGCACCAGCAGGTGGCGGCTCTGTTCAGATTAACTCACCAATGCCTGGTAAGATTTTGTCTGTAAAGGCAAGTGCAGGACAGGCTGTAAAGAAAGGTGATGTTATCCTTTTATTAGAGGCTATGAAGATGGAAAATGAAGTAGTAGCTCCACAGGATGGAACAGTAGCAAGCATTAATGTAGCTTCCGGTGATATGGTTGAAGCAGGCGATGTATTAGCCACTATGGACTAATGGATTGTAACTGAATACAAATTTTAACCGGGAGGTAATGACCTAATGGATTACGTAATAAACGTTGTAGAAAAACTGGCTGGTCAGACCGCATTTACAACCCTATATTGGGGTAATTATGTGATGATCTTAGTTGCCTTTGTTTTCTTATTTTTAGCAATCAAAAAGGGATATGAGCCACTTCTCTTAGTGCCTATCGCTTTTGGTATGCTTTTGGTTAATATGTACCCAGGTATTATGTCGACAGAGACTGAACCGATGGGACTATTACAGTACTTTTTTAAACTAGATGAATGGAGCATTTTACCTTCCTTGATTTTCCTTGGTGTTGGTGCGATGACTGATTTTGGTCCATTAATTGCCAATCCAAAGAGCTTCTTGTTAGGAGCTGCTGCGCAGTTTGGTATATTTGCCGCATATCTTATGGCAAGTTTGTGGGGATTTAATGACAAAGCAGCTGCAGCAATTTCTATTATCGGTGGAGCAGATGGTCCTACATCAATTTTCTTAGCTGGAAAGTTAGGACAAGCGAATCTGATGGGGCCAATTGCGGTTGCGGCATATTCTTATATGTCACTTGTTCCTATTATTCAGCCACCTATTATGAAACTTCTTACAACGAAGAAAGAACGTGAGATTAAGATGGAACAGCTTCGTCCAGTTTCAAAACTTGAGAGGATTTTGTTCCCTATTGTAGTTACTGTTGTAGTAGTATTGATTCTTCCTACCACTGCACCACTTGTTGGAATGTTAATGCTCGGTAACTTATTTAAAGAAAGTGGTGTAGTTAACCAGTTGACTGAGACTGCATCGAATGCATTGATGTATATCGTTGTTATCTTACTTGGTACTTCGGTTGGTGCATCTACAAGTGCTGAAGCATTTTTACAAACTACCACATTGAAAATTGTTGCACTTGGACTAATTGCTTTTGCAATTGGAACAGCAGCTGGTGTATTATTTGGTAAGATTATGTGTATTGCTACCAAGGGTAAGGTTAATCCATTGATTGGTTCTGCAGGTGTATCTGCCGTACCTATGGCAGCCAGAGTTTCTCAGAAGGTCGGTGCTGAGGCAGATCCTAGCAACTTCCTTTTAATGCATGCAATGGGACCAAATGTAGCCGGAGTTATCGGTACTGCAGTTGCAGCCGGTGTCTTCATGGCAATCTTTTTATAGGAGGATATTGAAATGGCAGAAAAGAAACCAATTAAAATTACAGAAACCATTCTCCGTGATGCTCATCAGTCTCTGATTGCAACACGTATGACAACAGAGCAGATGTTACCAATTATTGAGAAGATGGATCAGGTTGGATATCACTCAGTAGAGTGTTGGGGTGGAGCAACATTTGACGCTTCCCTTCGTTTCCTGAAAGAAGATCCATGGGAACGTCTTAGAAAGTTAAGAGATGGTTTTAAGAACACAAAATTACAGATGCTGTTCCGTGGACAGAACATCTTAGGATACAATCACTACGCAGATGACGTAGTTGAGTATTTCGTACAGAAATCAATCGCTAATGGTATTGATATCATTCGTATTTTCGATTGTTTGAATGATCTTCGTAACCTTAAGACTGCAGTTAGTGCAGCAAATAAGGAAAACGGACATGCACAGATTGCACTTTCCTATACATTAGGAGATGCTTAATGGATTATTGGAAAGATACAGCAAAACAGATTGAAGATATGGGTGCAAAATCTCTGTGTATCAAAGATATGGCAGGTCTTCTTACTCCATATCAGGCAACAGAATTAGTATCTGTATTAAAAGACTCTGTTTCAATTCCAATTGACCTTCATACACATTACACATCAGGTGTTGCTTCCATGACATATATGAAAGCAGTAGAAGCTGGATGTGATATTATTGATACTGCAATGAGTCCATTTGCTCTGGGAACCAGCCAGCCGGCAACGGAAGTAATGGTGGAGACATTTAAGGGAACTCCTTATGATTCAGGACTTGATCAGGGACTTTTATCTGAGATCGCTGAGTACTTCCGTCCAATGCGTGAAGAAGCACTTGCAAGTGGTCTGATGAACACAAAGGTTCTTGGTGTTAATATCAAGACTTTGATGTATCAGGTACCTGGTGGTATGTTATCTAACCTGGTTTCCCAGCTTAAAGAGATGGGTCAGGAAGATAAGTATGAAGCTGTTCTTGAAGAAGTACCTAGAGTACGTAAGGACTTTGGTGAACCACCACTTGTTACTCCTTCCTCACAGATTGTTGGTACACAGGCTGTATTAAATGTAGTTTCTGGTGAGAGATACAAGATGGTAACAAAAGAATCCAAGAAACTTCTCTCAGGCGAATTTGGTCAGACAGTTAAACCATTTGATCCAGAAGTTCAGAAGAAGTGTATTGGTGATGCAAAACCTATTACATGTCGTCCAGCTGATATGATTGAACCACAACTCAAAAAGCTTGAAGCTGAGATGTCACAGTGGAAAGAACAGGATGAAGATGTTTTATCCTATGCATTGTTCCCACAGGTTGCAACTGATTTCTTTAAATATCGCGAAGCACAGAGAACAAAAGTTGATGCTACGCTAGCAGATAAAGAAGATCAGATTTATCCAGTATAAAATGGAAGCCCCCGAACTTTGGTTCGAGGGCTTCTTTATAAAGTTATATTTGAAGGGAAGATATGGAAAACGTAGAACAGATTTTAAATGAAATCATGAATGAACAATTGGTACAGATTATTATTAGTAACAAACGTCGTTCCACACAATATAAAAAGATTGTGATTAAGCCATTTTTAGCACAAGAACAGTTGATGTTTCAATTTTCATCTTATGATGATAAGAAGGTGTTTCACAAGAATTTAGAAAAGATGGAAGCTGTTGCGAATATTTGTGAGTATATGAAAGATTTATATAAGCAGCTTGATATTCAGACTTTACAATTCGATTACTCGATCCTAGTTAGTAAAAAAGGTAAGGCTACCATTCATAAGAAAAAATGCGATACTGTTCGAGAAAATGATTTATCACATAATCGAAAAAAAGAATATATTTTACCAGATGATGTGATTGTACCATTTCTTGTGGACTTAGGTGTTCAAACAAAAGAGGGCAGGATTGTCGATAAAATGCAAAAGAAGTATCGACAAATCAATCGTTTTTTAGAGTTTATTCAAGATGTGTTGACAGAACTACCAAGAGACAGACAGATTACCATTATTGATTTTGGTTGTGGCAAATCATATCTTACATTTGCTATGTATTATTATCTGAAAATCATGAACCAGTTTGATGTTAAAATGATTGGACTTGATTTGAAAAAAGATGTAATTGAACATTGCAATCAACTTGCAATGAAGTATGGTTATGATGAATTGACTTTCTTAGAAGGTGATATTAGTTCATATGATGGCGTGACTGAAGTTGATATGGTTGTAACTTTACATGCATGTGATACGGCGACGGATTTTGCACTAGATAAGGCAGTGCGTTGGAATGCCAGAGTGATATTATCTGTCCCATGTTGTCAGCATGAGTTAAATCAGATGATGGACAATGAATTGTGGAAACCAATATTAAAGTATGGCCTGTTAAAAGAGCGGATTGCCGCTTTGGTAACGGATGGTGTACGCGCTAATCTATTAGAGCAATATGGATATGAAGTACAACTTCTTGAATTTATTGATATGGAACACACACCTAAAAATATTTTAATACGAGGTATTAAGACTTCCACGAAGAAACAATCGGCAAAAGAGTTGCAGAATTTTTGCGATTCTATGAATACACATGGAATGTTAGAAAAAATACTAAAAAACAGTTGACAACCTATGGAATTATGGGTTATACTACCACCCGTAAAGAAAATTACTTTACAGGTGGTGGATTTTTATGACAGATGAAAAGTCGTTAAGTGAATTAGATGAGATTGTTGAGTTATCATTTTTATATGATTTCTATGGCGCTTTATTAAAAGAAAGCCATCGTCAAATCTTTGAGGATTATGTTTTAAATGATTTATCGCTGAGTGAGATTGCGAGTGAACACCAGATTACGAGACAGGGCGTATATGACATTGTACGACGTTGTCGAATTAAGCTTCGTGATTATGAGCAGAGGCTTCAATTGGTTCACAAGTTTCAGATTATACAGAATAAATTAAAAGAGATTGAGAATATTGCTTCGAATGATAAGCTGTCTGGAGCAAAACAGATTAATCAATTAGCAGAAGAGATATATGATGTGATATAGTCGGAAGGAGGTGCCGAATGGCATTCGATAGTTTAACAGAAAAATTACAGAATGTATTTAAAAACCTTCGTAGTAAAGGAAGATTGACAGAAGATGATGTAAAAGCAGCCATGAAGGAAGTTAAGATGGCACTGCTTGAAGCTGATGTTAATTTTCGTGTTGTAAAGAACTTTGTTAAGTCTGTACAGGAACGTGCCATTGGCCAAGATGTACTGACAAGCCTGACACCTGGACAGATGGTTATTAAGTTTGTTAATGAAGAGATGGTCAAGCTTATGGGCGAGACTACGACAGAGATAGATTTGTTGCCGGGCAATGAGATTACAGTACTCCTTATGTGTGGTTTGCAAGGTGCTGGTAAGACGACGACAACAGCGAAGATTGCTGGTAAATTAAAGGCTAAAGGGAAGAATCCACTATTAGTAGCGTGTGATGTATATCGCCCCGCAGCGATTGAACAGTTACAGATTAATGGAGATAAGCAGGGAGTTCCTGTGTTTTCCATGGGTACTGGACATGATCCTGTAAATATTGCAAAAGCTGGTATCGAGCATGCGAAGAACAATGGCATGAATGTGGTTATTTTGGATACAGCCGGTCGTCTTCATGTAGATGAAGAGATGATGGAAGAACTAGTCAATATCAAAACTGCAGTTGATGTTCACCAGACCATACTTGTTGTGGATTCCATGACAGGACAGGATGCAGTCAATGTTGCATCATCCTTTGATGAAAAATTATCAGTAGATGGGGTTATTTTAACAAAATTAGATGGTGATACACGTGGTGGTGCAGCTTTATCAATACGAGCTGTAACTGGCAAACCGATACTATTTATAGGTATGGGAGAGAAGCTGTCCGACTTAGAACAGTTTTATCCAGATCGTATGGCATCAAGAATTCTTGGTATGGGCGATGTCTTAACCTTGATTGAAAAAGCAGAGGCTGAGATTGATGAGGATAAAGCAAAAGAGATGGAGCGCAAGTTCCGCAAAGCCGAATTTGATTTTAATGATTTCTTAGAACAGATGGAACAGATGAAGAAGATGGGTGGATTGTCTAGCATTATGAGCATGATGCCTGGTATGAATCTTCCAGCTGGTGTAGAGATAGATGATGATGCCTTGAAGGGTACGGAAGCTATTATTACTTCCATGACGAAGCAAGAACGTTCGAATCCTGCTTTGCTGAATCCGTCAAGAAAAAGAAGAATAGCTGGTGGTGCAGGTGTAGATATCAGCGAAGTGAATCGACTTGTAAAGCAGTTTGAACAAAGTCGTAAGATGATGAAACAGATGTCGGGAATGATGTCTGGCAAAGGAAAACGTAAAGGCGGCTTCAAGTTACCTTTCGGTATGTAGATTTCAACAAGCAAATTGCTTTTTGAATAGATTGATAATAAGATTAAGGAGGTGAAAGATACATGGCAGTTAAGATTAGATTAAAGAGATTAGGTCAGAAGAAATCTCCATTCTATAGAATCGTTGTTGCAGATGCAAGATCTCCACGTGATGGTAAGCTCATCGAGGAAATCGGTACTTATGACCCAAATCAGGAACCAGCAGTAGTTAAGGTGAATGAAGATTCCGCTAAGAAATGGTTAGAGAACGGAGCACAGCCTACTGACACTGTTTCCAGATTGTTTAAGCAGGCAGGCATTACAAAGTAATGTAGGAAGAGGTGCTATTATGAAAGAATTAGTTGAAGTAATTGCTACCGCATTAGTAGACTCTCCAGAGGATGTTGTGGTTGTTGAGACTGTAACAGACAAGGAGATCATTGTAGACTTAAAAGTTGCTCAAGCTGACATGGGTAAGGTGATTGGCAAACAGGGTAAAATTGCGAAAGCAATTCGTACTGTTGTCCGTGCAGCTGGTTCTAGTTGCAACAAGAGAATTGTTGTTGATATTCAACAGTAAGTCATACAAGCCGTCTGCCATTGGCAGGCGGTATTCTTGTATTTTGGAATGAGGATTAGAATGGATAATACATTAAGAATTGGCGTAATTACAAATACGCATGGGATCCGAGGGGAAGTAAAAGTGTTTCCTACAACGGATGACCCAAAACGTTTTAAAAAATGTAAGGATGTTATACTGCGCACCAAGCAAGGTGATCTTGAATTGACCGTGGAATCCTGTAAATTTTTCAAGAACTTAGTTATTTTGAAATTTAAAGAATTTAATAATATAAATGATGTCGAGAAATTTCGCAAATGTGACATCCTTGTCACAAGAGAAAATGCTGTTCCGTTAGAAGAGGGAGAGTATTTCATCTGCGATATAATCGGTGCAACCGTTCAAACACAAGAGGGTACTGTTATTGGAAAATTAACGGATGTACTTCAAACAGGTGCGAATGATGTTTATATTGTGGAAGATGAAAATGCAAAAGAAATTCTCCTTCCCGTTATACCTGATTGTGTAAAAAAAGTAGATGTAGATAATAAACTAATTACAGTAAAGATTATGGATGGACTGATAGAATGAGATATCATGTGATGACATTATTTCCTGAGATGATTGAACAGGGAATGAATACAAGTATAACAAAGCGCGCTATGGAAAATGGGCTGATTGAGCTCAATGCAGTCAATATCAGAGATTATACACTTGATAAGCATATGAAGGTAGATGATTATCCATATGGGGGTGGTGCTGGCATGGTGATGCAAGCAGAACCTATCTATCGTTGTTATCAAGCAATTTGTAAAAGCTCCAATCAAGCTAAGATGCCAAGAGTGATTCATATGACGCCTCAGGGCACAACATTTACGCAGTCGATGGCGGAAGAATTTTCAAAAGAAGACGAATTAGTGTTTTTATGTGGACATTATGAAGGCATCGATGAACGCGTGTTAGAGGAAATTGTGACAGATAACGTATCCATTGGTGACTATGTTTTAACTGGTGGAGAGTTGCCGGCAATGGTTATGATGGATGCGATTGCAAGGCTAGTACCCGGCGTGTTAAATAATGAAGATTCTGCAGTGACAGAAAGCTTTGGAGATGGGCTATTAGAATATCCGCAATATACCAGACCTGAAGAGATATTAGGGAAAAAAGTTCCAGATGTTTTGTTATCAGGTCATCATGTCAAGATCGAGCAATGGCGCCAGGAGCAATCTCTTGAACGCACGAAGCTAAGACGTCCTGATTTGTATAAAAAATATCTTGCAAAACGAAATGACATGTGATAAAGTATTAATGTTGCAATAATAGACGGTCCTCTGGTGCTTATGTGTTAAGAACGTCAAAATATCTAGGAGGAAAGCAATGAACGAAATTATTAAGAAAATCGAAGATGAGCAGTTAAAGAAGGATGTACCTCAGTTTAATGTTGGTGATACCGTACGTGTATACGCTAAAGTTAAAGAGGGTAATCGTGAAAGAACACAGGTTTATGAAGGTGTTGTTCTTAAGAAACAGGGTGGAAGCACTCGCGAGACTTTCACAGTACGTAAGGCATCAAATGGTATTGGTGTTGAGAAGACATGGCCTCTTCACTCTCCAATCGTAGAGAAGGTTGAAGTTGTTCGCCTTGGTAAAGCAAGAAGAGCAAAACTGAACTACTTACGTGGACGTGTTGGTAAAGCTGCTAAGGTTAAAGAGTTGGTTAGATAATCGATTATTTGGCTTTTTATAAGGGACAACATACTGTCATTGACATTATGGTTTGTCCCTTTTTATCTATCAAATAATTCAGGAGGGGTAGCTTTGAAGTTTAATTTTGAAGAGGAACACAAAAAAGAACAAAGAAAGAAAATTCTGCTCCTAGCATTGAGATGGATTGTGGAAATTGCTATTGTTGTTGGGATTAGTTATTTAGTTGCGCATTTTTGCTTGTTAAAGACAACAATGGTGGATGGCGCAATGGACAATTCCATTAAAAACAATCAGGATGTTGTTGTAAATAAATCATCCTATCTTGTTTTTTCACCGAAGAGAAACGATATTATCGCTTTTACGCGTACGAATGATGTGAATCTGATTGACGAGCCATTAATTATGATTCGAAGGGTAATTGGCTTGCCAGGTGAAAAAGTTCAGATTAAAGATGGAAGTATTTTCATAAATGATGTAAAATTAGATGAGAAATATACGATGACCGCGATGAATAGTGGTGGTCTAGCGGAAGCCCCTATTACATTAGGTGAAGATGAATATTTTGTTCTTGGTGATAACAGAAACGATAGTGAAGATAGCAGATATCGAAGTTTTGGTAATGTGAAAGAAGAAAATATTTATGGTAAGGTTATTTTAAAACTGAATTCCCTGGGGCTCATTGGGGGACCGGTGAAAGAGAAAGAGGAGGACTCCTAAATGCATTTTCAGTGGTATCCTGGTCATATGACAAAAGCAAAACGAATGATGCAGGAAGATATTAAGCTAATTGATTTGGTAATTGAGCTTGTTGATGCCAGAGTGCCAATTAGTAGTAAGAACCCAGACATTGATCAATTAGCTCAGAATAAATCAAGAATTATATTGTTAAACAAACATGATTTGGCAGATCCAAAGGCAAATGAAATTTGGAAAAAGTATTATGAAGAAAAAGGCTTTTATGTAGCATTAGTTAATTCGAAAGCTGGTAGTGGCATGAAGGGAGTAACTCAGATTATACGCCAAGCATGCCAAGCTAAAATTGAACGCGATTTAAAAAGAGGAATCAAGAATAGACCTGTTCGTGCTATGATTGTCGGAATACCGAATGTAGGTAAATCAACATTTATCAACAGTTATGCGGGGAAAGCATGTACCAAGACAGGTAATAAACCAGGTGTAACAAAAGGAAAACAGTGGATTCGACTTAATAAGCAGGTTGAATTATTGGATACTCCTGGTATCTTGTGGCCTAAATTTGAGGATCAAACGATTGGAATGAGATTAGCCTTTATCGGTTCGATTAAAGAAGAGTTGATACAGAATGTAGAGCTATGTCTTGAACTGATGAAGTTTTTAGAGACGAATTATCCGGGCTTATTAAGCAGAGAGTATCAGGTTGACTCTAGTGAAGATAAGGCAAAAATGCTTGAAGAGATTGCCGTTGTTCGTCGATGTCGTAAGAAGGGTGATGAACCAGATTTAGAGAAAGCGGCAGCACTCATTCTTGAAAATTTTCGTAATGGAAAGCTTGGAAAAGTGACATTGGAATTACCGAATTAGAGAGGAAGGGGATTCATGACAACTGAAGAAGAAATACTAGAAAGTCTAGCACTGTGTGAAAATCTTCCGGATTATGAAGATTTTGATAAAGTTGTTAAGGAAATGCAAGTTCTGAGTGATGAACTTGTTCCAGAAGCGTCAGAAGTAAAAGCACCTGATGTTCAGAACACGGATGTTGAAGTTGATGAGCCTATTAGTCCAATTGCTGCGTCTTCTGCCAATGTTAAGTATGATGAGGTTACACGTCCTATTCCAACGATTAAAGGGGTGCCTGTAGAGGAAGAGAAGATAGATGAGCTTGTCGATCAGGTGGTTGATGAATTAGCAAAAGAAGATGCAAAAGAAACGATTGTTGAACCGGAAGAATCAGACGAACCTATTAAGACAATTGAGCCTGTTAATCCAATAGAAGATGAACCAGAAGAGGATGAAGAGACACCATTAGATAAGAAAAAAGAGATTATCAAAGGTGTTATTAGTTTATTTATATGCGTGTTAATTGCATTTGGCATCTCTTATGGAATTACACATTATGTTGCACATCATACGCAGGTAGAGGGTAGTTCGATGGAACCTAATTTGCATGATGGTGATGAGATTATTGTTGAAAAAGTAAGTTATTATATAAATGAGCCTGAACGATACGATGTAATTGTGTTCCCATTTTCTGATAGAGTCTATTACATTAAGAGAATCATAGCTCTTCCTGGTGAGACCATTCAGATTGTTGATGGCAAGATTTACATTGATGGGGTACAACTTTGGGAAAATTATGGCAATGAAACGATAGAAGACCCTGGCTTAGCAAAGGAAGAAATCACACTTGCAAAAGATGAGTATTTTGTTTTGGGTGATAATCGTAATTCTAGTGTAGATAGTCGTAAAGGTGAAGTGGGAGTTGTAAAGCGTAACAAAATTGTTGGTAAAGCATGGTTGCGTTTTTATCCTTTTGATCGTTTTGGTGTATTACAACATCAATCGTAATAAAATGTGCATGACTGAAAGAAATGAGGATTAAGATGGAGATTGAAAAGAAATTTTTGGTAAAAGAGTTGCCAAGCAATCTTACTTCTTGCGAATATCGTCAGATTGAACAGGGTTATCTTTGTGGTAACCCTGTTGTTCGTATTCGAAAGAAGAATCAAGAGTATATTTTGACTTATAAGTCAAGAATTGGCGTGGAACAAGTAGATGGGGTATGTGCCTGTAATGAGGTTGAAGTCCCATTAACAGAAGAAAGTTTCCTTCATTTACGTGAAAAAATTGATGGAATCTTAATTGAAAAGACGAGATATTTAATTCCATACCAAGAATATATGATAGAGTTAGATGTTTTTCATGGATGTTATGAAGGACTTGTGATTGCTGAGGTTGAATTTCCCTCGATAGAAGATAGCAATCATTTTGTGAAACCTGAATGGTTTGGCGAAAATGTGAGCGATGATGGGAGATACTCGAATCGCGCTTTGTCAGAAAAGATAATAGATTTCAGTAAATAAAACCTGTGGATTTGTACAAACTATTATATAATTATGGGTGACAAAAATTATAAGCTGTTCCAATACCATGTCATACGTAGACGAGGTATTGGAACAGCTTATTGCTAAGAATCCAGCAGAGCCAGAGTTCCATCAAGCAGCCAAAGAAGTGCTTGAATCTCTTCGCCCAGTAGTAGAAGCGAACGAAGAGAAGTTTCGTAAGGATGCTCTTTTAGAGAGACTTACAAATCCTGAGAGACAGATTAAATTCCGTGTGCCTTGGGTTGATGACAAGGGTCAGGTTCAAGTTAATACCGGATACCGTGTTCAATTCAACAGTGCAATCGGACCATACAAAGGTGGACTGAGATTGCACCCATCTGTAAATCTTGGAATTATTAAATTCCTTGGTTTTGAACAGATTTTCAAGAATTCACTTACAGGCCTTCCGATTGGTGGAGGAAAAGGTGGTTCTGATTTTGATCCGAAGGGGAAATCGGATAGAGAAGTTATGGCATTTTGCCAGAGCTTTATGACTGAACTGTGTAAATACATCGGAGCAGATACTGACGTACCTGCCGGGGACATTGGAACTGGAGCTAGAGAAATCGGCTATATGTTCGGACAGTACAAGAGAATTCGGGGAGTTTATGAGGGCGTTCTGACAGGTAAAGGACTCGCATATGGCGGATCTTTAGCAAGAACGGAAGCAACCGGATACGGTTTATTATATTACACACAGGAAATGTTAAAATGTAACGGAATTGATATCGCTGGTAAGACAGTTGCTATCTCAGGTGCTGGTAATGTTGCTATCTATGCATGCCAGAAAGCACAGCAGATGGGTGCTAAAGTTGTTACCGTATCTGATTCTGCAGGATATATCTATGATCCAGACGGAATCGATGTAGAACTTCTTAAGGATATCAAAGAGGTTAAACGTGCTAGACTTACCTTCTGTATAAGGCTGCTCGTCCAAACTCTACTTATACAGAAGGTAAGGGTGTATGGACTGTAAAATGTGATATCGCTCTTCCATGTGCTACACAGAACGAACTTCTTATTGATGATGCTAAGGCACTTGTTGCCAATGGCTGTATCGCAGTAGCTGAAGGTGCTAACATGCCTACTACGATTGAAGCTACTGAGTATCTTCAGAAGAATGGTGTTCTTTTCGCTCCTGGTAAAGCATCTAATGCAGGTGGTGTTGCTACATCAGCTCTTGAGATGTCACAGAACAGTGAGAGACTTAGCTGGACATTTGAAGAAGTAGATACTAAATTACAGGGTATCATGGTTAACATTTTCCATGCTTGTGATGATGCATCTAAGAAATATGGTTTTGAGAAGAACTATGTTGTCGGTGCTAATATCGCTGGTTTTGAAAAAGTTGCAGAAGCTATGACAGCTCAGGGTATTGTATAATATTGTAAATGCGAAATGCTACTTTAGAGGTCTCAATGACTATTGTCATTGGGGCCTTTTTTTGATACCATTTCTATAGAGGAATTATTCTTTTATCTGATTGTCTTATTATCTTTCATATATTCTTATGAATTTCCAATCAGTTTACATGCGAATCACGTATTCCTACTATAATTTAAGGAGAACTGCTTATGAATTATGATGAATTTGTATGCGAAATCAAAAAACAGGTTGTCAAACTATTAGGAGATGATTATATTGTCTCAACACACAAGGTGATGAAAAACAATTCAATGGAATTAATCGGTTTATCAATCCGAGAAGAAGGCAGAGAAGTTTCACCAACATTTTATCTTGAAGGATTCTTTCAACAGTATAAAGAGGGAAGAATGATATCAGATATTATCAGAGAGCTAGATTGTTTATATCAAGAGGCTAAGAGACATATGTTAGAAGCAGATTATATGTCATTTGATATGGAATATGCGAACTGTCAGGATAAGATTGTGATGAGACTTATATCAAAGAAACGAAATGAGAAAATGTTAGAAGATTTGCCGCACTTGTGTTTCTTAGACCTTGCTGTTATATTTACGATTGTGTATCGGCATACGAAGGATGGACTAGAGAGTGTACGAGTGAGTCATGAATTATGTGACAAATGGAATGTGGGGTTAAATGAACTAAAACGTGTTGCGAAGAAGAATACACAGAGAATTTTCCCTCCTAAAGTATCTAACATGGTAAACATTGTAGAATCTTTTTTGAGCGAAGAAGAAAAAGAGTCACTTGATTTGCGACAGCCAATGGGAAGACATATTAAAGTTCTGACAAATACAGCTGGAATTAACGGAGCTACTGTTTTACTATATGATGACTTTATAAAAAATATTGCGGATGAACTTGAATCAAACCTCTATATATTACCTAGTAGCATTCACGAGGTATTGGTGATACCGGTAGAGAGTGGAGCAAAGTTGAATGAATTGTCAGAAACTGTTATGCACGTGAACCAGGTTGCGGTTTCAAAAGAAGAGTATTTATCGGATACAGTCTATATGTACAATCGCAAGACGGAGACATTCATATATCAGTAGTGATTGTTTTCCTTTATTTTGTCCTTTACTTTTTTCTTAAAGTTGATTATAATAAAACATGTTATTTTCGTTGATGCTTAATGACATCTGCGTCTGTGGCACAGTGGATAGTGTAGTGGCTTCCGAAGCCATTGGTCGGGGGTTCGAATCCCTCCAGGCGCGTTTATTATAATATTAAGAAGGTTGGTTTATGAAACTAAAATATAAAAAACTAGTTATGTTTGTATCGTTAGGAACACTTTTTTTGAGTTTTATTATTTTATCGATGGTCCCTACAGGTGGTTCTGGTGTTGTTGATCCCGAAGATGCTGAAGTGACACAAGATGAAAATAAGGAAATTAATGATTTAATTACGAAGTACTTTAATGCAAAGCTTGTTGTTGATATGGATGCTATGACAGATTTAGTTAGTGATCCAAATCGTATTGAACAGAGTAAACTCGTTGCACAACAGGAGTACATAGAGAGTTACCAGAACATTTCGTGTTATGTGATTGCGAATGAAGAGGAAGATGCATTTCGTGTTTATGTTAGATACGATATGAAGATTAAGAATATTGACACATTAGCTCCATCACTTAGCGGACTTTATGTTACGGTAACAAGTGACGGTGGTTATCGTGTTTATCTAAGCGCATTGGATGAAGAAGAGGAAGAGTTTATCCAGGCAGCTGATAAAAATATGGAAGTAATTAAGTTAAAAGAAGATGTTGCTAATAAGTTGAATCAGGCAATTACAGCCGATGCAAATTTCAAGCAGTTTTATGAACAGATTGAACAACAAAATGCAGCGGCAGCACAGGCCCAAGCTCAAGCAGATGCACAAGCGCAAGCCCAAGCCCAGGCGGATGCGCAAGCCCAGGCGGATGCGCAAGCCCAGGCGGATGCCCAAGCACAGGCCCAAGCTCAAGCAGATGCACAAGCGCAAGCCCAAGCCCAGGCGGATGCGCAAGCCCAGGCGGATGCCCAAGCACAAGCTCAGGCTCAGGCAGATGCACAGGCACAAGCTCAGGCTCAGGCAGATGCTCAAGCACAGGCCCAGGCTCAAGTAACACCTGTACCAGCACAGTAAAGTTGACAATAAATATAGAATCAAAATAGTACGCCTGTTTATCAAGCGTACTATTTTCAATCTATAGATAAATCAAAAAGGAGAACGGAATGGAAGAACAAATTCGATTAAATAAATTGCTTAGTGATTATGGGGTGTGTTCAAGACGACAGGCAGATCGTTTAATTGAGCAAGGTAAGGTGTTTGTCGATGATGAACCAGCCCAGATGGGAATGAAGGTAAAAGCCTCTCAAAAAATTGAAGTTGATGGAGAAACGGTTGTCACAACAAAGCGAAAGAATATTTTAATTGCCTTTAATAAACCACGTGGAATTGTGTGTACAACATCAAAGGAAGATAAAGATAATATCATTGATTATATTAATTATCCAGAACGGATTTATCCAATTGGACGTTTAGACAAGGACTCGGAGGGTTTGATTTTATTGACAAATAATGGTGAGTTGATGGATTCCATTTTACGTTCTAGAAATGGACATGAAAAGGAATATTTAGTAGGCATTAATAAACCATTGACCCCATCAATTAAACAAGCATTGGAGCAAGGGGTTCCTATCCTAGATACGATGACAAAACCTTGTAAGATTCATACAATTAATGATAAAGAATTTACAATAACGATTACACAAGGCTTGAATCGTCAAATAAGAAGAATGTGTGATTATTTCGGATTAAGGGTAAACTATCTGAAGAGAGTACGAATTATTAATATTCAGTTAGGGGATTTAGCTACTGGAAAATATCGTAATGTAACAATGGAAGAGTATCGTGAGCTAATGAATCAGACGAAAGGAATGAAGTTTTATAATGAATCAAAAGAATCGAATGGAAGAATTAATTAAGACTTTAAATCAGGCAGCCAAGGTTTATTACCAGGGTCAAGATGAGATCATGACAAATTATGAGTATGACAAGTTGTATGATGAACTCTTGTCTTTAGAAGAGGAAACAGGGATTGTATTGGCTGGAAGTCCTTCTGTTTCTGTTGGATATGAAACATTGAGTCAACTTCCCAAGGAAGCACATATAAGCCCGATGCTTTCACTTGATAAGACGAAAGAAGTATCAACCTTGCAAGCATTTATTCATGAAAAGGAAGGTCTTTTATCGTTAAAGCTCGACGGATTAAGTGTTATCATAACATATGAAAATGGGGAGCTTGTGAAAGCGTTAACTCGTGGAAATGGTGAGATTGGTGAAGTGATTACGAATAATGCAAAGGTTTTCGATAATGTTCCTGGCAAGATTCCATTTAAGGGACGTCTAGTGCTTCGAGGTGAGGCATTAATCAAATATTCGGATTTTAAAAGAATGAATGAGAATCTAAAAGAGGTTGCGGAACAATATAAGAATCCGAGGAATTTATGTAGTGGTTCTGTACGCCAGCTTAATAATGAGGTAACAGCAAATCGACATGTGAATTACCTTGTATATAATCTGATTGAGACAGATTATGAGACGGCATTTGTGACACGCGAGGAGCAGATTCAGTGGATTCAATCTATGGGATTTCAGATTGTTCCATATCGTAAGGTGACAAGTAATTCCATGCTAGAAGCGGTACAAGAATTTGCAGAAGAACTTGAAACGAATAATTTGCCAAGTGATGGCTTGGTTTTAACATTTGATGATATTGCATATGGAGAATCCTTAGGAAGAACAGCGAAGTTCCCTAGACACTCAATTGCTTTTAAATGGCAAGACGAGATGGCTGCGACTCATCTTAGGGAAGTAGAATGGAGTGCATCCCGAACGGGGCTCATTAATCCAGTTGCGATATTTGAACCAGTCGAATTAGAAGGAACAACAGTGAGCAGAGCAAGCATACACAACGTAAGCATAGTCAAAGAATTACGTTTGGGCCTTGGTGATGAGATTACTGTATATAAAGCAAATATGATTATCCCGCAGATACAGGAAAATAAGACCAAGAGTGATACCCTTATAATTCCAAGTGAGTGTCCTGTTTGCCATGGCGAGACAAAAGTTCTAAACGAAAATGGTTCAGAAGTCTTAGTATGCATCAATCCAGATTGCTATGCGAAGAAAGTGAAATCATTTACCCATTTTGTTTCACGTAATGCAATGAATATTGATGGGTTATCGGAGTCAACTATCGAGAAGATTATAAGCAAAGGGCTGCTTCATGAACCAGCAGATTTTTACCATCTTAAAGATTATGTTGAAGTCCTATCAGGAATGGAAGGGATGGGTGAAAAATCCTGTACAAACTTGCTGCAGGCAATTGATGCATCAAGAGAGACAACGTTACCAAGAGTTTTATATAGCTTAGGAATTAAAGGAATTGGGCTATCCATGGCGAAACTAATCTGTAAACAGTATTCGTATGATTTGCCAAAAATGAATGAGCTGACGATGGAACAGTTGAGTGAAATTGATGGTGTGGGTGAAGTTCTTGCAGAAAATGTTGTACATTACTTCCGAGATGAGAAGAATTTAAAAATAGTTCAGAATCTATGGAAAGAATTAAATGTAACAAAAGAACAGGATATAGCGGATCAGACAGTGTCAGAGCTGACGTTTGTGATTACGGGTTCATTGGAACATTTTACGAATCGAGATGAATGTAAAGATGAGATTGAAAGACGCGGAGGCAAAGTGACTGGCTCTGTTACGAAGAAGACAGATTATTTGGTTAATAATGATATTGCCTCTGGGTCTTCTAAAAACCGCAAGGCTAAGGAATTAGGTATACCAATTATTACAGAAGTAGAATTGCTTGAATTATTAAGTAAGTAGTGATATAGTAGACAATAAATATACTACGACGATAGAAAGGAGAGGTGTCAGCATGCCAATTAAAGTTGCTAATGATTTACCTGCTAAGAAGATTATGGAAGAAGAGAATATCTTCATGATGGATGAATTGAGAGCAGTCAATCAGGATATTCGTCCACTAAAAATAGGAATACTGAATCTGATGCCTCTTAAAGAAGATACAGAAGTTCAATTGTTAAGAAGTTTATCGAATACACCTCTTCAACTTGAAGTAACATTTATCACAACGGCAAGTTATATTGGTAAAAATACGCCGTTAAGCCATTTGAAAGAGTTTTATAAAACCTACAATGATATAAAGGATATGAAACTAGACGGTCTTATTATCACGGGAGCACCAGTAGAGACAATGGACTTCGAAGATGTGATTTACTGGGATGAATTAAAGAAGATTATGGATTGGGCAGATAAAAATGTTACCTCCACATTGCACATCTGTTGGGGCGCCCAAGCTGGTATATATTATCATTATGGTGTGAATAAGAGCGATTTAGCAGACAAGTTATTTGGCGTATATGAACATCAGGTGTATCATAGGAAGACGCCATTAGTTCGTGGTTTTGATGACGTATTTCTTGCTCCCCATTCTAGATATACAGGTGTATCGCGTGAAGATGTTGAGAGTTGTGAAGGGCTAACGATACTTGCGGATTCTAAAGAAGCAGGTATTTTTCTTGTGTTAGGTGCGGGAGGCAAGCATGTTTTTGTTTTTGGACATCCAGAGTATGATCGACTGACATTGCAAAAGGAGTACGTAAGAGATAAGGAAAAAGGGATTCCTATCACAATTCCGAAGAATTATTTTCCGGAAAACGACGATAGTAGAACACCAATTTTAAGCTGGAGAGCCCATTCAAATGCCTTATATACAAACTGGTTGAACTACTATGTATACCAGTTGACACCATATATTTTATAAATTAGAAAAAAGCTCTAGAATTTTTTCGCATAATAGTATATAATATATGTACTTGCATAATTATTACAAGATTTATGAATTAGGGATAGAAAGGGGTGTTTGATGTGGAAGATTATAAAACTGGGGACCGAGTTCGAATAACTAGCGGCCAATATAAAGGAATGATTGGTAAACTCCGTGGAGTTTCTAAGAATTCTGGAAGATGTACGGTAGAGTTAGATGCCGGAGCGGATCCATCACTGTTGGATAATTGCTATTTCACAAGTATTATTGAGATTGAGCGTGCCCCTGCTGATGCTGTTTCGAAAACAGCACCAAAGGATTTTCCTGATTTGGATGCGATGGCTGCACAAGCTAAGGAAGCTGCTAAGTCACAGCCAGCGAAGTCTGAACCGAAGCGTCCAATGTTCGCTCGTAAGAATAAGCGTCAAGAGAAGCATGAAGAAGAAACGATGGATTTTGAAGATATTTTTGTCGATGATTTCGCAGCAGCTTCTGTTGATAATAAATCTAATTTAGAATTTGATGAGGCTCCGAAGGAATTTAAACCAGAAGAGTTTACACCTCAGTTTTTTGAACCATTACCTACTGAGGAACCTGCTCCACAGCCTGTTCCAGAACCAGTACAGATACCTGAACCAGCAGTGAAGGAAGTTCCACCGATTATACCAGATCCAATTCCATCTGCTACTGCAGTAGAGCCTAGTGTGATACCGGATCCGATACCATCACAGGAACAGCCTAGAGTTGCTCGTATGGCAGAATCCATTCAGCCTGAAGACTATAAACACGAAGAAAGCCAGCCAAAGGAGATGCAGCAGAAACCTATGGATAATCAAGAATTTGTACCTAAATTTAGACAGGAGGCTCTAAAGCCTCAGGAATTTATTCCATTGCCATGTAGAAATTGTCGCTTGAAGGATCAGAGAGAGAATTGTAGTCCAAAAGAATTCTCTGAATGTCAAGCAGCATATGCGTTTGATGAATATCTTAAGGAGCATTCTGTACTGTTGTTTGTTGAACAGATACTTATTCCTGAGATGAATCAGGTTGGTGTTACTGAGCCAGAGAAGAAAGCGATGCTACAGAGACTGTTACTTGAGCTTTAATTCTCTTGGAATGATTCTATATTTTCTAAGATATAGATAATAGATTATACATATAGCAGGAATTAATGATATTGCAAGCAATTCATCATATTTCACACTAACATGTGGAATATAGTGAATTGCTTTTTTGCATATAAAGCCAAGAATATATAAAAATAGCGCAGGACGAATAAACCAGGTTATAATGGATAATTGATACTGACATGCATGATATAGAAAACGTCCGTCTAGAATTGTAATGATGAATTGGCTAAATAAGTACCCCACTAGATATCCTATAATTCCGATGTGTGGAGTGAGAAAGAGTAAGGCAAGTATACGTATAAGAAGCCCGATTACTGTATTCTTAAATGTGATTGAAGTTTTGCCTAATCCATTTATGATGCTTGATAATGTTGTTGAGGCATAAATAAATGGACAAACTCCAGACATCGCAGCTAGATATTTTCCTGCATCTTGAGAATGGAAAATGACGATTCCTAGTTCGTCTCCGAATAATGAAAAAATGACGGTGAATAAAATTCCAAGTAAAATAGTATATTTGATGGATTCCTGTGTTTTATAACGTATTTCCATCAAATTATTTCGTCCGTTAGCACTTGATATGGCGGGAAGCAATAAAACAGATAGCGAATTCGTGATAGCACCCGGAAATAGAATAAATGGAAGTACAATTCCGCTAATAATACCAAAGATTGTTAATGCCTCACTATTTGTAAAACCATACTTTACCAGCATGATTGGAATCATAACAGCTTCAAAGCTGTTTAATAATGCAATAATGACACGTGTAGCACTTAATGGAAGCATGAGTTTACAAATTCGACCGATGTAGGATCCGGATGTGTCTTTGGATTTTGGGACTTTTTTGAGTTGAATTAAATTATATATATTGGATGAAATTTCGCCAATAATAAGCCCCCAAACAGCCAATTCGCATGTGAGTGGTATTTGAAAAAATGGATAGGAAGAGATGAATATCACAAAGCATATTCGGATGATTTGCTCAATCATCTGCGTGATTGCAGGTGTCTTAGATTGACTTAAGCCATAAAATATTCCATTAATTACTGATGTTACTCCACAAAAAGGAAAAACAATAGACAAAATCCGAAGTAGCTTGCCACACTCAGGAACTCCTAGTAATGCATTTGCGATAAAGTCGGACTTAAAATAAATAATAATAGATAAGATAATCGCTAGCAATAATGAAAGAAATAAACTGTTTTTTAGAAGTTTGTTAGGCAGCTTGTGTGAATTGGTGGATGATAAAATCTGAGAGATACCTGTTTGAATACCAGATGCATAAAGTGTAAAACAAATTGCATAAACAGGAAAGACCATCTGATAAATTCCTAACATATGTAGTCCAAGGCCATTCGAAAGATATATACGATAAAAGAAGCCGAGGACACGAGTTAAAAAGCCTGCAAACGTAAGGATTAGGGTTCCTTTTAATAAACTATTTTTCATACTGCTCCTTTTTATGAATGAAGTCTTGTTATATTCTTCAAAATGTAGTATTATTAATGTATATATTTATGTATAGAGGGGTAATGTGACGTGAGACTACAAAGGAATCTTTTATCAAGTATTTTTGCTTTATTTTTTCTGGTTATAACTGGATATGCTTGCGTTTATCTGGGCTACTTGACAATGAATAGTGCGGACAACTCTACAACTACTGTCGGACTTCTTGTTGTATTAGTTTTAATTTTTACGGTGGGTGCTTATTTTGTAAAAGAAGGGGGCCACATCGATTTTATTCAGGGCAATAGTAAAGTGCTATCCTTGATTGAAGTCGGTGTATTTGCGCTGTTTGCAATTGTCACCTTTGCAGAATGTGATGAAAACTCGTTATCTACTGTTATTACATTGGCGTTGATGTTTGTTGCGGGTAGAATATCGGCTGGGCGCCTAGGAGGTATAGCAACAACTATATTTGGGTGGTTCTTTATAACAACATCCTATATCAATGTATTAACATTTGATACCAATATTGAGATTTCATCATTTCTCGCATGCTATATTATCTTTCAATTAACAACGAAGAATTTATTACATATGAAAGAAAATATGGTTTACACGATGATTTCATACATCATTATGTCGGTTATATTTGCAATTGGAATTGCATTGAATCCGCTTAATGTATTTTTGCTCGTATTCTGTTTTATTTCATTGTTCTTTAGTTCGGGCATGGATACCGATGATAAAAAAAGCCCATTTGCGAGTGGTAAGAATTGTGGACTCTATTTTCTTGGTATGACTGTAGGCGCATTTTTTATTGTTAATTTACTCGTTGGTTTAGTTTCTGGAACAGACCTACTTGACACGTCGATATTGAAGCATTTTTCTGATGTCTTTACATCGAGGGTGGATGTTTCATTGTTTAAGACAGCAGAAGGAAAAGCAGATGCCAATATAGGTGGTAATATGCTTGCAAAATATAACACTTTGATTGTCTTGTTGTATCAAGCATTTACAAGTGGACACTGGCCATTTATGGTTATATTCTTTGCCACAGCGGCTGGATACTTTACGTTAAAAAAAGATAGAAGTTATATTACACCAATGATTGGTTCTTATTTACTCATCTTATTTATGTATATTATTTATAGTGGGAATGGAGAACCATTTATCTATCTTGATTGTATTGCCCCTATTTTTGCTGGTTATGGATTTAGTAACTTGATTGCAACAGAAACAGCTGTATGGGGTAATAATGAGGTAGACACCGAGGTTGAATTTGTACTAAATATTGACGAAGATGAAGTAAAAGATAAAGTTGAAAACCCAAGTGATTATGGAATTAAGATTAGTACAGGAAAAGTGGAACCAGAGCAAGAATATGTGAATCGCAACCCATTTGATGATCCATTTTCTGCTGATGAAGAGGAAAAATCGATTATGTTAAAGCCTCTTTCTTCTACTTTACATGGAAATGTTGAATTCAAGACGATATCATCTGATACGGTTGAAGAATTGATAAATGGTGCTACTCTTGCAGATTCAACATTAAGCATTGATCCACCAGAGGATTCGCCATTAAAGAAAGACGAACCTTATGTTGGAGGCTATGGAGAGGCTTTATTAGGTGTACCTGAAGAAGAACCTGTCGCACCTATGCAAGAAGTTATTCCTACTCCAGCAGTATCAGCAGTTGACCTAAATGAAATAAAAGAAATGATTGCGAAAGTTCAGCAGGAGGTTGCAGCTGTTGTAGAAGCACCTAAGAGTCCGATAGGTTCAGCAATGTTAGAAACATCTGATGAGGAGGACGAACAGGAAGAAGATACAACAAATTCACTTTCTATGAATGATGAAGAAGAAAATGAAATTAATATAGCAGATGATGCTAGTGATTCCACTTTGGATGTTGATGGATCTGAAGAAACTGAAGAAGTAAAAGAAGAATCCTTTAGCGAACTTGCCACAGGTGACCTTGAAGAAATAGCAGAAGTAGATGATAAGTTAGATGAGACAGAGGAAGAAACGACAAGTACCGATGAAATAGATGAGTCTAAACTTGACATAAGTGATTCGATTATTGAGGTTGAGCCAGAGCCAGAACCAATGATTGAAGCTGAACCAGAAGCAGAACCTGAGCCAGAACCAATAGTTGAAGCTAAACCAGAACCAATAGTTGAAGCTGAACCGGAACCAGAACCAGAGCCAGTAGTTGAAGCTGAACCAGTAGTTGAGCCTGAGCCAGAACCAATAGTTGAAGCTGAGCCAGAACCAGAACCAGAGCCAGTAGTTGA
>CAZUGH010000001.1:34654-58070 GCA_964619785.1 uncultured Lachnospiraceae bacterium | reverse complement strand
GAGCCAGAACCAGTTGTTGAGGATGAGTCTGAGCCAGAACCAGTTGTTGAACCAGAACCTGAACCAGAACCAGTAGTTGAGCCAGAACCTGAACCACAGAGAGTGGATACGGTTATTGAGGATGAACCAATTCTTGAAGAAGAGTATGAAAGTATCGCACATAATAAACCATTACGTGGGCAGGATATGTTGTTAGGTGATACACGTGATGCTTCTGCGTTCCCAGAGTGGTCGCTAGATGATTTGTTTGGAGAAGAGCCAGAGGAAGAAGAGGTTCAAGTTCCATCTGATCAGGAATTGGCATCTATGGTAGAGGAAGTTATTCAAGAAGAGATCGAGACGATTCCAGAAGAAGAATTAATTCTTGATAAGGTTGCTGAGCCATCTTTAGATGATTTGGTAACAACAATTGAGCAGCAAAAAGAAGAGGAAGAACAGGAATATGCACGTTTACAGCGTGAGATTGATGAAAAACTTAAGCGTGAACAAGAAGAAGCTGAGAAGCTAGCACAGCAACAAGCTAATTCTTCACAGGATGAGTTATCACAATTACTTGGCAGATTAAATGTGTCAGATGATAATATTAAGCGGATGAGTGGTGCCCTAGATAATGATATTTCAAGTGATGATTTTGAACATACCATGAATCCAGAGATTGCTAATATTTTATCAAATCAGCCATCGTTTGATAATTCCACAGAGGAAGCTGCTGGCGAAATCAAGTTTGAGATGGATCCAAACTTTGTTGAGGCTGATTTGGCACCAGAGCCAATGCCACGTGTTAAGCGAGAACCAATATACAAGTCACTCAAGACTCTTAGCAATTCTAAACCAGTAGAGAGTTTCGAGATTAGTTCTGAACCTGTATTTATTATGCCAGAGGAAGTTATGACAGATACGAAACCTGAAAATGTGCTTCCAGTAGAGGAAGTTGAAAAGCCTGAAAATGAATTGGAAGTAGATGTTATTGAAGCTGCCGAAAATGATTTAGCTGTTGAAGAGGTAATTGAGGAAGATGACAGCACAATTCATTTTGCGATGGATGAGACAGAAGCAGATACAACATCAATTGAATTACCTGAAAAAGAAGAACCTTTATTTAGAAATATTTCAGTAAGTGCTTCCGATCCAATCATCCAATCAGCACCGATTACTGCTAGCAATACAGTAGTTGAATCAGTACCTACAGAAGCAGTTCTTCCAGACTATGAAGAGATTGACAACATTGATGCATTTGTTAAAGAGACAGAAAATGCAATCAGTGAAGCCGGCATAACACTTGTTGATGAACCGGAAGAAGAAATTGTGGTAATAGAGGATAGCGCAGAAAAAGAAGTAACACCTTTAGAGGATGATATGTTCTTTGGCTTATCAAGTGATATGGAAGTTGATCATACATATGATCAAAGCACAGATGAAACTGAGAGGAAAGAAGATGTCGGCTTTGAATTAGATATTGATATGCTGACTTCTGGCGTGACTCAGATTCAACATCCTGTAACACAAGAAGTTGAAGAAGTAAGTGATGATGAAGATGAATTTGCATTATCTATTGATGACTTAACTAATATGTAAATGATAGAGTATAAAGATACTCATTATGCTATTTTTGATAGTATAATGAGTATTTTTTATTGACAACAAAAAGGAATTATGATAGTATCAATATATTCAAGTAAAATAGTGCGAATTAAATTACTTGGAATTAAATTTAGGAAAGAAGGTATCGTATGAAAATTTCCACAAAAGGTAGATATGGATTACGTGCATTAGTTGATATTGCGATAAGTTCGAGAGAAGAACCAGTGTCTTTAAGCGAGATTGCGTTACGTCAAAATATCTCAATTAGTTATTTAGAGCAATTGATTGCCAAATTAAAAAAAGCCGGGATTGTCAATAGTAGTAGAGGCGCGAAAGGTGGTTATTCAATTGCGAAATCACCTGACGAGATTTCGGTGGGTGATATTTTACGAGTATTAGAGGGGAATCTTGATCCGGTATCTTGCGCAGAGATAACGGGCGAAGGAGAAACATGTAGTGGATCAGAACTTTGTGTAACAAAATATGTTTGGAAACGTATTAGTGATAGCATAAACAATACTGTCGATTCATTGATGCTTTCCGAATTAATCAAAGAAAGCGACCGTATACAGAAAGAGCATAATCTTAACCATAAACAAGAAAATAAATCATGTGATCGATAGGAGGAAATATAAGGTGAATAAATTAGTATATTTAGATAATGCAGCAACAACAAAGACAAGAAAAGAAGTCGTAGATGCGATGTTGCCTTATTTTACAGAGAATTATGGTAACCCAAGTAGTGTATATGATTTTGCTGCTAAGAATAAAAAAGCAGTGAATGAAAGTAGACAAATTATTGCAGATGCGATTCATGGAGATATTCGTGATATATATTTCACAGCAGGTGGAACGGAATCGGACAATTGGGCTCTGATTGCAACCGCTGAAGCATATGCAAGCAAAGGAAAACATATTATAACCTCTAAAGTGGAGCATCACGCTATTCTACACACTTGTGAATATTTAATGGATAGAGGCTATGAGATAACTTACATTGATGTAGATGAAAATGGTATTATCAAACTCGACCAATTAGAAGCTGCCATTCGACCAGATACCATATTGATTTCTGTAATGTTTGCAAATAATGAAATCGGAACGATACAACCCATTGAAGAAATTGGGAAAATAGCGAAGAAACATGATGTTATTTTTCATACTGATGCCGTTCAAGCATTTGGTCAAATACCAATCAATGTGGAAGAGATGAATATTGACATGCTTAGTGCAAGTGGTCACAAATTAAACGGGCCAAAGGGAATTGGATTTTTGTATATAAGAAAAGGATTAAAACTGAGGTCATTTATTCATGGAGGTGCTCAAGAACGAAAACGTCGTGCAGGTACGGAAAATGTACCAGGCATTGTAGGACTTGGTAAAGCCGTTGAAATCGCAATGGATACAATGGAAAAGCGTGTGAAACAAGAATCGGAAATTCGTGATTATTTAATTGAACGTGTATTAAAAGAAATTCCATATGTAAGATTAAACGGAGACCGATACAAAAGACTACCGAATAATGCAAACTTTAGTTTTCAATTTATCGAAGGTGAATCATTATTAATTATGCTTGATATGGAAGGCATCTGTGGTTCGAGTGGTTCTGCTTGTACATCGGGTTCTCTTGATCCATCGCATGTGTTGTTGGCAATTGGACTTCCACATGAGATTGCACATGGCTCATTACGACTTACCTTGAGTGAAGAAATAACAAAGGAAGATATTGATTATGTTGTGGAAAAAGTGACAGGAATTGTTGCAAAGCTTAGAAGTATGTCGCCGTTATATGAAGATTTTGTTAGAAAAAATACTAGGAAGTGAGGAATTGATATGTATAGTGAAAAAGTAATGGATCATTTTAGTAACCCACGTAATGTAGGGGAAATTGATGGAGCTAGTGGGGTTGGAACCGTTGGAAATGCAAAATGCGGTGATATTATGAGAATGTATCTGGATATTGATGATGCTGGGATGATTCGTGATTGTAAATTCAAAACATTTGGTTGTGGCGCTGCAGTAGCAACAAGCAGTATGGCGACTGAACTTGTGAAAGGAAAAAGCATTCAAGAAGCATTACAAGTTACAAACAAAGCAGTTATGGAAGCATTAGATGGACTTCCACCAGTGAAAGTTCATTGCTCTTTATTGGCTGAAGAAGCAATTCATGCAGCACTTTGGGACTATGCCCAGAAACATGATATTGTGATTGAAGGCTTAGATAAACCTAAATCTGATATTGGTGAGGAAGAAGAGGAAGAGGACTACTAATGGATAGAAAAACGGTTGTAATTGGTATGTCTGGTGGAGTCGATTCTTCGGTAGCTGCTTATCTTTTGAAAGAACAAGGTTACAATGTTATCGGCGTAACGATGCAGATTTGGCAAGATGAGGATCCACTTGAACAAGAAGAAAATGGTGGTTGTTGTGGTGTTCCCGCGGTATGGGATGCAAGAAGAGTTGCAGAACAATTGGAAATTCCGTATTACGTTATGAATTTCAAGGAATCATTTCAAAAAAATGTAATTGACTATTTCAAAGATGAGTATTTACATGGTCGAACGCCAAACCCTTGTATCGCATGTAATCGTTATGTGAAATGGGAATCCTTACTTACAAGATCGCTTGAAATAGGTGCAGATTACATTGCTACAGGTCATTATGCGAATGTTATACAATTAGAGAATGGTCGATATGCCCTCAAAAATTCTAAAACAGCTGCGAAAGATCAAACATATGCGTTATATAATCTTACACAAGACCAGTTGTCGAAAACATTGATGCCGGTAGGCTGCTATGAAAAAGACGAAATCAGAGAAATTGCAGAACGAATTGGACTAAATGTAGCGAATAAACCAGACAGTCAAGAGATATGTTTTATTCCGGACAATGATTATGGTAACTACATTAGGGAAAATATGCCTCAAGTACCTGGTGAAGGAAACTTTGTGACAGAAGATGGAGAGATATTAGGTAAGCACAAAGGTATCTATCAGTATACCATTGGGCAACGAAGAGGCTTGGGACTTGCGATGGGGTATCATGTTTTTGTAACTGATATAAGACCGGAGACAAATGAGGTTGTAATCGGTTCGAATGATGATTTGATGTCGGGTAGACTTTATGCCAATCAACTGAATTTCATGTCTGTTCCTGATGTAAAAGAAGGAACCAGAGTGCTTGCCAAAATTCGTTATAATCATAGAGGATCGATGGCAACAGTGAAAAGAATTGATTCAGACCTATTAGAATGTGTATTTGATGAACCACAGCGTGCAATTACGCCAGGACAAGCAGTCGTTTTATACGATGGAGAGATTGTCCTAGGCGGTGGCACAATCATAGGTACGAGACCAAACAATTAAATAGCATGATGGATAGGCTTGCGATTCTGATATGTAGTATAAGAAGACAAGCCTATTTTCCTGCACTCATAAAAGGCAGTCTCAAAATCTAAGGATAAATGGAGTGTATCGTGCCCATCGGAACCGATGGTGATATTTTCTCCACCAAGTTCTAAATATCGTTTGATAATATCTAGATGTGGGTTTGAAAAACCATTTTTCTTATAACCGGAGGTATTCATCTCGAGAGATTTACCGTTTTGGATTAGAGATATAAGTATAGCATCTATCACATCACAATAGCGCTTATAACTGTAGTTTTTAGGACCAGATGGAGCATAGCGGATAATGTAGTCTAGATGACCAAATGAATCAAAATTATGCATTGTTTCCAGGCATGAGAGTGCTGTTTCAAAGTAATGAAGAATACCAGCCTCCTCAGAATTTTTGCCTTCCCAATATTCGGGATAATATGGGTCAAGACCATCAACTACATGAACCGAACCAATCACATAATCAAATGAGTTTTCACTTAATAATTGATCTGCTTGCTTGGCTAAATGAGGTTGTAAACCTAATTCAATACCACGGTATAAAGTGATTTCTGAATATTTTTTATCAAGACGAGAAATTCCGGCTTGTTGAGCATGAATATCAAAAAGAAAATCATATTTATATTGTTTTGGAAAGTCTAAATCCATATGATCAGTAAAATAAATCTCTTTTAAGCCAAGTTCAATTCCTCGTTTAACCATGTTTTCCATTGGTTCTTGGCTGTCAGAAGAAAATTGTGTGTGAACATGGGTGTCAGATAAAATCATAAATAACTCCTTTCAAGAAATGCGCGATCTTCCTTACTAATCAACTCAATTTGTGAGATTGATGAACTCACAAGAATGGAATAATTCGTATAATAAACAACAAATCCGGGCTTGCTACCATTTGGCTTTTTTACATTCTTTTTGATAGTATAATCAATTTCTAATTTATCAGTCCCTCTACCTTTTGAAAAATAAGCAGCCAAACTCGCAGCTTCTTCAAACGTACGAATCGGCGGTTCAATGCCATGACATTGAACAATTACATGTGATCCAGCCATGCCTTTCGCATGAAACCACCAGTCACCGCCTTCCGCAAATTTAAATGTTAATTCATCGTTTTGAAAATTGTTTTTACCGACATAGATATCAAAGCCATCCGATGAGCGGAAGTGGAGTGGCTTACTTTTCTTGACTTTGCGTTGCTTTTTGCCTTTTGCTTTACTTTTGATATAACCACTCATCGCTAATTCTTCTTTAATTGTCACTAAATCTTCTTCATAACGCGCGATGTCTAGTGAATTCAAGATAGATTCAAGATGCTCTATTTCGTCTTTGGTATCTTTTATTTGAACGGTTAATGCTTCAAAGGTACGTTTCAATTTGTTGTACTTATTAAAATACTTTGTTGCATTTTCAGCAGCAGTTAAGGTTGAATCAAGTGGAATGGTAACTTCTTCGTTATTATAATAGTTTGTACAGATGATTGATTTGTCACCGGTTTCGATTTGGTAGCCATAGGTGTGAAGCAACTCGCCATAAATCTTGAATTTGTCTCTTTTTTCAGTATCTTTCATTTGCTTTTCTTGTAAAAATAATTTCTTACGATTACGTTCGAGTAATGTTGTGACAATTTTACGTAGATCAACTGATTTTTGGCGTATTCTAGAGATGACATCCCTTTCCCCATAATAAGTTTCAAGTACTTGTGACATAGATTCATAAGTACGGTGTTCCATATCGTGATAAATAGACAGAGAAAATGGTGAAAATTCCTTTGGTTCATTTTTGTCAAAATAGATAGTAGGTTGATATTGATTCATATTGACAAGATTGATTATATTTTGAAATTCATGAAACAATCTTTGCATCATATCATCAGTTAGTGCAGCGCATGATAAATCCCCATCTAAATCAGCCTGAGAAGCCATTTCTGCAGCCATACAGGAACTAAAACCAGTTAGAGAGCTGTATGTTGCCTTGATAATCGAAGTTGGCTTATTGACATAAATATCACAAAATGTACGATAGTTGTCAATTGTAAAAGGATCCAATTTATCCTTTGTATTAGGAACAAAGTATTCTTTGCCAGGAAGCACTTCTCGTACGGAACTCATCAATGAGGAAACGTGCTTAATACTGTCTATAATCATTCTATTCTCATTGAGGAAAATGATGTTACTATGCTTCCCCATTAATTCAACCATTAAATATTTTACCGTTTCGTCACCCATTTCATTTAGGTTTTGCAATTCAATCTGAATGACACGTTCTAACCCTAGCTGCGTGATAGATAGAATACGAGCACCATTTAGATGCTTTCTAAGAAGCATACAGAAGTTTGGAGCTGTGACCGGCGAGATTTTATTTTCCTGTGTCAAATATACAAGAGGAAGAGAAGCTCCCGCAGATATCATGAGTTTGTGTGCAATTTTATTGTTTTTAACAGTCAATAAAAGTGCATCTTTTTCGGGCTGAGCAATCTTTTGAACACCTCCACCGGTTAATGTTTGACTTAATTCATATACTAAACTGGATATAGAAAATCCATCAAATGCCATCTGAATTACCTCTTTTCGTTGAAATCATATCTTATTATAACGAATACAACTATCAAATGCAAACATTTGACTATTTCATTTGTTTCATATATAATTTTACTTATGTTAATTAGGGTTTAAAATCAAGTATTAATTGGAAAATGAGACTCCTATCATTTTCGGAAATGAGGATTTTATGGCAAAAAGTATGACGGGTTTTGGACGTTATGAAGCGTCTAATGATGAATGTAAGGTAACAGTTGAATTGAAATCGGTAAATCATAGATATTGTGATATTTCAGTTAAGATACCTAAAAAATTAAGTTTTTTTGAATCAATTGTTCGAAGTGAGCTAAAGAAATATGCTAGCCGCGGCAAAATAGATGTTTTTGTAGGATACGAAGATTATACAGAGGGTAAATCGCAGTTGAAGTATAATAAAGAATTGGCGGCATCTTATGTAAATGGAATCGAGCAATTATCGAAAGACTTCATGCTTGAAAATACAGTGGATGCGTATACAATTTCCAGATTCCCGGAAGTGTTTGTCATTGAAGAACAAGAGATGGACATTGATAAATTTAAAGAAGTGCTAATCGAGGCAGTTGATCGAGCTTGTGAGCAATTTGTTCAAAGTCGTGAGACGGAAGGCGAGATGTTACAGAAGGATTTGCTTGGTAAATTAGATGTATTGCTTGAGTCAGTGGAGTTTATTGAAAAGCGTTCGCCAGCAATTGTAGAAGAGTATCGTAATCGTATTTTAGATAAAGTAAAAGAACTTTTAGGTGATACTAAGATTGATGAAAGTGTATTAGCTACGGAGCTGATTGTATTTTCTGATAAAATCTGTGTTGATGAAGAGGTTGTTCGTCTTAAGAGCCATATTGTTCATATGAAAGATACCTTGATGTCGGATGAGGGCGTAGGACGTAAGTTAGATTTTATTGCTCAGGAGATGAATCGTGAAGCAAATACGATATTATCGAAGGCAAATGATATTGAAGTATCGAATCATGCGATTAGTTTGAAGACGGATATTGAGAAAATTCGTGAACAAATCCAAAATATTGAGTAGGAGGGCATGATGTCATTTATAAATATTGGTTTTGGTAATATTATTAATAGTAGTAAAATTATTAGCATCGTAAGTCCTGAGGCTGCGCCGATTAAGCGCCTTGTTCAAGTTTCGAAGGACAATGGTAATGCAGTGGATGGTACATGCGGAAGAAAAACAAAGTCTGTTATTGTTATGGAAAATGGCATGGTTGTTCTGTCTTCTTTACTTCCAGATACAATAGCAAATCGCTTAAATCAAGAAAATGGGAAAGGTGATAATAATGAAGAATAATAAAGGTATTTTAGTTGTCTTATCTGGCTTTTCCGGTTCGGGCAAGGGCACAATTATGAAAGAATTAGTTCGAAAATATGATTATGCTTTATCAATTTCTGCGACAACGAGAAATCCTCGTGAAGGTGAAGAGAATGGAAGAGAATATTATTTTCTAAGTCGTGAGAAGTTTGAAGAAATGATTGGGAAAGATGGATTTATCGAATATGCAGAGTATGTAGGAAATTATTATGGAACACCGAAAGAATATGTAAATAATCAACTTGAGTCTGGACATAATGTTTTGTTAGAGATTGAGATGCAAGGAGGTATGCTTGTAAAAGAGCAGTTTCCGGATGCCGTTCTCCTGTTTGTAACGCCACCGTCGGCACAGATTTTATATGATCGATTAGTTGGCAGAGGAACAGAGGATATGGAGACAGTTAAAAAGCGTTTAACTAGAGCAAGTGAAGAAGCAAAGTATATGAAAGATTATGACTATATTATTATTAATGATATACTTGACGAAACCGTTGATAATGTTCATAATGTGATAGAGACAGAACATTTTAGAACTCATCGACAGGCTGATTTAATGAATCGTATGACAGAAGAGTTAGATACTCTTCAGAAAGGATTTTAGTAATGGCGGAACAAAACAATCAGGAAATAGAGACACAGAGTAAAAAAAGAGGAACAGTTGGATTTTTGATCGAATTTATTATTTATATTGTACTTATATTATGTTGTATCTTTGTAGTACCTAAGTATGTGTTACAACGTACCGTTGTGAAAGGTGAATCGATGGAGGATACATTACATACAGGCGAGAGTTTGTTAGTTGAAAAGGTGACGAGATATTTTTCTGATCCGGATCGTTATGATATCATTGTTTTTCATCCAGAAGGTGAACCAGAAGAAGAATATTATGTAAAACGTGTTATGGGATTGCCAGGAGAGAAGATTCAGATCAAAGGGAATGACATTTTTGTTAATGACAAGAAAATATCAGACACATATGGCAAGACTGTGATGGTTACAGGTGATGAAGGAACTGCTACAGAACCGATTGTATTAGGTGATGACGAATTTTTCGTTATGGGAGACAATCGCGAAGTAAGTTTAGATAGTCGAAGTATAGGACCAATTAAACGTGATTCCATTGTAGGTAGGTCGTTAGTCCGCATTTGGCCATTGAATAAATTTGGCATACCAAAATAAATATTTACATTAGTGTGAAAATGTGGTATAATGTAGACCGTTCGAATGAAATATGAGCTTTGAAAGGGGATTATTATATGTTACATCCATCTTATGCAGATTTAATGAATGTAGTTAATATTGATGTTGAACCTGGTGAGCAGCCAGTTGTTAACAGCAGATATTCAATCGTATTAGCTACCGCCAAGAGAGCAAGACAGATTATTGCTGGTTCCGAACCACTCGTAGAAGAGAAGTGTCCAAAGCCTCTTTCGATTGCTATTAATGAATTAGCAACACAAGCTATTAAGATTGACACTGAGGATGAAGAAGATTAATGTAAGGATTTATCCTATTAAAAAGTCGGCGTAACTTACGCCGACTTTTTTGTTATTTAAGTTTAGTTGGTCTAGATGAATCATATACTTTGCTTGGATTGAAAAACTGTTTTAAAAGTTTGGGAGCATTTCGCATCTCAACTCCATCAAAATTGATTCGATCTTGTCTGAAATAATTCTTTGTTATCTGTACCCATGGCTGGTATCCACCAACGCCAAAGTAGTAGTCAAAGCCTTTACTCTTAAGATATTTATAATGTGTATTATTGTTTTTGTATTTTTTCCAGTCAGCGCGACCATTTTCATTTAGATGAGTACCTTGAGGAAAGATGATAATATCGGTTTCGCCAACAATTGCTTTTACTTCCTTTTCCCACATATCGGTATCATGTTTAAATTTTTTATAACTCATTGGGCTTTTATCGCCTGTTGATTGTTGACCAATGTTATTATGGGAATAACTATGACTTGCAAACAACCAACCGCATTTTTTCATGCCTTCAACTACCTGCTTTGCCTTATTACATTCATCATCGAAGTTATAATCTGGATGTGCTTTAATGAAATCAGCATTATCACTGTGCTGCGTGGCAGATGTACGATAACCTAGTACCCCATCATAACCAGTTAAGGCTATAATTCCTCTGGCGTTTTTATAGACAAAGTCAGGATGCTTTTCGATAAATCGTTCGAGTAAGGGAGCAACATCATAATCTCCAGTACGAATAGAACCATCATCCATCTTCATTTCACAGGTTGGCTTTCCATTGGCATCTAAAACGATGCGTAACGCAAATCCATCACCATCCATATATTGATAATAACTGACATCATCAATGGATAAAATAAAAGCTTTCTTGTCTTTTGGAAGCATAATCTTTTGATCTGTCATAATGTTTTTGCCTTTAGAATTTGGCTCCATCCTGGCAATCTGATGTGGTGTTACAAGTACATAACCCCTTTTGTACATGCTTTCCATTATCTTATTGAACTCGGATATGGTTGTCATATACATGTCATATCCTTTTTCTTTATCATCACCATCAAAAGCTTTTGATGTATCTGCGATGAGAGAGTGGAAGAATACATGAGTTGTCTTTTGTATATCCCATTCTTGAAGATTATTCTGTTCGCTTTCATATTGTGTTATGAGTGCCATTAAATCATCATATCTCTCGTAACCAGGTTCTTTTTTTAATAAAGCAAGGGCTCCTTCGTAATCATAAACCTGTACCATTTCCTTTGCTTGTTGAATCATAGAAGAGCGAGATTTACTATCTGCTAAAACAGTAGATTCAACAGCTTTTTTTGTCTTTTTTTTTTGCTTATTTTCCTGTTGAATTTCATTTGTTGTTTTCATGACAGCTTGTAAAGTCTCTTCTTTATGATGCTGATACCGTAATACAAAGGTAGTAATCAAAGCACCCCCGATAACAAAAAAAATACCTAAATAGATTAATGCAATCTGTTTATGCTTCTTTCTTTTTTGCTTTTGACGATAATCAATAATTCTGTATCTTTTACGAAATAATCTCATAGGTTAGTCACTCCATCTCTTATATATATCATAAGAAGAAATATACAAACTGTCAATAAAAAAGTGTTGACAAACGTATGTTCTTGCTGTATATTAATATTAAAGGAAACAAGTGTTCGGAATTTATGTTCGACATAGGAGGATAATTATGAAGAGAGTAGCATCAAGACCAATTATATTTTATTCACTAGTTGTAATCACTATTGTTATTTTGTTTTTTGTTTTTTTGACACCGACGAAGTCTACTTCAGCTCAGATTGTTGGAGAGAAAACAGTGAAAAGTGTTATGGTCACAGAAGGTGATTCTTTGTGGAGTATTGCAAGTGAATACTATACAGAATTAGATGGTAGTATGAGTGATTATATGGATGAGATACGTCGGACGAATCAGTTGTCTTCTGATGCAATTCGAGCTGGTAATTATCTTGTTATTCCATATTATGTGATACAGGGATGATTATTTTACCATTTATATATAATTTGTGCTATAATTTAACATGATTGACTGACATATTTCTGTCAAGCAATTATGTTATTTTTTTTGATAATAAAAGATGAGAGAAGGAAATGAAATGCAAAAGACCAAGATGAAAAAGATTGTACTAAAGATACTAGTATTTACGATATGTATATTGGGAATGGGTGTCATGACCAAGACAACATCAGCTGCTACTATGAAGATTTCATATAATGGCAGAACATATAAATACAAAAAGAAACAGATTAAAGTAAAACTTGATAACAAGTCGGTTACATCCGGTAAGAAAAAGGGAATCTTGATTAAAGGTACTTGTATGGTATCTTATAAGGATGTATTTCGATCAGGAGCTAAAGCTACTTGTACATACTCTAAATCTTCTAAGAAGATTACACTTAAAAAGAATGGTGTAACAATTAAGATGTGGATTGGTAAAAAATATGCTTATGTAAATGGTAAGAAGAAAAAGTTATCTGTTGCACCAGTAAATGTTAGATATATTAAAGGAAACAAATATCGAATCTTAGTACCAGCTAAATTTGTTGCCAAGACATTGAAGTATAAGTATTCTTATAATAGTAAAACTGGATACATCAGCATGACAACTCCTTTTAAATTAAAAGTAGGCTCTAAAGTTACCTATTATACAAATTATCGAGGTAATGTATCATACAATAATAAAACAATTATGCTTAACAGCATGCCTGCACTAAATATTGGAGGAGGTACACTTGTACCAGCAAAAGAAGTATTTCAGAATATTATGGGGATTACATATTCCTATGATTCGGCAACACAGACAATAACATTAGTTAATCAGGATAAGAGTATCAAAGCTGTTCTAACAATTGGAAGCAATATTATTACGGTGAATGATAAACAGATTACCACAAAGGTAGTTCCTCAGAAGATTAAACGCTATGATACGAAGAAGACTATTGTATGTGTTCCAGTTAATATATTATCGAAACAATTTGGTTACTATTATTCATGGGATAAATTAAACTATCTATCCAAAATTCATGTTAAGACGTATTTTGATTGGAATGTGGTAGACACTACATTTGATAGTTCTCGTTATAGCAATGCCATTCATAAGATAGACAGTACATATAACAATACTGGCAATTCTATCATTTTCCAGGTTACAGGAACATCAGCTGATATCATGAAGCAAGCCACTGTTGCGAAAAATGGTAATGTAGTAACGGTTACAATACCGAAAAGCTTATATAAACTAAATGAGAAACAATTCAATCAATTTGGAGAGATTGTGAGTTCATTTGATGTAAATCAAACTGGTACGGATACGGTTTTGTCATTTACAAGTACAAATGCACAAATTGATTATGCATATGCAGTTACAGATAATGTGTTTAAAATCGAGATATTCAATCCTGAATATGTCGGCACGTACTCATTGAGAATTAGTAAACCGGCAGGTGTAACTTTTGATATGGTTAGTAATACAGATTATTATAACAATAATCGATTTGTTATTACCATTAAAGGCAATCATATTGATTATTTTAATAGTAATCCAATTGCGGTAAATAATAGCGTGATAACATCTGTTAAGACAAGCCTAAATACAGCTGGGAATACAGAGATTACTGTTCAATGCAGCAAACTTCAGGGATTTAAAATATATGATAAAAATGGTTCATTTTTAGTTGCGATGGATGCACCAAATAAGATTTATAATAAGATTGTTGTATTAGATGCTGGTCATGGTGGTACTGATCCAGGCGCAATCGGTAATAATACAAGAGAAAAAAATCTAAATTTCTTGATGATGGTTACATTAATGCAGAAACATTTTGCATCTAATGCACCAGATATTAAAGCATATTGGACAAGAACTACAGACACGTTGATACCTTTGGGTGATCGTGCTGCATTTGCCAGCAAAGTAGGCGCTGATATCTTCGTTAGTCTACATATGAATAGCTGGACTAAGAGCTCAGTAAATGGTACAGAGGTGTATTATTCCTCTAGTAATAATACGGCATCTTTCTCGGGTATTACAAGCAAGAAAATGGCATCACTATTCTGTAATCGACTTGTCAGCGCAATGGGAACAACAAATCGTGGTATTAGCAGTCAGAAGTACACGGTTGTGCATAAAAATACAGTTCCAGCCGTATTGCTTGAATTAGGTTTTATATCAGGCTCATCTGATTTCCCAAAATTAAATAACCCAGTTTACCAAGAAAAAGCTACTCAGACAATCTATAACACGATTGTAGAGATATTTAACACATATCCGACTGGAAGATAAAAAAATAAGGCCTCTGCATGAGGTCTTATTTAAAAGACTAAGGTCTCTCTCTGAGACCTTAGTCTTTTCTTAAAGACACTTTATTTGCGGCAGAACGCTTTTTCTCGTCACCGAGTGCAGCATAATGCTTTTTTGTTGTGTTTACATCGCTATGGCCAAGTACTTCAGCAACTAAATAGATATCGTCTGTTTGCTGATATAAGGCTGTACCATATGTACTACGAAGCTTATGAGGTGTGATATGTTTTACTGTTGTAATTTGTTTTGCATAATCTTCAACGAGGTTTTCAATGGATTGTACACAAAGCCTACGTTTCTGAGAAGATAAGAATAATGCATGTTCATGGCCTGCTTTTGCAGTAATCTTAACACGTTCCTCTGTATAGTGGGAGAGTGCCTCTTCAACTTCGTTACCAAAGTATACAAAGTCCTCTTTACCACCTTTACGTATGATACGTATTCGATCGTTTTTATAATCAACATCTTCAATATCAAGTCCTACGCATTCAGATATTCGAATTCCTGTACCTAATAACAAAGTAAATATAGCCAAATTGCGAACTTTATTTTTCTCAAAATATCGTTGTTTTTGTGGAGACAAATTAGCGGGACCATTTTCTACCAAATCAAGTAAATCGGCTACTTCATCAGCATCTAATCGAACAATTTCCTTTTTGTGAAGTTTTGGCATATCTACGATAAGTGCTGGATTTGATTTGATTTTTTCTTTACGATAAAAATATCCATAAAAACTTCTTAAAGAAGCTAATTTACGATGCAATCCCTGCTCAGAATTACGATATACATTGCCATCCTCATCGGTGTATTTTTTGAGATACTGAAGGTATTCTTCGATATCATCTGCAGTGATACGTTCTAAATCCTCGTAGGTAAAGTCATGTATCTCAGTATTACGATATAGTGGATTATTATTCTTAATAAATGAAAAGAATACTTTTAAATCATAGGCATAAGACAATCTGGTCTTAGCAGATGTTCGTGACTCAATACCAGTGAAAAAATTTTGTGTAAAACGAGGAAGAATCTTAGTAAGAGCATTATAACGATCAATGTAATGATCCGAAATCTTTTCATGATATGTAATTCGTTTTTCCATCGGATTTAGACCTCCTTGTAGGTTAAGTATATTATAACACGTATTAGCGTTGTTTTGCAACATCTATTTGTGATAAACTGGGGTTTGTCCAATAGATGTATCTAGAAAAAGAAACTCCCCTCTCTATGATTTGATATGTAATAATCAATTCATACGGGGGGAATTCTTAATTTGTCTCAATTATTTTTTTTAGTAATTCAATTTCATCTGCTGTAAAACTATGATTGTTTAAGTATTCTCTAATGAAACAAGATAATGAACCATTAAATACTTTTAACAACAATGCGTCTGTTTCAATCGTTTGAACTTCCTTCTTAGTAATGGATGCCTTACATAAGAATCCTGGATCTTCACGAACAATTGCACCCTTATCAATCAAACGCTTGATTACAGTATATGTAGTATTCTTTTCCCAGCCAATATATTCCTTGATGATTTTGGCAATATCTTTTGCAGCGAGGACTTTGTTAGACCATAATAATTCCATAACATTTAATTCACCCTCGTGGAGACGTATCTCTTTCTTCTGTAATCCCATAACAAACGGTCACTCCTTCAGTACATATGTATATACCCCAATATATAGTTGTTCTACTCTTGTCGAAACACTATTCTACAAATCTGGTTCGATTCTCTACTATCGTAGAGAGGCTAAGTAACTATATTCTACGACAATAGAAATAAAAAGTCAAGATATTTTGCGAAATTTCGCCATTATTTACCGTTGATTTTTACAAGTAATTTCTGAAAATAATCAGGTAATGGGGCTTCAAATTCAACATACTTATGTGTAGTGGGATGAATGAATCCTAATGTCTTGGCATGAAGCGTCTGCCCCTGAAGATTTACATTTAGATTGTTTTTTTGTGGACCGTATACGTCATCACCTAATAATGGATGATTAATGCTTGACATATGGACACGTATCTGGTGAGTTCGACCAGTTTCTAATGTACATTCTACATAATTATAAGTTCCATTTAAATGATCTAATACAGTATAATGAGTAACTGCTTCTCTTCCATTTTTGTGATTAATCGCCATACGTTTGCGATCAACAGGATGACGACCGATAGGCCCCTCAATTGTCCCGGTATCCTGCATAAAATTATTATATACAATAGCATGATATTTTCTTTGAATTGAATGTACCGCGAGTTGTTCAGATAGGGAACGATGAGCAACATCATTTTTACATGCAACAATAACTCCTGTTGTATCTTTATCAATACGATGAACAATACCCTGACGAAATTCTCCATTAATTCCAGATAATTCATTACCACAATGATATAAAAGTCCATTAACTAGTGTATGTGAATAATGTCCTGGTGCTGGATGTACTACCATGCCTTTTGGTTTATTAATAATAATAATGTCCTTGTCTTCGTAGATAATATCTAAATTCATGTCTTCTGGTTCAATAGCCACTTCCTTTAGAACTGGTATTGAAAGTGTTATATTGGCACCATTACAGACAACAAAGCCAGGTTTACTACAGATAGTGTTATCTACAGACACCTGACCTTGTTTTATGAGCTTTTGAATATAAGATCTAGATAATTGTTCGTTCTTACTTGCTATGAATTGATCGATTCGAATGGAATCTACATCCACTATATAATCTATTTTTTCTTCCAATTTAACTCCTCTTCCTTATAGAAAAATAATAATAAAAACAATAACAAGAATGCAGATACAGATACATAGATATCTGCAACATTAAAAATAGGGAAATCAATAATCTCAAAATAAATAAAATCGATTACATATTGGTTCATAATGCGATCGATAAAATTACCGATTGCGCCAGATGCTAGTATCGTTAATGATATGCATAAGGGAACAAAACGTCGTTTCGTGGGAAGCTTTAGAAAGAAGAAAATCAATAAAGCAAATACAATCACAGTAATTAGTGTAAATAACCATGTATGACCTTGTAACATGCCCCATGCAGCACCTTTATTCTCTAAGTAATGTAATCGTAGTATATTTGGTATTAATACCTTGTCAGAACCATTTTTAAGTGATAAGGTGGCACCCCATTTTGATAATTGATCTAGTACGACCAATACAATAAATAGTAAGCTATATATAATTCCTTGCTTCTTTTTAGTCATCGCACTCTCCTACTACGTATCGAATTCCTTCTAAAATTGTTTCTTTATTTAGAGATGTTTCAATGTAAGCTTCACCAAGTGATTTAAGTAAAATGAATTTGATTGTGTTACCGACCATTTTTTTATCATTGAGTGTGATATTATAAATCTCGTTTGCATCTAAATGATATGATTTTACATCAGTAGGTAATTGATAACTTTTGAGACAAGTAATCAATGCATCCAAGTCAGATTGGCTTAAGTATCCACATTTCATAGAAAGATAACCAGAAGCAACCATACCGATTGCAACACATTCACCATGTAAAAATGTAGAGCTCAGCTTTTTTTCAATGGCATGTCCGATTGTATGTCCGAAATTGAGTATGGCTCTAATTCCTTTCTCTTCGGGATCTATTTCTACAACAGATTGTTTGATTTCGCAACTTCTTTCAACAATACGTGCAATTAGTTCGGTATTTGTTCTTATATCTTGTGCAGATGTTTGAAGCATCATTTGATAATAGGATTCATCTTGAATTAAGCCGTGCTTAATGATTTCGCCAAATCCAGAGAAAAATTGTTGTTCATTCAATGTCTTAAGCAATGAGAAATTCATATATACAGCTTTTGGTTGATAAAAAGCACCTACCATGTTCTTATAGCTTTTATAGTCAACGCCGGTTTTACCACCAATACTACTATCAACCATAGCTAATAAAGAGGTTGGAATCTGAATAAATCGAATGCCACGAAGATAAGTTGCTGCTGTATAGCCGGTCAAATCACCAACAACACCGCCACCTAAAGCAATTAATAAATCACTACGATCAAATTTGTCCTGAATCAATTTTTCATACAGCATATTCACAACATCTAAATTCTTATTGGCTTCACCTGCTGGGAATGTAAATGTCTCTACCTGATAACAATAGTCCTTTGCAATATCAAGCACTTCACCAGCATAGTATTGTCCCACTGTAGAATCTGTTACAATACAGATCTTATGATTTGCAGTATGCAATTCATCAAGAACCTTTCCTAGTTGGGAAAAATCCTGATGAAAAGAAATTTGATAGATTGGTTTGTTGTCTTTATGAATTGTTATCATTATATTCTCCTACTCAATCAAAAATCATCTAAGGATCCTAGAAATTCAAATGGATCTTCATCGTCTTGCTTTTTACCATTCATATTTAAATCATTTAATAATGAATCTAATGTCTGTGGCTTCTCTTCTACTGTTTCAGTTTCTATTGTCTCGGGTTCATTCTTAGGAGCTTCTGCAACTTCGAGTTCTTCTGTAGCAGCCACTTCTTTCGTTACATCTGCATCTTGATTGTACTGAATTTTTGGTGGTTGAACCTCTTCTTCGACTGCAGCATCATTCTTTTGTTCAACGATTGGTTCAGGTGCTTGTATATTCATCTCAGTCTCAGCAATTTTTTTGATACCTGGTTCTATGTTTGGATTTGACAAATTAGATGATATAGCAGCGACTAAATCCTGTGTGCTTTCAAGCTGCTTTTTGATACCTGATTCTGTCTCTGGTTTTTGTTCATTATACATTTGATCCAATTCAGGAATATTTATATCAAATTCTTTGCTATTTAAAAGTTGCAAATTATTGCTTGTAACCTGAATGAACTGGCTCTTGTATTGCTTAAACAAATCAACGAGATGATTGCATTTCACTTTAAGCTGTTCATTCTCTTTTTCAGCATCTGCAACAATCTGTCGTGCTTTTTCATTTGCCTGTGCTTCAATGGTAGCAGCCTTAGCTTCTGCAGCATCCTTTGTCTCTTTTGCAGTCTTTTCGGCAAGAACTAACGCCCTCTGGAGGGTAGTCTCAATTGACTTGTAATACTGTACACCATCACTTAGCTTTTTAGCACTTCGTGTCATTTCCTCATACTTTGTATATAACTCTTCGTAATTCGCATAAATATCCTGGAGTAATGCATCGGTCTCCTCTTTGTCATAAAGATGTTTCTTCTTTTCGAGTAATTCTTTCTTCTTTAATTCTGCTGGTGTTAACATAGCTTAATCCTCCTTATTTATATTTCAATAGTTTAATAAAGAATCTTCCTTTTTTTGTGACATGAGTCTCATCTTCACAATAGATAAATTTACCAAGTCCTCGAACTGAGATAATCTCTTGGTCTTTCGGGGTATAATGTGGACTCAATATCAATTGTTGATTACTAATAACTTTTTCTGCATGAATGAGATCACAGCATTTGCTTCTCGATAAACGCGAGAAAACGGCTAGAATACTATCCATACGAAGTGATGATACCGTACCTGTAATCTCTTCATATTGTTGCACATAATCGATTTCATCCCAAGATACTTCTTCAATCTTTACGGAAGTATGATGTATGCGAAAACAATTATCCATAATAAAAGAAGCGATTGAATTCTTGCAAAATAGATAGGCAGTCTGGTCTGTTACCATGATATCCCCCAGCATCGTTCTCTCTATTCCTAAATTCAGAATCGCTCCTAAATAATCGCGATGTGTCAATTCCCCGGCAAATTTCTTTTGAACTGGCATAATTCTAAGGCATGTTATAGGAAAAATGATATCTTCATATTCATCCATAGAAAAAGCAATCATCTGTCGTTCTGCATCCGGGAATCCACCAAAACAATAACTTTTAGCTCCTACAAACTTCTTGCGTTCTCGGTAGAACATGGTTAAATCCGTTGCACTGAGAAAATCACTAAATACGGTAAATCCTCGTCCATAAGCACGATTAGCCAAGTCATGTAGTCGCTTAATCAACATGTCATCTGTATTCATTAAAACTCCCGATTGATAGTAGGTGCTGAGCCTAAATTCTCACCTGAAAAAGATAAAGAATCTCCGTTAATATCTACGTTCTCTGGTGAAAAGATAAATATGTACTTTGAAATCTGATGAAACTTACCATTAATAGCAAAGACACAACCAGTAATAAAATCCATGATTCGCTGTGCTTCATCTGGATCAAAGCCTTCTAAATTCACAACAACAGGACGCTGACTTAACAGTGTGTTACAAATCTCCTGTGAATCTTCAAATGACTTTGGTTTAATAATATTAACTTCCATCCTCTTAGATGATGAATGCATCGGAACAACCTTAGGTCTAGATGAACGAAATGGCTTGCGAGGTGCGTAATCATCCTCGTCCTCATCAGTTTCTTCTACTTCTACGTTACGATTGCGTGATGCTTTAGGTTTGACAGGTTCATAAAATCCATCACCAAATTCATCATAATCATCTGGTTCGATGTCATCATCAATCTTAAAAAAATTTAAAAATGAGTCTAATTTACTAGCCATATTATTTCTCATCCCTTCATTGGATATTGTACTGACGAGCACCAAAAATTCCTGTACCCACTCTTACATAAGTGGCACCCTCTTCTATGGCAACTTGATAATCCCCAGTCATCCCCATAGACAGCTCGCTCATATTAATATTATCAATGTTTTTGCTATTTATGTCAACTAGTAATTTACGTAAATTTTGAAAATGAATTCGATTCTCATTGGCATCTTCCACATAAGGTGCAATTGTCATTAAACCGTCAATTTTCAAATTAGGCAAAGTGGAAATATTACGAATGAGTTGTTCGGCATCTTCTGGAAGAACACCAAATTTAGTATCTTCTTTTGCAACATTAACTTCAATCAAAACATGAGCTGTTTCACCTTGCTTTGCGAAATCCTCACTAATCTGTTTTGCTAAGCGTTCTGAGTCAACCGAATGAATTAATTTTGTCTTTCCAACTAGTTGTTTTACTTTATTGCGTTGTAAATGCCCAATCATATGCCAGTCATAGGAGCTGCCGCCTAAAACAGCCTCTTTTGATACAATCTCTTGAACTTTGTTCTCGCCAAACACACGAATACCTTGTGTAATTGCCTCTTCCATCATAGAAATAGGTTTCGTTTTGCTGACTGCAATCAATGTTACTTCGGACCGATTACGACCAGCCTTTTGACATGCTTTATTAATGTTGTCTTCTACTTGCTTTAGATTTTCTGCTATCATGTATATCAGACCTTTCTTTATTGTATAAAATCATTATCATTCAATGTATCAGGATTGACTACAATATGATCGAATTCAGCTAATCCATTGGCTGTCGCTGGACTGACAATGGTATATTCAGAATTTTCATATTCTTTCTCGATTCGTACAAACTTGCAATAGCCTTCATTTACGCAATATACACCTTCTAATTGGGCTTGTGGTCCAATCGTATATCGATCACCGGTTGTTTGATTTACTATCGTTTCGCCTGGTTTTAGTAGACCCTTTTCTAGGTAATACTTATTATCGTATAAGATTGCATGATTATTAAGGTTAACATATTCTAGATTAGAGTTACTTACACTTGATGTGGAGACCTTTGTAAGTACTGAATTTGCATTTTCAGGTGTTGTACTTGCATAGGATGCATCCACATAATAAAATGACTCCTTCACAATCGAAGAATTTGGTATTTTGAGCCCTTGTGCGGAATTCAAATTTAACTCAATCTCTAAGAAACGATCATCCATGTAGCGCTGCATAAAGCGACTCATGGACAATGTACCATAATATCCATCATCCTTTTGTTCAATAGAAAGATTGGCGTTAAATGATATATTATCTTTTTTTACTTTGACACGAACCGTAGTCTTATCCTTAAGTTTATCATAATATTCTGCCGAAAGAGGTACAACAAGCTTCCACTCTTCACTCGTAATTAGCTTATAAACAGGTGAATTTTCTGCAACGGAATTAGTCGTACGAAGCTGGCTTTTCGTCATTGATAATTCTTTAGAAAAGGTATCAGCATTAATTGAAGATGGTTGTAAGTCTTCAAATCCATCAATGGAATAAGATATAATGCCTGATCTTTTGGCAGTTACTTTTTGAAACGTGTCACTTTGTCCCTTCTCAGAAAGAACCTTTTCTAAATCACTGTATAAATTTTCTTTGGTTTGTTCAAATACAGTATTTTTGACATCAAATTGATAATCATAAATGGAATTATATTGTGCCGGATTAAAGTTTGTCTGATATTTGCTTATGACATCACGTAGATTATTAATCTCATCATCTGTAATCTTAGAAGAGGTACCCATATCAGCTAAAGTATCTGCAACATTACCAGTACTGTCAACGGTGTAAATCACGTCACCAACAGCGACTTTATTTCCTTCAGGATTGAAATAGTTGATATAACCACCCTGCTTTGATGTGACAATTTTCTCAGTTCTTAATATGATTCCCTTTAACGTGGTATCGTCAGCTATTTTGGTTTGGTTAACCTCATAGATTGACACATGTTCTTTGTTCGAGTAGCTAATAAACAGGAACAAAATATAGAGTATCACGAGAAGAAAAATAATTTTGAGAAAATCAGGTTGGAATTGAAAGCTCTTTTTATATTTAACAACTTTTTGATTTTTCGCCAATGAAAACATCCTTTCCTACTACTCACTCTATTATATATAAAAAAACATTATTTTTAAAGGTATATTTTGAATAAAA
>CAZUGH010000001.1:0-34554 GCA_964619785.1 uncultured Lachnospiraceae bacterium | reverse complement strand
CTCACTCTATTATATATAAAAAAACATTATTTTTAAAGGTATATTTTGAATAAAACAAAAAAATATGTGGAAGAATATCAAATTCAAACTAAATCCCCATGTAGTAAAATAAAAAGGCCATGAAGGCCTTTTTATTTAATCTATATTACATACGAACTAATTCACGCCAATCTAAATCTCCACGCTCTAATGCTTTTACTAATAATTCCGCAGTTGCTACATTCGTAGCAAGTGGGATGTTGTGTACATCACAGAGCTGAAAAACAGTACTAACATCAGGCTCGTGAGACTTTGGAGTTAATGGGTCACGAAGAAAGATTAGCAAATCCAAATCATTATTCTCAATCTGTGCACCTAATTGCTTCTCTCCTCCTAGATGTCCTGCGAGGTATTTATGAATATTCAAATTTGTAACTTCTTCAATTAATCTGCCCGTAGTCCCTGTAGCAAAAATATCATGTTTACTTAATATCCCCCGATAAGCTATACAAAAATTTTGCATTAAAACTTTCTTTGAATCATGTGCTATCAACCCAATATTCATTGATTCCTTCTCCTTTACTAAAGATTGTATGGTCTATCATCATCTGACTTAATCGTAAAACCTCCACTATTACCCCTAGATGGTTGTATTCCTATATTGATTAATATACCAATTGCCATCATACTACTCATCATAGAACTGAGTCCTGAACTTAAAAAAGGAAGTGGCAATCCCGTGTTTGGTAGAATTCTCGTGGCTACACCAATATTAAAGAATGTCTGAAAACAGAACATAGATGAAATACCAATAGCAATCATCATGCCAGTAAAATCTTTCGCTCTTTTCGCCGCGAGAAAGCATTTAATAATGAGAAAAGAAAATAGAGCAAGTATTGCCAAACAACCAATAAATCCATATTCTTCTCCAAATACACTCCATATAAAATCACTTTCTCTGACATCAACCTTGGTATATCCTCTTGTACTAGATGGACCCTCTAATATTAGTTTACCATATAATTTGCCAGATGCAATGGATGAAACAGAATTATTTTGCTGGTACATGGTACCTAATGCATTTTGTTCAGGGTTTAAAAATCCTGTAATTCGTCTCACTTGATAATCTTGCAAAAAGATTTTATCACCTGGTTGTAAAATATACCAAATAAAGATTCCAATAGCTGGTACAACTACTGCCATAACTGGTCCTAATATCTTCATTCCAATTCCAGACGCAAAAACCATTAGTACTAAGATACATATTAATACAAGGCTTGATGACAAATCTGATTGCACAAGTATAAAGACCGTTGGTGGTATCGTAATCGCGACAGCTAAAAACAGTGTTTTGAAACTCTGAAGTTTTTCGCGATATTTAGTGAAATACACGGCTAAAGAAAGAATCAATACAATCTTACATATCTCAGAAGGCTGGAATGTAAACACTTTAAAATCTAGCCAGCGATATGAATCTGTTGTGAGCTTTGTACCAAGAGGTGAAAATTTGGTTGCAGCTGCCATGAGTGTCGCAACAACATATAAGATTGGTACATATGTGCATAACGTATGATAATTAATAATCGAGCATATCAATAAGAGCATCCCTCCAAGAACAACACCCATCAACTGATGCTTGAATTCGGAAGGACCCACTAACGATAATGTATATACACTGATAATACAGAGTAACAAAACAACGGCAATAAGTGAAAAATCATACTGTTTCCAATTATAGCGTTTGGTTTGTAACCAATTTCCGATTTTATCTCTCATTATAATCCCAACTTACTTTTTGGTATTTCCATGTTTCATTTCACGAATTGGAATGCTAGCATAAAGTGCAGGTACACTTCCATTGTTAGAATCCGAGTCAGTGGTGTCAATTTTAATATCCAAGCCTTCTACATCAATCTCGATGTATTTGGATATAACATGGATGATATCGTTTTTGATTTGCTCCATTACATCAGGAGAGCAATTTGCTCGATCTGATACAAGAACTAATTTTAAACGATCTTTTGCAACGTTACTAGATGTCTTTTTCTTGAAAAAATCTGTAAGGCCCATAACTTTCTCCCCCTTGTATTAGTTTTTGAATTTGGAAACCAGTTTTGAAAAGATACCACTCTTTTGATAAAGATCAAGCAATGGTACTTCTTCGCCAGCAATTCGCTTACAGATATTTTCATAAGCTTGACCAGCCATTGTTTTAGACCCTACTAATGGTTCTCCTTGGTTTGTTGATACAACGATATTTTCATCATCTGGTACAACGCCAATTAGATTAACTGCAAGAATTTCTACTACATCATCGGCAGACATCATATCGCCACGCTTTACCATGTCGCTTCTAAGGCGATTCACAATAAGATCTGTATGACTTACCTCGTTTGCCTCTAGCAAGCCTATAATACGGTCTGCATCGCGTACAGCGGATACTTCCGGAGTCGTAACAACCAAGGCGCGATCTGCACCAGCAATTGCATTTTTAAATCCCTGTTCAATACCAGCGGGACAATCTAGAAGTATGTAGTCAAACTCTTCTTTTAATTCTGCTGTTAATTTGCCCATCTGTTCTGGTGTTAAAGATGTCTTGTCGCGTGTTTGTGCAGAAGGAAGAAGATAGAGATTAGGATATCTCTTATCTTTAATTAATGCCTGCTTGATGCGGCAATTACCTTCAATAACGTCAACCAAATTGTATACAATTCGATTTTCTAATCCCATAACAACATCCAGATTACGAAGTCCTATATCTGTGTCAATTAAAACGACCTTTTTACCTTCTTTTGCTAATCCAGTACCTACATTGGCAGTTGTTGTTGTTTTACCAACACCACCCTTACCTGAAGTGATAACAATAACTTCACCCATTGTGTTAAATCCTCCTTACTTATAAACGAATATCTCCTAATGTATTTCTAGTCAATGGTTCAATATATATATTTCCATCTTCTAAATAGGCTATTTGAGTAGTTTCATCTTCCTTGTGCCCTTGATCAGGGGCTCTGGCAATGGTATCACTAATACGAATCTGTATCGGATTCATTTTTAGAGCAACAACGAATGAATCTTCGTTACCGGATGCTCCCGCGTATACATTTCCGCGTAAAGCGCCTAAAATCACAACATTACCGGTGGAAATCACCTGAGCACCTACATTGACATCGCCCAGTATGACAATGCTAGATTGGAATTCTAATACTTGTCCAGATCTAAGATTGCCTTTATAAAATTGTCCCGTATTTGATTCCATTGAGACTAACTTTTCGTTTAATGCTTTGTTGAAATACTCTTCTCTTTTCTCATCATTGTCAACAATACAGACAATGTCGAGATTTGTATTCTTAGAAATACAATCAACAAGTTCTAGTTCTTCATCATCAGAGCATTTTCGGCCTTCAAATGAAACCGCTACCTGCATGGATCCTAGAAAATCAGATGAATCCTTGAATTTTTCTTCTACATGTTTTATTAATTCAGCAAACGGCATATCTTTATCAAGAACTATAATAATTCCCGATTTTGTACCCTTTATAACAACAGGTGCACTCATTACATTCACTCCATTCTTAATCCGCAAAAGCTCTACTTTCCATACGAGGTCCAGTGACTTTTTGTTTCATTAATTTCTTTCTGGACTTCTTATCATAATAATACTTATATACATCACTTGCAAGTTCTGCCGCATTACTTGATGTATATCCATTGGCAATAACTGCTGTTACAGATATCTCTGGGTCCTCATAAGGCGCATAAGAAACAAATAATGCATGGTTTGGTTTGCTCTTACTCTCCTGCGCTGTTCCCGTTTTACCAGCAACATTAACCGGTAATTTCTTGAATAGTTTGCTGATGCTGCCATCACTAACTACCATTCTCATACCACTACTAATTGAAGTCCATGTGCTACTAGCAAAATCAAGTTTATTCTTTACTTTAGCCTTATTTTCAGTGGTTTTATTACTTGTTACATCTACTGTTTTATCAATAATCGTCAAATTGTAACAAGTTCCCTTATTTGCAATCGTTGAGACATATCGAGATAATTGAATTGGTGTATAACTGTTAGTTCCCTGTCCAATAGCAGAACGTACCGTATCGGAATCAGATACTTTTGGCTCAGCCTCGGCTAATTCAACACCGGATGTATCAGTCAAACCAAATTTCTTGGCATAATTCTTTAATTTTTTAAGACCTAGTTCGTTGTTAACAACATCTTTTTTACCATTACCTAGTCGATAACCCATCTCATAAAAGAAATAGTTACAAGAATCACGTAATGCCTGTGAAACATTAATCACACCATGTGAACTACTTGACCAACACCTTGGAAATGGTTTTGTGATTTTATCAAATGTATGCTTGTCTCTTACCGTTGTGTAAGGATTAATGATTCCCTCTTCAAGCGAACAAGCAGCTGTCAGCATTTTGTAAGTGGATCCAGGTGCTGTCTTTTGTTGCGTTGCTCGATTCATCAGTGGCGATGATTTGTTACCACTAATCTTTGTATAATATTCAAAGTCAACCGTATTGGCAAACTTATTATTATCATAGCTAGGATATGACACTAATGCTTTTACCTTGCCCGTATTTACATCGGTTACAACAAGAGAACCAGAACAAGGTTCAAGACCAAGTTGACCCGGTGTTATCTCAAGAGATTTAATCTTGCTACGAATAAATGAATAAGCAGATATTGCACCACTTCTTAGCTGATTGATTGCATTCTCATTCTTCTTGAGAGCGCCTTGGTCGAACAATAACAAACACACTTCCGTGCCGGATATTGTATAATTATAAATCATTGTCTTATAGATTAATTTAGAATAATCATTATCATCACTTAATAAATCCAAAATATAATCTTTCAAAATATTGAAAATCTCTTCTGTGCTGTAGTATTTGTCTCCCACATCAAGAATTGAAAGATTAATCCAGTTTTTTGTGATTGCATATCTTAAAAATTGTGCTAATGACAGCTTCTTTTCTGTAAAACTGATATATTTACTATCTGATTTGTCGATTTCATCAGACAAGATGATACCACGTGATACTAGTAAATCATAGTAGATATGATTTAAATAACCTTGCATCGTATCAGATAATTCTTTGCCAGATTGTTTATTATCGAAAGAAAGTTGTCTCTTAATACTACGGTTCGCACTTCTTCTTGCTGATATAAACTTGGAATATACTCGTTTTTCTAGGGATGATGCATCATCATCATTAAAATGTGAGGTGTCAACAATACTATTTTCTAAGATAGCATTATAAACATCATAAATTGGGACTCTGATGTTGGTTGCGGATTTACCCTTAGTACCAGCACTCGTACTATTGTTTAATCGTGATAACAGGATACCTGCAATTTTCTTTTCAAGTATTTTGTAGTATGCTTTTTGTAAATCGGCATCTATAGTCAGATAAATATCATTACCAGCTACAGCATCTACATGATTCTTGATTTCCACAATTCGAGAACTATCATTGATGACTAGATCTTCACTTCCTTTTTTACCATGTAGAACAGACTCATATTCCATCTCGATACCGGTCTTACCAATATAGTCAGTTGCTGTATAAGGCGTGTTGGCATCTTCTTCTTGCATTTGTTGTAATGTATCAGAAGATATCAATCCGGTATAACCTATAATATGTGAAAAATATTCGCTTTCATAATAAACTCGATTTAACTCCTCTGTAACATCAACACCAGGTAAATCTGCGGAATTTTCCTTGATTGCTGCCACTGTTTTATCTGAGATGTCATTTGAAATTGTGATTGGTACATATTTTTGATATGTATTCATCAGCATAGCGTAACGAACAACCATTATCATAAGTGCTTCACGTTTTGTATATTGATCACCTTTTTCTTTATCGTCAATCATAAAACGTGGAGAATTAATGTCTGTTGAATAACGTAGAAAATCAAATACTTCCGATGCTTTCATTTTCTTTTGTTGATCAGTTAAATCGTTGACGGATTTGCAATAAAAAATATCACGTTTAAAACGTAATACAGCATCATCATCAACGGAATATCGAATTTTATCTCGTTTATCAATTGATAATGGGAACTCAAGGTCAATATCATCATCATTCTTCTCAATAATACGAACCATCTTGATAATCATCTGATTCTTCTGCTCGGATGTCTCAAGTTCACCTGTATCTTCAAAGGTAACTGCATACTTTTGCTCATTTGTTGCAAGCAACTTACCATTGCAATCATATATTTTACCACGAGAACTTTTCAACTCTCTATTTTTCGTACTTTGGAAAGCGGACTCTTGTTCATATTCTTCTCCATGAATGATTTGTAAATAGAACATTCGGCCCACAAGAATACTAAACAAAACGATATAGGCAACCACCATAGGGAACAATCTCGATTTCACTACATTTTTTGAAAAAACTATGATGCTATCTAGCAAAATTATGCCTCCCTTCTAAATCTCGGTGTCAACCATCTTTCAACAAATCGGAGTAATCGATATACAATAATCGAAATAAGTACTGTATAGATTATCTCAGGTAATATTACATGGATAAAATAAAAGCCAAAATTAATCTGTCCACGCATTAAAAATTCAACTACATAATAATAGATACCATACACTAAATCGCTAATTGAAACGAGAAGTGTTGGCATAATTAAATCATCTGTAAAATAATACTTTTGACAATATCCTATCAGAAACCCTATGGTCATAAAAATAAAAGCATATAAGCCAATTACACTTCCATAAACCATATCTAGCATTAATCCACAAAGTAATCCAGTCAATAGTCCTTCGGTGCGTCCACGCATGTAACCAATACATACGGTAAGGATTAACAACAAATTAGGAACAACATTTGCTAATTTAATTCCTTGAAAAACCGTAGTTTGAAGAAGGAAAAATAGGATAATTAATATAAATGTACTAATTCGTCTCTTAGCCATAATTACTTCACATCCCCGATTTCAACGGATTCTTTTTTCTTTGTAATAACAAGAACAATATCTAGATTGTCAAATGAAACAACTGGTTTAAGATGCGCATTTTTTGTGAGCTTGGTCGAATCATCAGTAATATCGCTTAGATATCCAATCAATAATCCAGGAAGAAACTTCTCACTAATCTGTGATGTCACTACTTCTGCGCCATCTTTAACTTTGGAAGTACTACTAATCAATTCAACATCGATATATCCTTTATAGATGCTTTCAAGGTTACCATTTACAATACAATTTTCATTGGTGTCCATAAACATGGCACTTACATTGCTTTTATCATCAATGATAGCACGTACTTTTGAATAATGCGTTCCTACCTCTGAGACAATACCAACAAGTCCATTGCCTGCAATTACATTATAATCTACTTGAATTCCTTCAGCAGATCCTTTATTGATGGTGAAAACATTATACCAGTTGTTACCGTCACGGCTTATAACGCGTGCAGCAACTTTGGGATAATCAGGGTACTTTTTATCAAGAGCAAATAGTGTTCGATAACTCTCTAACTCTACATTTTCACCTGCAAGAATCTTGTTGTCATAACCAAGTGAGTCTACTTTTTCTTTAAGTTCTTTATTCTCTGCCAACAAATCTTCTTTTGACTGAAGCAAATCAATCTTCCCAGAAATAAAACTACCTACAGAATTGATTCCGTTTTGCATTGGAGTTACAGCATTGCCAGCCAATGATTTAAACGAAGATAATTGGCCGGAAAACTTAAATGATATAACAGCAAGAAGAATGCAAACAATAGATAGTAAAATGTATAAATGCTTCGGATGAAGAACTGGCTTTTTTCTTCTTTTCTTCATATACAAACCTTCCTAAATATCCTACATCGCAAGTTTGGCAAGTTCAGGATCTTCAATGACAGCACCTAACCCTAGGATTACTGTATTCTCTGGTTCTTCACATAAATTCACTCGAAGACCTAGTTCATCAAATATATAGTTTCCGAGATCTTTGATTTTGCTAGAACCACCAGTTACATATACACCAGCTTTGTAAATATCTGACGAAATCTCAGGTGGCGTACGCTCAAGAATGACTTTTGCTGAATCAACAATTGTCTGGAAATGTTCAGACAGTGCATCATGAACATCCTTACCTGATATCTCAACTTCACTTGGAAGTCCAGTTACTAAATTACGTCCACAGATATCGACGGTCTCATCGTTCTCATAAGCAGAGCCAATGCTCTTTTTGATAAATTCTGCTGACTTCTCACCAATCACAAAATTCTTATCCTTTTTAATCTTGTTAATGATTGCTTCATCAAACTTATTACCACCTACAGAAATCAATTTACTCAATACAATTCCACCTAATGACAAGACGGAAATCTCTGTTGTGTTGGCACCTATATCAACAATGAGTGTACCAGTTGACTTTGTGATATCAAGATTCATACCCAATGCATCTGCAATAGGTTTTTCAACGATATGAATCTTCTTAGGCTTTAAGTTGGTGTTCGATATTAAGTCAAAATATGCTCGCTTCTCAACCTCTGTAATATCTGTTGGTACTGCGATATAATATTCTGCACCTTTTAATCTTTTTTTGCCATTTAATTGGTCAAAGAAACAATCAATCATTGACTGCATATTGCCAATGTCAGCAATGACACCATTCTTAACTGGATAAGATACATTTATATTGGCAGGTGCTTTCTCATACATCTCATAAGCATCATTACCTACTGCAAAGGTATAAACTTTTTGATATATTGCAATCACACTCTTCTCATTCAGAATTATTCCTTCTCCACTCCGATAAATCTTAATTGAACTTGTACCAAAATCGATACCAATTGACTTTCCTAACATGGTAACCTTCCTCTCTAATTCTTATATATAGCCTCGTTCCTTCATACTGATATATTGACCATCGCCGATTATGAGATGATCAACGAGTGGGATACCTACAAGTTGGCTCGTCTCGTAGACCCTCTTTGTAACCATAATATCTTCGTTACTAGGTTGTGGATCACCACTTGGATGATTATGAAGCAACACAATATTGACAGCATCATACCGTAAGGCACACTTGAAAATTTCTCGAGGAGATGCAATTGACGCATTAACTGTACCACTTGTAATCACTTTTGATTGGATTAGACTGGCTTTACCATCTAACATTAAAAGCATTACTTGTTCTACTTCTAAAGAGCGCATCTCTTCCATAAAATAATCTGCAATATCCTTTGGACAACGAAAGGATATATTTTGACGACGTTTGGACATGGCAAGTCGTTTCGATAACTCAACCACACAGGCAATCTGAATCGCCTTTACTTCACCAACGCCATCGATTGTCATCAAATCCTTCATTGATAAATAATGCAGACCAATTAATCCTTTGTGTAATTGATGAGAGTTTAGAATGTCAAATGCAACCTCGACAGAACGCTTATCCTTAGTGCCAGTACGTATCACAACTGCGAGTAATTCAGCATCACTTAGCATCTTTGTCCCTTTTGCTTTACACTTTTTATAAGGTTGTTCTGATTCCGGTAAATCTCTCATTGTATTATGTTTCTTATTCATAGGGCTCCTAACCCTTCCAATGCAACCAAACATAATTAGTTTATCATAATTCGGGAAAAAAGTATACCAAAAATCCAATATTTTCATTTACAATAATCATGATAAAACGACAAGTTCCTTCTCTACCATCTTTTGTAATGACATCAAAATCCCAAGCTTACCATGTGGCCAGGTAAGTCCGCCTTGGAAGAACACACTGTATGGTGGTTCCATCGGCGCATCTGCACTGAGCTCAATTGACGATCCTTGTACAAAGGCGCCAGCAGCCATAATGACATCACTGTGGTATCCAGGCATCGCGTATGGTTCTGGTTTGACATAACTATCAATCGGTGCAGCAGCTTGAATTCCCTCGCAAAATGCGATGATACTCTCGGGGTTACCAAAGGCTACTGCTTGAATAATATCGTATCGCTCTTCTATTCCATTTGGTCGAGCTTCAAAGCCAAGTTTCTCATAAAGAGAAGCTGCAAAGATAGCAGATTTTAAAGCACTGTTTACAACGGTTGGAGCTAAGAAGAGTCCCTGGTAGAACAATGTATTGACCCCTAATGTTGCACCAACTTCTTTTCCTAATCCAGGTGCTGTAAGCCGATAGGAACACATCTCAATACAATCCTTACGACCGACAATATAACCACCAATTGGCGCCAAGCCTCCACCGGGATTTTTAATCAAAGAACCTACACATAAATCGGCTCCTACATCAGTTGGTTCAATGGTTTCAACGAATTCACCATAACAATTGTCAACCATACAGATTACATCAGGTTTAATTCCTTTTATAAAGGCGATGAGTTCACCAATTCGCTCGACTGATAGGGTTGGACGAAGTGCATAGCCTCTTGAACGTTGAATCTCTACAAGTTTTGTTTTGTCATTGATTGCTTTTCGAATACCATCATAGTCAAAATCACCATTTTCCAATAAATCAACTTGCGCATATGAAACACCAAATTCTTTGAGAGAACCCTTACTCTCCTTGATACCAATGATTCCTTCAAGCGTATCATATGGCTTACCAACGGGAGAGAGAATCTCATCACCTGGACGAACCATTGCGGAAAGTGCAATGGTGAGTGCATGAGTACCACATGTAATATGCGGACGTACCAATGCATCTTCTGCATGGAAAACATCTGCATATACAGCTTCTAGTGTATCTCTTCCGATATCATCGTATCCATAACCAGTTGATGTTCCTAAGTGCTCGGCACTGATGCGATTCTTTTGAAAAGCCTGAATTACTTTCATTTGGTTATATTCGCACCTCTGATCAAGTTTTGCAAAACGTTCTTTTAAATCTGCTAAGACATCCTCACCGTATTGATAGACTTTTTGTGAAATTCCTAATTGCTCGTACATATTTTCTGTTTCTGTCATTTTAATCTTCCTTTGATATTTTATTATGAATAATCCGAATCATCTCGTGTAAGATTTCCTCATCATTCGCATAGTCATCTTTATGAATGAATGTCACCTGCTTCTCTCTTCGAAACCATGTCATCTGTCTCTTGGCAAAATGCCTTGTGTCTTGTTTGATTTGGCTGATTGCTGACTCTAAGTCACATTTTCCTTCAAGATAGGGGACCAATTGCTTGTAACCAATGCCTTCCATCGAAGTCATGCCAGCCTTACAACCTTCCGAAATCAATTCTTTGACTTCTTGAACTAACCCTTCTCGAAGCATTTGGTCGACTCTTAGATTGATTCGTTGATAAAGTTTTTCGCGGTTCATATCAAGAACAAAGTATACAAAATCGTAGGTTGACTCTTTCGTACTCTCGCGTTGGTTATGAATTGAAATTTTCTCACCTGTTAGATGATAATATTCCAATGCGCGAATGACTCTTTTGGTGTTATTCACATGTATGGCTTGCGCTGATTCTGGATCGATTTCTTCTAACATGCGATGTAAGAACGCAGAACCTTTTTCGTGGAAAATGGTTTGTAATTCAGCTCGGTACGCATAGTCATTATCATCTTCTGTGAAATCAATATCATAGAGTAATGCTTGTATATAGAAGCCTGTACCACCTGCAACAATTGGCATTTTGCCTTTACGATAAATTTCATTAACTGCTTGCTTGGCACGAGCAGCAAATAGACTCACATTAAATTCTTCTTCTGGTTCTAGTTCATCGATGAGATAATGTTGAACTCCTTGCATTTCGTCACTTGTCACCTTAGCTGTTCCGATATCCATTCGTTTATATATTTGCATAGAATCTGCTGATATGATTTCTCCACCTATTGCTTTGGCAAGTTGAATTGATAATGCTGTTTTACCAACTGCGGTAGGCCCTGTCAATATAATTAATGGTTTCTTACACATATAGATTCCTTTCAGATAATACGTTTGAATTTTTTCTCAAACTCTTTTTGAGATATGGATATTGTCGTTGGGCGTCCATGTGGACAATGATATGGATTATCTAGTGTTAGCATCTGCCCAATCAACTGCTCCGCTTCTCGATAAGATATTGTCTGATTACCTTTAATGGCTGCTTTACAAGCCATAGAAGCACATTTCTCTAATAATAGTTCATGTGCAATTTTCCCTTGATCCATCAATTCATCTACTAATGATAAAAGTAAATCCTTTGCTGGAACATCTAAAAAACCAGACGGCACTGCTTTCATTGCATATTCTTTACCACCAAACGGTTCAATGATAAAGCCAATTCGTGTGAGGGTATCCATATTCATTTTGAGGACTTCTTCTTCACGAACTGACAAGCTAACAATGATAGGAACAAGAAGATTCTGACTCGGTATTTGTTCATTTTGAATTTGTTTTAACAACTTCTCGTACAAGACTTTTTCATGTGCAGCATGTTGGTCGATAATGAGAAGCTCATCCTGATATTGAATGAGCCAATAAGTTGCAAAGACTTGTCCGATGATTCGAAAATCAATCTTCTCTTCTTTTTCAACAATTTCATTCAATGTGATGTCTTGTTGTTCATAGCGAAAAGGTTTGTGTTCACGAACGATATCTTGAACAGGTTCAAGAACTGGCAGGTTACTAGGTTGTGCGACTTGTTGTTCAAACTTTGTTTCAAATGGCTCTATCGTAGGCCTAGCTGGTTCCGTTACAACCGGTGGCTTTTCTTTCTTTTCCTCTAGCGGAACTTGAGGTATCAATAACGATTGTTTAATCGCCTGACTTAGACCTTGATATATGGTATCAAATACTTCTTCATGATTGGAAAAACGAACTTCCATCTTAGTAGGATGTACATTGACATCAAGGTGAGAGCTATCCATGTCTAGAAACAATAAGGTAAATGGATAACGATGAGACATTGCATAAGGGTGAAAGGCTTCTTCAATCGCTTTGGCAACAACAGGACTTTTGATATATCTTCCATTGATAAAATAATTCATATAACCACGATTACCTCTGGAAATCTCGGGTTTACCAATATATCCAGTAACATGTAAATCCTGTGATTTATAATCTACTTCTATCATAGATTTCGTAATCTCCGCTCCGAAGATATAGTAGATATTATTCTTTACTTGTCCATTGCCTGAGGTTTGTATTTTGGTTTTACCATCTGTAATAAAGGTAAATCGAATCTCCGGATTTGACAGGGCAAATCGTTCCATTAAATCATTAATATATCCACCTTCTGTCGTTTTGGATTTTAAAAATTTAAGACGTGCAGGTGTATTATAGAATAGATTTCTTGCAATAAAGGTGGTTCCATCTGGACAGCCAATCTCGTCGAGTGATTTCTCGATTCCACCATGTATCTCATAACGACTTCCACAGATTTCATCATGTGTCTTTGTGATTAATTCTACCTGAGCAACAGCGGCAATGCTAGACAGGGCTTCGCCACGAAATCCAAGGCTATGAACGGTTAATAAGTCTTCGATGAATGAAATTTTACTTGTAGCATGACGCATAAATGCAGTAGAAATCTGCTCTTTGGCGATACCACATCCATTGTCTGTAATACGAATAAATGATATTCCGCCATCTTTAATCTCTACCGTGATAGCAGTTGCACCGGAATCAATTGCATTCTCAACCAATTCCTTAACAACAGCCATTGGCCGTTCCACGACCTCTCCTGCCGCAATTTTATCAATTGTATTCTGGTCTAATAATTGTATCATTTACCATCTCTCCTGCAATTTGTTTTGCCATTTATAAATCATATTTAACGCATCAAGTGGAGTCACATTGGCCAGATTGATATCTCGAAGTTCAAATAAAATATCTTCTGTCTGCGATGATGTACCACTAACATTGGTATCAAAGATGGATAGTTGTTCCATACTATCAGTTGAATCATTGTAATCAGGTACTAACTTTGGGTCAAATGAATTACGCATATCGTTTGTTTCAAGTTGGTCAGCAATTTCGCGGGCACGATGTAGAACCCCATCAGGAACACCAGCTAATTTAGCAACTTGAATACCATAACTTCGATCGGCTCCACCTTTTACAATTTTTCTTAGGAAAACGATATCTTCTCCATCTTCTTTTACAGCGATACAATAGTTTTGCACACCATCTAATTTGCCTTCTAATTCTGTTAGTTCATGGTAATGCGTAGCAAATAATGTCTTAGCACCAAGTATCTTTTTATTATTGATATACTCCACAACGGCCCATGCGATACTAAGTCCATCAAAGGTACTTGTACCACGACCTATCTCATCAAGAATAATCAAACTATCTTTGGTAGCATTACGCAAAATATTGGCTACCTCGGTCATCTCAACCATAAAGGTACTTTGACCACTTGCCAAATCATCCGATGCACCAACACGAGTGAAAATACGATCTGCCAGGGAAATTTCCACCTCTGCTGCCGGAACAAAACTACCAATTTGTGCCATCAAAACAATCAATGCCGTTTGACGCATGTAGGTTGATTTGCCTGCCATATTGGGTCCTGTAATGATGACCACGCGGTGAGAATTATCATCTAGATATGTATCATTGGCAACGAACATATCATTGCTAATCATCTTCTCAATTACGGGATGTCGTCCATCCTTAATCTTGACATGGTTTTTCTTGGTTAATACAGGTCGTGCATAATGATTCTTCTCTGCAACATAGGCAAGTGAAGTAAGCATATCAACATACCCAATCACTTTTGCTGTCTGTTGAATACGTTTTACTTGTGCAAATATCTGGTCACGAATCTCCGTGAATAATGCATATTCTAAATTGTATAACTTGTCTTCTGCCCCTAAAATAACGTCTTCTAACTCCTTCAACTCGGGTGTTGTATATCGTTCGGCATTGGTCAAGGTCTGTTTTCTTGTCCATGTAATTGGAACTAATTCCTGATATGAATTGGTTACTTCAAGATAATATCCAAATACTTTGTTATATTTTACTCGGAGATTTTTGATCCCTGTATTTTCTTTTTCCTTGGCCTCTAATTCGGCGAGCCATGTTTTACCTTCTGTCTTTGCTTTGCGTAGACGGTCTACCTCTTCGTGATAACCTTCTTTGATGATACCACCTTCGCGAAGTGAAATTGGTGGTTCTTCGTTGATCGCACGTTCAATCAACTGGCAAATGTCCTCAAGTGGATCAAGCTGTTGGTGGTATTCTTTCATTAGTTTACAATTGAAATTACTAATTAAAAAACGAATATGTGGTAACATTGATAAAGAAGAATGAAGTGCAATCATATCTCTTGCATTTACACTCTTAAAACTGATTTTACTAAGAAGTCTTTCTAAGTCATAGATTGGATTCAAATATTCACGACATTCTTCACGCGTTATCATGTTCTCGTTGAATTCTTCTATGGCATCATATCGCTTTTCGATTTCCTTCTTATCGAGCAATGGCTGTTCAATAGATTTGCGAAGCTGTCTTGCTCCCATCGCTGTCTTGGTTTTGTCAAGAACCCATAATAGAGAACCACGTTTTTGCTTCTCGCGAAGTGTCTCAACAAGTTCCAAATTTCTGCGAGTGCTGCGGTCAAGCAACATGAATTTATCTGTTGAATAAGGGGTAAGTGTTGTAATATGTTCAAGTGAGCACTTTTGTGTTTCGTATAAATATTGCATAACACAGCCGGCGGCGACTGTTCCAATTGAGTATTCTAGGATTCCTAATCCCTCTAATGTTGCTACATGAAAATGCTCACACAAACTTTTTTCGCAGATGTCTTCATCCATATAATGTGCAGGCATTGTAGATATGGTTATGCCCAAACGCCCTTTTAAGTCCTCAATATCGATACCACAAATAAAGAAAGAATCATTGCTGATTATCTCTGAAGGCATATATTTTATAATCTCATCTAGAAGACGACCAACGGAATCTAGTTCTGTCATGTAGAAATCGCCAGTGGTAACATCAACGACAGATACACCAAATAAATCAGCTGTTGAGACGATACCCATCAGATAATTATTTTTCGATTCATCAAGTGAACTTGTTATACTATTCGTTCCAGGTGTTACGACTCGAATTACTTCACGTTTGACAAGTCCTTTTGCAAGCTTTGGATCTTCCACTTGCTCGCATATGGCGACTTTATATCCTTTTTCAACTAAACGTGTTATATATCCCTCTGCAGCGTGAAAAGGAACACCACACATGGGTGCCCTCTCTTCTAAGCCGCAGCTTTTTCCTGTTAAGGTTATCTCAAGCTCTTTTGATGCTGTCTTAGCATCTTCAAAGAACATTTCGTAAAAGTCTCCTAACCGATAGAATAAAATGCAGTCTTTATACTCTTCTTTTGTTTCTAAGTATTTCTGCATCATTGGTGTTAATTCTGCCATAAAAGAAATTCCCCTTGTCTAGTTTGTTGCTGCATCTCCGGGTGTCGGTACTGTCTCTGCGGGAGTCTGTTCAGTTGCAGGAGGTGCTTCTACTGGTGCTTGTGTTGGCTGTTGTGGTTGTGGTGTTACTACTGGTTCCTTCGTAGGTCGCGCGGTAGGTCTTGGTGTTTTCTTTGGGCGTGGTGTACGAGTTGGTTTTGGAGTCGGTGTGGCTGGACGCCTTGTCACAACAGGTGCTTGTGTTGGCTCTGTTGCAGTTAAATATGCACTTGTCACATAGCCTGTCTGTCCACCATATCGAATCTTCGCCCACGTATCATCATGCTTTTTCACTACAGTTATCTTCGTTCCAGCAGCCAACTTCATAATAACTGTTGCACTTTCACTTGGTTCTTGTCTGAAATTAATTCGTGTCGTGGTATATGCATAGTCACACAGATAGATTCCTTCTTCTGTATCTAGTCCGGTATCGTTTTGCATTTCTTCATCTACTTCAAATACATTTTCATCCGTGATTGCACTAGCTGTTGCTGGTGATGTGATGGCAGCCATCGTTACGGGACTAGCTGCGTCCTCTTCTGCTACGGATGTCATCTTAGAACCGATAATATTAACTAATAAAAAAGTAGTTGCAACTGCTACAATAGCAATGACAACAACTGTCCATCCAATCATTATTTTCTCAAAATGCTTCTTCATGAGTTCTTCGCTCCTTTGTCCATATTCCTCATTTATTATAACCTTAGTGAACCCTTTTGTCCACGATAAATTATATCAAAAACAGAACATTCGTTTGACACAAAACCAGGCTTATGGTAAACTAAATAAAAATGCAAACAACTGTTTGCTTCAAAGGGGGACCTTTTATGGGAAATGGACGAATTTCCACTAAACAGACCGAGATATTAGAGTACATAAAAGAAGAGATTATCAGCCGTGGTTATCCACCAACTGTTCGTGATATATGCGAAGCAGTTCATCTGAAGTCTACTTCTTCTGTTCATTCTCACTTAGAGACATTAGAGAAGAATGGATATATTCGAAGAGATCCGACCAAGCCTCGTGCCATTGAGATTGTTGATGATCAATTCAATCTTACACGTAAGGAGATGCGAAACATTCCTGTCGTAGGCTACGTTGCAGCAGGCCAACCGATTCTAGCTGAGGAGAATATTCAGGGGTACTTCCCTATCTTGTCAGAGGAGCTTCCATCTGGAGACTTATTCATCTTGAAAGTTAGAGGCGAAAGCATGATTAATGCTGGTATTCTCGATGGAGATAGTATCATTGTTCGCCAACAACCTACTGCTAAGAATGGAGATATGGTAGTTGCTTTGATTGATGACTCTGCTACTGTCAAGACTTATTACAAAGAAGAAGGTCGTTATCGTCTTCAACCAGAGAATGATACAATGGATCCTATTTATACCGAAGAAGTCATTATTCTTGGACAGGTTGTCGGAGTATTTCGGTTATTTTAATACAATATGATTAAGGCAGCTCGCATGCGAGCTGTTTTTTTTGAGCAAGGAAGCGCATGGGATGTTGGTTGCATTTGAAGTGAGGTTTGGGTTCATTGAGCGAGGAAACACTTGAAAAAGGCGTATATGATATTTTTCGCTATTTACAATCCTTTTGAGATTTCACATTAAAATTTGATAACGTAAACTCGTCGTTTGCAGGCTGGGTATATTTAACATAATCTGTATGAGAAGAAAACCTTACATTTACGTCCTGTTTTGAGCAAAAAAACAGGACGTAAAGCATCAAATTTTTGCTATACGCCCTATCATAATTCTAAACGATCTTTCTAAAGTTCTTTTTACCTTTTTTCAAAACCATGGCATCATTTCGTACCTGTTCTACCGTGTAACTTGCATGAATATCTGTGATTTTCTCTCCATCTATGCTTACGCCACCTTGTTGAACTGCACGACGTGCTTCTGATTTTGATGGTACTAGTTCTGCTTTCAACAAGAGTGTTAGGATGTCAATCGAACCATCTACAAAATCAGCATCATCGATACTTGCTTCTGGCATGTCAGCAGCATTACCTGTACTAAATAAAGCTCTTGCACCTTCTTGTGCTTTCATGGCTTCGTCTTCGCCATGTACCATCTTTGTTAATTCAAATGCAAGAATTTCTTTTGCTTCATTTAACTGGCTTCCTTCCCAACTATCCATCTTGTCAATTTCTTCAAGTGGGAGGAAGGTAAGCATACGAATGCATTTTAGAACATCTGCATCTGCAACATTTCTCCAATATTGATAGAAATCAAATGGAGTAGTCTTCTCTGGGTCAAGCCATACAGCTCCTGACTGTGTCTTGCCCATCTTCTTGCCTTCTGAATTAAGTAAAAGCGTAATCGTCATGGCACAGGCATTTTTACCTAGCTTACGACGAATCAATTCTGTACCACCAAGCATATTGCTCCATTGGTCATCTCCACCGAACTGAAGGTTACAGCCGTATTTCTGGAATAATGCATAGAAATCATAACTTTGCATAATCATGTAGTTGAATTCAAGGAATGTGAGACCCTTTTCCATACGTTGCTTATAACATTCAGCGGCAAGCATACGATTAACTGAAAAATGTGCACCTACTTCTCTCAATACATCCATGTAATTTAAATCCATAAGCCAGTCTGCATTGTTGACCATAAGAGCTTTTCCTTCAGAAAAGTCAATAAAACGACTCATCTGTTTCTTGAAGCAATCACAATTATGTTGAATTGTCTCAGGTGTCATCATCTGTCTCATATCGCTTCGACCACTTGGGTCACCAATCATAGCTGTTCCACCACCGATTAATGCGATTGGTTTGTTGCCAGCCATCTGTAAACGTTTCATCAGACACAATGCCATAAAGTGTCCGACGTGAAGACTATCTGCGGTAGGATCAAATCCAATATAGAAGGTAGCCTTACCATTGTTAATCAAATCTTTAATTTCGTCTTCATCCGTAACTTGGGCAATTAATCCTCTTGCCACTAATTCCTCATAAACTGTCATTTTTATTCCTCCTAATTTTGATTATAAAACAAGAAAACTCCCATCCTCCATGTCATCTGACATAAAGGACGAGAGTGTCAATCACGTGTTACCACCTTTATTCATCGACGATTCACATCGTCGACCTCTTCAAGTACTTCCATACTCTAGCAAGATAACGGTTGCAGGTTCCGTCGCAGCCTACTTCCCTAAAGGTTCGGTGCGAAGCTCTAAGATGTATTCATAAACAGTATCCAATGGGCCTCTCAGCTACCGGCACCTCTCTGTATCTTCCTCTGCTTACTACTTATTCTCGTCATTGCCTTGTTTTCTATAACATGCATTATAACAAGGTTCGTTTTGTTTTGTCAACCCTACATTTCATCGCGAGTAATGGTCTTGCCATCGCGCCAAATTCTCTCGAGGTCATAAAACAAACGATCATCTTTTGAAAATACGTGAACAATAATGTCTTTATAATCCATCAATGTCCAGGTGGCATTTCGATTACCTTCAATACGTTTTTCTCTAAATCCATTCTCAGCGAGTTTTTGTTCTACATTATCAACCATAGCTGCAATCTGTGGTGTATTCGTCGCATCTGCGATAATGAGATAATCGGCAATTACAGAAATCTCATCGATTTTAATCACACGAATATCTTCTCCTTTTTTCTCATCTAAAGCATCGTACGCAATACGTGCCATTTTTAAAGATTCATCTGTCATTTTATTCTCCATTTCGAAGTGTTTTATAATAATTATAAGTGTCAAGTGTCATGGTATCAATTGGTTTATTTTGTTTTGTCAAGAAATCTACAGTATTTTCCAGAATCATCAACAAAGCATGGTCAATGTCTTGATATGCCTCATGTCGAATCTCATCTAAGGAAAATGGATGGCAATCCATCTCGCGGTTTGGCTCAATATAATCAGCTATATAGATGATTTTTTCTAATAAAGTCATATCTTTTTTGCCTGTCGTGTGATAGGCAATTGCTGATAAGATTTCGGAATCAGTAATATGATACTTGTGTTTCGCAACATATGCACCAAGTTTGGCATGGATTAGTGATGTGTTATCACGTTCGATACCGCTTAATTCAACGCCATTTAAATCACACATGGCTAATTGCTCGGCACCTGTCATGTATTTTGCACAATCGTGCAGTACGCCTGCAAGTTCAGCCTTCTTCATATTAGCTCCATGTGCCATGGCAAGAGCGGTTGCGGTATATTGAACACCCATGATGTGCAAATAACGTTTTGGGCGGAAAATACATTTCATACAGGAATGTATCTCCAACATAGATAGCGGCCCCTCTTTTACACGATGGAATCCATACAATCCATGATAAGCAATATACTTTGATACCTTGTCCGGACAATAGTAGGAATAAGGTTCACCTTTTAAAATATGCTTACGAATACGATGTGACGAAATATGAATATTCTCCATCTCAATCAACTGTATATCCGCATTATACTTTTCTTTGTAATAAGTGACCTTGCTTTTGAAATCTTTTTTCGAAAGTTGTCCACGTCTAGCTGCTAAGATATGGCATTTATCAAATATAATCTGAGGTTCATGCCAGCTCTCCAATTGCTCAAGAGAATCTCCACCAATGATAAAGTAATACTCAGTATCAGGATTCTGCTCGGTTAGATATGTCAAAGTGTCACTTGTGTAAGTGGTTCCTTCTCGATTTAATTCTAAATCAGAAAATGCAAAATGGTTATTCCCATCGATTGCTAACTGAATCATTCGTGTTCGATGTTCATCGGATACGATCTCATTATTATCCTTGTGAGGCGGGTGCTTTGATGGCATGAACACCACCTGATCCAGGTTGAATTGCTTATATGCTACCTGAGCCATAATCAAATGAACACTATGAATAGGATTAAAGGTTCCTCCCATAATTCCGATACGTCTCATGATAAACAAGTCCTTTCTTATGGTAAAACAATCTTCTTCTTGTCTTTGGATTCACGATAAAGAACAATTTTTTTGCCAATTACTTGAACCACTTCACTACGTGTTCTTCCTGCTAACATTTGCGCTAATTCTTTGGGGTCATCAAAACAATTTTTAAGTACATGTATCTTAATCAATTCTCTAGCCTCGAGTGCCTGACTAACTGACTCAGTCAGTTCTGGTGTAACGGATGATTTACCAATTTGGAAAATGGGATCCATCTTCATCGCAAGACTCTTTAGATATGCTCTTTGCTTACTTGTCACGTTAATTCCTCCTATTTATAATAATCAAACTGCCAACCATACATACGTACAGTATCGCCTTCTTCTATCTCGAGTTTTTCAAGTTCTTCAAGAATTCCATTTTCCTTTAAGAATTTTTGGAAGAATTCAAAGCCTTTTTCAGAATCTAAGTTTGTATAACCAAGCATTCTCTCGATACGTGGACCCTCTACTACGAAAACGCCTTCTTCATCTTTCTCAACAGTAAATGGCTCATTTGAGAAATCTGGTGCTTTCATCAAATATTCTTTTTCAAATACAACCTTGTCTTCGGTTAATGTATCTAAAAGCTTCTTGACATGATATAGAAGTTCCTTGACGCCCTGTCCGGAGACTGCGGAAATCGGAAATACTTCGATACCATCTGGCGCAAACTCTTTACGAAGTTTATCAATAACTTCTTCTTGTCCATCGCCATAGAATACATCCATCTTATTCGCTGCAATAACCTGTGGACGGCTTGCAATCTCTTCATTATACTTGCTTAATTCATTGTTGATAATTCGAATATCTTCAATTGGGTCTCTGCCTTCGGTTGAGGCAGCATCTACCATGTGAATGATGACTCTGGTTCGTTCGATATGTTTCAAAAATTCATGACCTAATCCAACGCCCTCGGATGCTCCCTCGATCAACCCTGGGATATCGGCAATTACAAAACCATCGGTTCCTTCCAAATCAACAACACCTAGATTTGGATTCAATGTTGTAAAATGATAATTAGCTATCTTAGGTTGTGCATTGGTAACTCTAGATAGAAATGTAGACTTACCAACGTTTGGAAAACCAACGAGTCCGACATCAGCAATCGTCTTCAACTCAAGGATAACATCTAATTCCTGAAAGGCTTGTCCTGGCTGAGCGTACTTTGGAACTTGCATTGTTGGTGTTGCAAAATGCTGATTACCACGACCACCATGTCCACCTTTTAATATCACTTCACGTTTATTATCATAGGACATATCGGTAATAACCTGTCCTGTATTCGCTTCTTTTATAATTGTTCCCGCTGGAACCTTAATCACCATGTCCTCGCCATCTTTACCATGTCGGCGCTGCTTGCTACCGGGTTCACCATCACCCGCTTTATATTTACGAATATGGCGAAATTCATTCAATGTATTAATTCCTGGATCTACCTCGAAAATCAAATCTCCACCATTGCCGCCGTCTCCACCATCTGGACCACCAGCTGCAACATAAAGCTCTCTACGAAAACTAACATGACCGTCTCCGCCTTTACCGGAACGAATATATATCTTAGCACTATCTGCGAACATCTCGTCTCCGCCTTTCTCATACCATAAAAATTAAGGGACTGTCAAAAACAGCCCCTTACATACAACTGGATTATTTGGATTCTACTGGATAAACAGAAGCGATTTTCTTATCTCTTCCTTTTCTCTCAAATCTGAGTACACCATCTACTAAAGCAAATAATGTATCATCACCACCACGTCCTACGTTCACACCTGGGTGAATCTTAGTTCCGCGCTGTCTGTAAAGAATATTGCCAGCTAAAACAAACTGTCCATCAGCTCTTTTTGCACCTAATCTCTTTGATTCAGAATCTCTACCATTCTTAGTAGAACCCATTCCTTTTTTATGAGCAAAAAATTGAAGGTTCATCTTCATCATGGTCTCTGCACCTCCTTGATTTCTTAATGAAATGTAATGTAGTCATCTGTAAAATCCTCAGCAATACTGCTAAGTCCTAATGACAGTGACTCAAGTAATAATCTTACCTTGGGATCTGTGGGATCATCTATTGTAAAATCAATCATACCGGTTTCTTCGTCTTGTTCTAGCTGTATGACACAATCAGTGAACGCTTCAATTGAATTAACACAATTAATCACTAATGCTGATACACTAGCACATAAGATGTCTGAGCCAGCTTCGGCCAAACCTGCATGTCCTTCTACATGAAATCCTACAATCTCATCATCTTTTCTTTTTACGTCAACACGTATCATATCGCTATCCTATGCGTTGATCTTTTCAATCTTAACCTGAGTAAATGGCTGTCTATGACCATTTTTCTTGTGGTAACCAGATTTTCTCTTATATCTGTAGACAATAACTTTCTTAGCTTTACCTTCAGCAACTACTGTTGCTTCAACGGAAGCTCCGTCTACATTAGGTGTTCCTACTTTTACATCCTTGTCAGAAACAACAAGTACCTGATCAAAAGTAACTTTCTCACCTGCAGCAACGCCAAGCTTTTCAACTTTAATAACGTCACCTTCTTGAACCTTGTATTGCTTACCACCGGTTGCTATAATTGCGTACATATAGCACCTCCTTAATTTTACTCGCCAACTACGGCGCTGCTCGAAATGGGCAGAACTTTAACCTCGTTGTGCGGCACACTAGATAAATATATCACTTAATTAGACTAGTGTCAACATCTTTTTCACTCGATTGTATCGTTTGACGTTGTGGTACAAGGTTTACAAGTAGAATACCCATAATCACGAAAAACAATGCAAGAATCACATGAGTTCCTACGGTTGACTTCTCTCCTGGTAATAGAATTATTGATGTTAATACACCAAACACAGGATTCATAAATCCAAACACCGCAACCCTTGATACTAGATTCTGTGAAAGTAAAAGGGACCATAAAGTATAAGCAACAGATGAAATTAATGCTAAATAAAGAATGATACCGATTCCATTCATATTCGGTATGCTCATATGTCCACCTGCTAAAATACCAGTAAGCATCAATACGATACCACCTATAATAAATTGATAAGCACTTAGCACCACAGGATTTTCATGCTTTGAATAAGATTTAATCAATACAGATGAAATGGCATAGGCAATCGTTGAACCGAATATCATCCCTTCTCCGGTAAGAGACATATGAAAATCAATTGAATTACCTGTTACATTTATGATTACAATTCCGATAAATCCAATAATACAGCCAATTATTTTGTTCCAACTTAGATGTTCAAGTCGAAAGAAAATGGCAGAGATAACAATAGCAACAAATACATTACTTCCCACAATAATGGAGGATTTCACACCAGTTGTATGTCCTAACCCGATATAAAAGCAAAGATATTGAAGAATTGTCTGAAAAATTGACAGCTTACTAATCATTCCCCAGGATTTTTTTTGCGGAAAGAGAAAACTGCGATTCTTTAAACTAATAAATACAATAATCAAAACGCCTGCTAACGTAAATCGTATTCCAGCAAATAATAATTGAGATGCCCAATCATCTGAAAGAATAGAAAATAATGAGTAACCAATTTTCACACAGGGAAATGCACTTCCCCACAGCAAACAACAGATTCCGGCAAGAAGACAGATTACGCTTGTTTTTTGTAATTTATTCATAATCCTTGTTCCTCAATTCCTCATGAAGAGGTTTTCTTTTTTTCATTCGTGTGATTTCTACTAGACCAAGTGCTGTCATATCAATCAGCATACATTTTACTGGATCATTTAGAAGTAATCCTCTCATGTAAGCAAGTAATTCTCTTTTGTGTGCATCTTTTTTCATATCAATAAAGTCGACAATTATGATTCCTGATAGATTCCGCAATCGAAGTTGTCTACAAATCTCACCCGCAGCTTCACGATTCACTTTTAGATAGGTTGTTTCTGGGTTTCGATTGCCCTGTATCGCTTTCTCTGTATTAACATCAATGGAAGTGAGTGCCTCTGTTGGTTCAATTACGAGACTAGCACCACTCTTCAACCAGACTTTTTTACCAAGAGCTCTGCCTATCTGCGTTTCTAAACTTAATAGTTTGATCAGCGGATAACTTTCATCATTATATAGAACCAAGCGTTTTGCAGCCTCAGAGTCATTACCAAATGCATTCAATAATTGTTCATGAATCTCGGGAATATCGGTAATGATTCTACTAAGTTCAGGCGTCAGTCGATCTCGTACTTGAATGATTAGTTCAGCTGGACTCTCATAAACACAGGAATAACAAGTTCGATGTATCCCATATTGCAATACTTGTTCGTATTGGCTTTTGAGAAGTTCCATTTCCGCTCGAATCATTTCCTCAGATGCGACATTTGCATTCGTACGTAAAATCCACCCATACTCTTTTGATTCAAACTCTTGTGCAAGGGTTTGAAGCTGTTCACGCTTCTCTTTTGAATCAATCTTGCGGGATACCGAAATCTGTCCGCCACCCCTTGTCAAGACAACATATCTACCAGACAATGAAATCTTAGTTGTGACAGTAGGTCCTTTTGTCTTTACACTTTCACGCGATACTTGAACTAATATTTCATCTCCTTGAACAATCTTTGTCGTTTTCTTTGGATTTATAAAAATAGCATGTTTTTCTTCCTTCAATGATAAATAACATGTAATCTTACCCTCTATCTCTACAAATGCCGCTTGTATGTTCTTGACAACATTTGTCACCTTACCAATATAGATATTTCCAAGATAATTGTGTTCTTCCGGATGTAATACCTGAAGTTCTAGAAGCGTATCATCCTCATAATATGCTGACAATGTATGATTACGATACGAAACTACAGCAAGTTGACTAGACATTCGCACCGCCTCCAAAATACATGTTTAATCGATGAATCTGGATTGAGTAAGGGTTCCAGTCAAGCTCCATCCATTTAATGAAATCACTCATAATCAAATCAGGCTTAATATTTACCGAACTACCTGATGTCAATTGAAGATACAATGTAGAGTCAGATGAAAACTCTTCACCATGGTTGATTGGAAGCTTTGCCTGTATCTTTCGTTCAAATTCTTCTGAGGAAAATGCATACTGTAGGATATAAGGCTTTACATCAACCTCTTTTTCACTTCTCTTCGTCTTTTTCAATATAATTATTTCTGCTCTTGACATGTAGTTTTCAAATTCTTCTCTCCAATTTGCTGGTAATTCATAATCATCTCTCAATGATAATTGGTAATCACAAGCAGATAATAATGCCATCGAGGTCTTAAAATTATCTGGCAATACTTCAAAATCAGTCATAAAGATTTCATCCGTCATAAATTGATTCATGTAAGCGAGTAACTCTGTCTTCTCCATATCTGGTAGGGAGTTAAATTCCACATCGATATATTCGCCATCACTTGTAATTCCCACCCCAAGTGGAGAAGCAAAAGACATCAATTGATGAGGACTATATCCTTTAGAATAAGCAACATCAAGCTTGGCACGTCGTATCGCCTTTTGGAAAAATCTCATCAAATCCAAATGTCCAATATATTTTACTGACCCTATCTTGGTAAATCGAAACCTTGTCTTCATTTGGCATCACCTCGTTTCTCGACACATACACCTACACCAAAGGTACCTGCACCACAAGCACTACATTGCATTCGGCAATTAGGAGTTACTTTCGCGTTTTTCGCATTCTGATACTCGCGCCACATGAACTCCTTGCTTACGCCGATATCAATAAATTCCCATGGGAAAATCTCATCATGTTCACGTTCTCTTGTTGTATAGAATGGAATATCAACACCAAAATCCTCAAGCACTTTTTGCCACAAATCAGCACGGAAAAATTCACTCCATGCATCATAGAGACAACCTTTTTCATAAGCTGCCAATATCACAGGTGCTAGACGACGGTCGCCCCTTGCAAAGATGCCTTCTAATTCTGAAGTCTCGGCATCGTGACAATTATAACGGATGGAACGCTGGTTAATCTGTTCTTTTATCTTGCCAAGAAGAAATTTTCTCTTGCTTTCAAAATTGTTAGCCGTATCCATCGGCGCCCACTGAAACGGTGTAAATGGCTTAGGAATGAAAAATGATGTACTAGATACAATCTCAGGTCGTCCATTGCGCTGTTCTTTTGGCATGGAAAAATAGGTCGCAGCAATCTCATTTGACAAAGTAGCGATTGCCTCGATATCTTCTTCCTTCTCACCAGGTAATCCAAGCATAAAATATAATTTTACGCGATTCCAACCGCTTTGGAAGGCTTCAAGTGCACCGTTAAGAATTACTTCTTCGGTAAGTCCTTTATTAATCACATCTCGCATTCGTTGAGAGCCTGCTTCTGGAGCAAAAGTCAAACTACTCTTTCGGACATCCTGAACTTTGCTCATAACATCTAAGGAAAATGCATCAATTCGAAGTGATGGTAACGAAATATTGACACCCTTTGTCTTAAATTCTTCGATTAGAAAATATACCAATTCAGGAAGCTTAGAATAATCACTAGAACTAAGCGAACTCAAGGATATTTCTTCATATCCAGTACTTTCAAGCATAGCAATCGCATGTTCTTTTAAAAACTCCAAACTACGTTCGCGAATCGGTCGATATATCATACCTGCCTGACAAAAACGGCATCCACGAATACAGCCTCTCTGAATCTCGAGTACGACACGGTCCTGAGTTGCTCTTATATAAGGAACTAATGGAGCTTTCGGATAATAGGTATCACTCACATCCGCGACAACTTGCTTTTTCACTTTCGTTGGAACCTGATCTGATAATGGCTTCATCTCTTGAATTCGCCCATCTTCTAAGTAATGAATCTCATACAAGGAAGGAACGTAGATTCCTTCGATTGTAGCAGCTGCCTCAAGAAATTCTCTACGACTTTTACCATCTGCGCGGAACTCTTTATACAGATCAAGAAGCTGATCATAAACGGTTTCGCCCTCTCCAATATAGAACAAATCAAAGAAATCTGCGATTGGTTCAGGATTATACGTACATGGGCCACCACCGATTACAATTGGAGTTCCCCATTCACGATCTTTTGCGTAGATTGGAATCTGCGATAAATCCAATATCTGAAGAATATTGGTATAGCACATTTCGTATTGAATCGTGATTCCAAGAAAATCAAAATTCTTAACAGGCTGTTGTGACTCTAGCGCAAATAATGGAATTTGCTGCTCTCTCATAATCTTGTCCAAATCAGTCCATGGCGAATAAACACGTTCGCAATACGTGTCTTCTCGCTGATTGAACATATCATATAAAATCTGTATTCCTAGATGTGACATACCAATTTCATATACGTCTGGAAAACACATACAGAATCGAATATCAATATCATCAAGGTTTTTGTTTACCATATTAATCTCATTACCAATATAACGAGCTGGTTTTTCAACCTGCATAAGTATCTCGTGGGATAATGCTAATTTACGCTTCATAATTACGAACCATTCCTTTCTAAAGTAAGCCTAGTATACCATAAAAAGATTTATCTTACTATTCTTGAATTTGACATTTCGTTATGCTAGTATGTAACTTAAGAAAACAAAGGAGGGACTTAGCTATGCCATGGTGCCCAAAATGCAAGAATGAATACCGGGAAGGTATCACTAGATGCTCAGAATGTGACGTTGATTTAGTTGATGAACTTACCGCCGCTGATAATAAAGAGATTCTCTTCACTTCTCCTAGTCATGATACAACAGAGAAATTTGTTGCTTTCATGGAACATGAGGGATTGACCGATTATCAGATTGTTGAGAATGAGTTTGGTGATGAGGAAATATTAGTTCCCGAGAGTAAATTAGAACAAGCTAAGAAATTAATGATTGGATTTGCTGTTGCTATGGAAAGCAACATTGATACCGTATCGAATCCAGACGAAGTTGTAGTACCATCCGATGAGGAGCAAGATGATGTCGAAGAAGAAAAGGGGAAAGAGATTCTTCGTGAACTTCGCAACTCGAAAAGTTCAATCTATGTTAAAACAGCAGATAAATATAATGATTTTAAATTCAGTGGGTATTCGTTCTTAGGATTTGCCATACTTGGTTTTATCTTTATTATATTAAATGTTTTGAAGATACTCACATTAATGACTACATTTTCAATTGTTACCATGCTGATACTCTTTGTTATATTCACGATTATTGGAATCCACTCGCTCATAATGGCATCACGAATCAAAGCAAATATTGGTGAGGAAGAAACTTTAACGGATAAGATTAATCAGTGGATGAAGGAACGATTTACAGATGAATATTTCACACAACTTGGTGAAAGTGAATCTTCGGAAGAAAAGAGATATTTCATTTACTTAGAGAATATGTTGCAAGATGCAGTTGATGAGTTTCCAAAGGCAGATGATTCTCTGATTGAGGAACTGACGGACAACTATCTTAATGATTATTTAGCATAATAGCATAAAGTTAAGGCGACCAATCTGGCCGCCTTTTTTATTTCATTAATTTAAATTTATGAGCTAGCTTATAGATGCGAAGTCCCATTGGCATCTCAAGCAATTCTTCTTTATTAATTCCCTTTAATAGCATGAATACAACAAAATATACAACCATTCCAATCATAACTGAGATGATAACTCGAATTAGATTCGATGGTATCACAAATCCCATGGTCCAATAAATCATGAATGTAAGAATTGACATCCATATTGATGCAGATAATGGTGTGAGAATTGTCTTTGTAATCTCCTGCTTATAACCTATAAAGCGCTTCAATGCGTGAAAATTAAGTACAAATACGCCAATTGGGAATGTAACATTGCCAATTACTAATGCATAAATTCCGATATCTGTGAATTTCAGAAAAGCTGTCACAATAATAATATGTGCTAATAATGATATCGCCGAATGAATAACTGGCGTCTTCATATGGTCAACACTTTGCAATGCACCACCTGTTACATTGGATAATGCATAGAAAATAATTGCAGCAAAGCCCGCTAACATGATATATCCACTAAATACATAGTCAAATCCAGGGAATAATAGCTTAATGATGGGTTGTCCCATGATTCCTAGACCAAAGGCACATGGAAAACCAATAATCATATTGAATTTGACAGCAGATGCAATCTTTTCCTTAACAACATCAATCTTGCCCTCGGCAAAGGAAGCAGCTGCACTTGGCATCATAGAGGAAGCCATGGCAGTAGATATTGCAATGGGAACTGCTGATAACACTCGATATTTGGAGCTATACATCCCAACAAGTGATGAAATCATTTCCCCTGATGCTCCTCGTTCTCCCATGATTTGCCCAAAAAGGAAATAGTCAATAATTCCACTGATTTGATAAACAGTCTGGCTTATGATAATTGGTATAATTGTCGCAAATAAAATCAAGTAAATATTCTTTGTGGATGTGACTCGACGATGTGGATCTTGTCGCTCTTTTTTGATTTTAACAGGCCGATAACATAGATAAATGAATACCATAAAAATCAAAGCAGATAATGCTCCTAAGCAGGTACCTAACGTACCTCCGGCGGCACCCCAGGCAGCTTGAAATTCTGAATCAGAATGAATTTGAATAAATTGATGTGCAGCATAAACGCTGACGCATGCATTGATAATTTGTTCAATAACTTGTGATACTGCGGTAGGGACCATCGTTCTCTTGCCCTGAAAAAAGCCGCGAATTACACCGAGAAATCCAACAATAAAAATCGTTGGTGCTAATACACGAAGTGGTATATTGACACCAGGGTATTTAGGATAAAGACTTTCAACAAAATTAGCTCCAAAGAATAAGAGTGTTCCAAAAAATCCACCAGAAATAAGCGCAAAAACAGAGGCTAGTTTAAATGTCTTGCCCATATTACGATACTGTCTTTGTGCATTTTGGGTAGATATAATCTTGGAAAGTGCTAAAGGCATACTATAAGTTGATATAATAAGTACGATATCATAGATTTCAAAAGCCAATCCATAGATACCATTACCCTGCTCTCCTAATATGTTGGACATCGGAATACGATATAACATTCCGATAAAACGTACAAGCAGGGAGGCTGCTGCGAGCAGTCCACCCTGTTTTAAGAAATCTGAACTCTTTTTTTCTTTAGAACTCACTTAAAAGATCGTCCCTTCTATTTTTTCTTTGCCGTGAATGTGATTCCTTTTTTCTCAGAAGTAGGGAAAGCAGCAATATAAGTTTTACCTACATTGACATTAAGCTTCTTACCGTTCATATCCCAATAACACATTCTTCCTTCTTCTTCATTCTTATTCCATTCAATCGGAATAACTTTACCATTCGTGCAATAATATCCTTTGCCACGCTTCTTATGAATCTTCATCGTTTGGTATCCATTATGATCGATATTGCGCTCTTCAACCAACTGAATGATGACATTTTTAAATGTAAGTTGCTTGTTAGCTGCTGTATCCATATGCTTTGTCTTATATTCGTACTTCTCATACACTTTATCTTTCTCGTTGTAGGTGAAGTATGCAGTAGAATAAGTAGAGAATGGAAGAACAACTTTCGTTGCATCCTTAATCTTAGACTCGGTCACTTCAGGAGTTAGATCCGTATCTTCCTCATAGAATGAATAATGCTTAGCTACTTTACTCATATTTTGTTTCAATGAATATTTTAGCTTTTTAGCACCGGCAACCATTCCTTTACCGCTAGCATATACATTGTGTGGTGCACGATAACCATTATCTCTTGCATAAACGGTGCTGCCGATTGCAGATAAACCACTCAGATTATCTACACCGAGTGCTGCAATCTTAGTTAATGCATAGCTTGTATGTCCAAAATGACAATAAATAGCATTCCACTCACTTGCAAAGCTTACATAATAATGTCTAGCACTACGAACGGAACCAATCTTCTTAATCTTAGATGGATCCTGAAATACTGCTAGCATTCTAGTGATTCCACCCTCAGCAAGTGCTTCGTATAAAACATCTGCTTGAGCAGTGCCTTTTTGATGTGCATTGGCATAACCAATGTTGTTAATCATGATAGCAAATGGTCTCTTGGCCGCTTTTGCTTCACTTATCCACTCACCTGTCAAATAACTCTGTACCTTGCCTGCATGAGGATCTGGTGTAGGTGTAGGCTCTGCTGTGGCAACTGCTGGTTCATTTGCAACCTGTGATGGCTCACCTGTCTTACTTGATCCGCCCAATGTGAATACTGCAACTAGTACAAGTGCAACCAGTAATACAGCCGCAACAGGAATAATTACTTTTAATTTGCTTTTGATGTCCATTTCATTCTCCTTTAACTTATCTCATTATATTTAATTGCTCCATAATCTCCCTTTGCATTCCTTCCATCTGATATCGTTCATCCTCTTCCATATGATCGAATCCACATAGATGGAGCAGACTATGCACAACTAGAAATGAAAATTCACGTAGTTCACTGTGACCAAACTCTTTTGCTTGTCGGCGTATTACCTCTTCACACAAAACTACATCTCCTAATACTAATTCTTGAGTATCTGGAGAAATACTCAAACTATTCATAAATACATCTGATTCAAAATCAGCAGGATTTTCATATTCCATCATCGGAAAGGATAATACATCCGTAACGGAATCTACCTGGCGGAATTGTTTATTTAACTGTTGAATTCCTTTAGGGTCTGTAATGGTAACACTAATCTCACATTCATAAGGGCACTTTAGATTGTTAAGAACAGCTTCAATGCAACGGTTGCATATCTCTTCTATATCAAATTCAAACTTAGCATCAACCTCATTTTCTAGATATAATGTCATCGTTATGATTTCCTCCGATTTGCTGGCTTACGATTCTCTTTGTACTTTTCCCTAGCTTCGAATTTTTCATAAGCATGTACAATTTTTTGAACTAATGGATGTCGAACAACATCCTTATTGGTTAAATAAGAAAATCCAATCTCTTCAACATTCTTAAGAACGAATGCGGCCTGTTCTAGTCCTGACTGTTGTCCATTCGGAAGATCCTTTTGTGAAAGATCACCCGTAATCACTACTTTTGATCCGAATCCAATTCGAGTCAAGAACATCTTCATCTGCGCTGGTGTCGTATTTTGCGCTTCATCTAGTATAATAAAAGCATTATCTAGGGTTCGCCCTCTCATATACGCAAGGGGAGCCACTTCAATGAGTCCTTTTTCGGAATTCTTAAGATAACTCTCCGCGCCCATAATCTGATAGAGTGCATCGTATAACGGCCGAAGATATGGGTCAATCTTACTTTGCAAATCACCTGGCAAGAAACCTAGATTCTCACCTGCTTCAATGGCAGGTCTAGTAAGTATAATCTTGCTTACTTCGTCTTCCTTAAATGCCTTAATCGCCATCGCCATTGCTAAATATGTCTTACCAGTACCGGCAGGTCCGATACCAAATACCATCATCTTGTTGCGTATCTGATCAACATAGTTCTTTTGACCTAATGTCTTTGGCTTAATCGGTTTTCCTTGTATCGTATGACAAACCACATCTTTATCAATCGTTGCCATTGTTGTCTCGGATTGGCTTTGTGATAAATCTAATATATAATCAACATTTTGCTCTGTAATATCGTTACCATTCATAGATAAAGTCAATAGCTCCTGAAAAGCACGTTCTGCCTTAGCAACAGAATCTTCGGGACCTGTTATCTTGATTCCACCATCACGAAGAACAACTTGAACATCAAGCTGCTTCTCTATCTTTTTCACATAGGAATCAAGCCCACCAAAAATATTCTTCTCATGTTCCACTGGAATCTCCATCATCTGTTCCATCTTCAACACTCCATTCTTCCTGCCTGACTTGTTTGGTTTGCTCTTGTGGTACAATCATATGGGTAGATGCTTGTAATAACCAGTTCTTATCACTTGGGTACAATTTGGCTTCCTTCGAAAGGATAACGCATCCTGTCCTCTCCTGTTGTTTTAAATAACTGGAATAATCCCTTGCTGCTAGCTTTTTCATCTGGTCAACATGATAGCGGCACTTTTTTTCTACAAAAGCGCGATAATCGCGTTGATAAACCGTAAAGTCAATTCCAAGAAAATGATTCTCATTTTTGTAGCATACCTTAGATATTATACCATACTTAGAAGATTTATCAAATTGTTTTAATGGATTTTTTAGAGCAATCTGTTTTCCACCTAACTGCAGGATTGTAAGGCGTATATTTTTACTGGTATATTCTCTTTTTGTATAAAAAACAGGATATATTTTTGTCCATTTTATTGTCCCTTCAATCCGAATATTTCCTTTAGCACAAACTGGCTTTTTCTTTACTACTTCATCATTATCCCCTTGAAT